>CANRKN010000213.1 GCA_947631215.1 uncultured Oscillospiraceae bacterium | reverse complement strand
GCGTCCTTGATGCCCTTCAGATGCTGGATGGCGCCGGAGATGCCGCAGGCGATATAGAGGTTGCCGGTGAACTTCTGCCCGGACATGCCCACGTACCGATTCAGGGGCACATATTTCAATGTCTCCGCCACGGGCCGGCTGGAGCCGATGGCCGCGCCGGCGGCCTGGGCCAGGTCCTCGATGAGCTTCATGTTCTCCTTCGGGCCGATGCCCTTGCCGGCGGATACCACCCGCTCGGCCTGGGCGATGGGCGTGTCGGCGGGGATGCCCACGGTGAAGTCGTAGCCGTCCTTTTTGAGCGCCGCCACCAGGGCCTCCACCTTCTCCTTGGCGTTCCCCTCCCGGAAGATGGTCTTTTTCCGCACGCCGGTGATGGGCGCGGGCTTCTTGGGGGCGGAGCCGCCTCCGCCGCCGGCGGACTTGGGCGCCTTGCCCAGGATGGCGGAGGAGATGACCACCCGCTGTATCTCGTTGGTGCCCTCGTAGATGGTGGTGATCTTGGCGTCCCGGTAGGCCCGCTCCACCTCCATGCCCTTCATGAAGCCGGCGCCGCCGTGGATCTGCAAAGCGTCGTTGGTGACCTGCAGGGCGATGTCGGAGGCGTACATCTTCGCCATGGCCGCCTCCATGGCGTAGGGCTCGTGGTGCTCCTTGAGCTCCGCCGCGGAGTAGACGAGAAACCGGGCGCAGCGCAGCTTCGTCGCCATGTCGGCGATCTTGAAGGACAGTGCCTGCTGGAAGGCGATGGGCTTTCCGAACTGGATGCGTTCCTTGGCGTAGGCCACGGCGTTCTCATAGGCCCCTTGGGCGATGCCCAGGGCCTGGGCCGCGATGCCGATGCGGCCGCCGTCCAGGGTGGCCATGGCGATCTTGAAGCCTTGGCCCTCCTTGCCCAGGAGGTTCTCCTTGGGCACCTTCACGTCGTTGAATATGAGCTCCGCCGTGGTGGAGGAGCGGATGCCCATCTTGTCGTAGTGGTCGCCGAAGTCAAAGCCCTTCCAGCCCTTCTCCACGATGAAGGCGCTGATGCCCCGGGTGCCGATGTCCGGGGTGGTGACGGCAAAGACCACGTAGGTGTCCGCCTTGGGGGCGTTGGTGATGAATATCTTGCCGCCGTTCAGGAGGTAATAGTCCCCCTTGTCCGCGGCGGTGGTCTCGGTGCCGCCGGCGTCGGAGCCCGCGTTGGGCTCGGTCAGGCCGAAGGCGCCGATCTTCTCGCCCTTGGCCAGGGGCACGAGATATTTCTGCTTCTGCTCCTCGGTGCCGAAGGCGAAGATGGGGTAGCTTCCCAGGGACACATGGGCGGACAAAATGACGCCCGCGCCGCCGTCCACACGGGCCAGCTCCTCCACGGCGATGGCGTAGCTCATAACATCCAGTCCCGCGCCGCCGTACTCCTTGGGATAGGGGATGCCCATGAGGCCCATCTGGCCCAGCTTCTTCACGGCCTCCGTGGGGAACTCGTTGGCCTGGTCCAGAGCAAAGGCGATGGGCTTGATCTCCTCCTCCGCGAACTGGCGAATTTTCGCGCGCAGGGCCTCGTGCTCCGGGGTGGTCTGATATAACATAAACGCTCCTCCTTTTGCGTTGGCGTCCGGGCAGGCGCCCGGCGGGTATCGCTTTGCGTAGGTGGAGATATTGTAGCGCCGGTTGGGCAATTCTGTCAATATAAAACGGCGGCGTTTTTCAAATTTGAGGCGATATAGACAAAAAACCGCCGGAGGATGATGCCTCCGGCGGCTGCTGAGGAAAGAGAGAAGAAGAGAAGGAGAAAATGAAGTGGAAGGTGTTACTGGATCTCTATCTGGTGCTGCTGGGGGACCACCTCGGGCAGCTTGGGCAGGGTCAGGGTCAGAACGCCGTTGGTGAACTGGGCGGTGATGGCCCCGGCGTCCACGCCGGCCACCTCAAAGCTCCGCTCCACGGTGGAATAGCTCCGCTCCCGGCGGATATAGCCCTTGGCCTCACTCTCGTCGGCCTTGGCCTGGTGCTCGGCCTTGACGGTGAGCACGCCCTCCTTCATGCTGACGGAGATCTCGCTCTTGTCGTAGCCGGGCAGCTCCGTCTCGATGGTGAAGTCCTTGTCGGACTCCTTGATGTCGGTGGCGGCGGCGTGGGCCACGGTGCCGAAGAACTCCTGGAACGGGTCCCAGATGGTGCTGGGCTCATAGGAACGGCGGCTGAAAGGTATCATATCGAACATGGTGAAAAACCTCCTGTGTTTTTTGATTTGTCTGTATCATACACATAAATTGTGAATAAATTTATGTGTAAGTGTGAACGAAGTGTAAATATTAGCACTCGCGAGAAAAGAGTGCTAAATATCTGCGCTCCACCCTGTTCAGTATATCCCCCGGGCCCCGATTCTTTGCGGGCGGCCATTGTAAAATGGGCCTTACCATGGTAAAATGAGGAAAACACACATATAAGTCCAATGGTATTAAGTCAAGAGGGTGAATCACGGAAACAACAGAAGGAAACGCCATAGGAGAGCTATGAG
>CANRKN010000212.1 GCA_947631215.1 uncultured Oscillospiraceae bacterium | reverse complement strand
GCTCCCTCCATGGATGCAGTGTCTTTTTCACTGTCTTCCATTGAGGGAGCATATCAGACATGCGGCGGGCGGTTTTTCTACGGTTCGTCCGCGGGCGGCCGGATGGCCCGCTCCAATGTGAAGCCCCGGCCCCGGACCTCCTTCACCTGGGTAATTGTGATGAAGGCGGCGGGGTCGATGGACTGGATGAGCTCCGTGGCGGCGTACAGCTTCCGGTGGGGGATGACGCAGAGCACGCCCATCTGCTGCTGGCCCAGGTGGCCCGTCTCCACCTGCATCATGGTGACGCCTGCCTCCAAGGCCGTGAGCAGGGCCCGGCGGATGGCCTCGTAGCTCTGGGAGATGACAAAGATTTGAATTTGGGCCTGGCCCAGGATCATGACCTTATCCAGCATGATGGACTCCAGCACCAGCACCACCAGGCCGTACAGCACGCTCTCCGCGGGGGAGAACAGGGCCTGGCCGCCGATGACCACCGCGTCCAGGGCGTACACGCACCAGGACACGGGCACATGGGTCCATTTATGCAGCACCAGCGCGGCGATGTCCATGCCGCCGGTGGAGGAGCCCACCCGCATGACCATGCCCAATGCCGCGCCCATGAGAACCCCGCCGAACAGAGAGGCCAGAAGGGCGTTGTCGGTGAGCGCCGTCACGCCGGGGATGCGGTGGACCGCTTCCAATAGAAGGGGGTACAAAAGGGAGCTGGCCAGGGTGGTGGCCACCAGCCGCTTTCCCAGCACCAGGCCGCCCAGCACCAGCAGCAGGGCGTTTAAAATGAACACGATGGCGGCGGTGTCCAGGGGCAGGACCCGGTCCAGGACGATGGCGATGCCGGTGGTGCCGCCCATGAGGATGCCGTGGGGGATGATGAAGGCCTCCACCGTGAAGGCCAGAAGGCCGTTGCCCAGCACGATGGCCGCCCAGGTCCCGATGGTACGGCGCAGGGTCTTTTTCATGGCGCCGGCCCTCCTTTGGATGGTGATATAAGGATTATATGCCAAAATACAGATTTTGGCAAACCTTTGCTTACGATTGCATAAACCCGGCCCGGTCCATGCAAAATAAGACCGGTGATCGATATGAATATGACCAACAGCGAGTATGATAAGTATATCCAGGATATGGCCCCCGGCTCCCCGGTGGCGAAGGATCTCATAAAGGCGTTCATCGTGGGCGGGCTCATCTGCTGCCTGGGGCAGGGGTTGAGCGTGGCATACCGCCAGTTCGGGGGCCTCGGCGAGGAGGACGCCGCCACGGCGGTGAGCATGACGCTCATCTTCCTGGCGGCGGTGCTGACGGGCCTCAACGTCTACGACCAGATGGCCCGGTTCGCCGGGGCGGGGACGCTGGTGCCCATCACGGGCTTTGCCAACTCCGTGGTGAGCCCGGCGCTGGAATTCAAGACCGACGCTGGTGATATAATAGGACAAACCCAAATGCGAGCTCTTCATTGAAGTGAGTATGACGGTTTGATCCAAATACCAGTTGGAGGGGGTGTGAAAACCCAGCAAACAGATAGAGCGGTGGCTAAAACAGCCGCCGCTCTGCACATATTATGATAAAGCATTGTAAGCGGCTTCGAAATGAAGCCGCGTTTTACTTTCTAGGAGGAATAGGAGAAAACACATGAAGTGCCTAATGAAATATAGGTGGGTCAAGCTGCCCCGGGCGCTCGTCCCTGCGGGGAAGGGCGTCATGGGCACCTGGGCCCGTCTGGCGGCCCGAGCGGCGTTCCGCAAAGGTGAAGCGGCATACTGCGGCCATATCAACGCTGTGACGCCAGGAACGTGGGCTGGCGGCGTTGTGGGCCTGAAGAGTATCCTTGGAGGACTCCGCAGCAAGGAGAAAGCGCTCAGAACGCTTGCAGAGCTCTCAAATCTGGGGTATCTCCGCTATGACCTGGACCGCCACACAAAGAAGCTGACCTATGAGATCAACGACTGGGTGGTGCAGTGCTCCGGCGCTGAATGCATGGACGGGGCGGTGTATGCCACCGATGGTTACGGGTTCCTGTGTATCCCGCGGAGCATAACGGAGAGGCTGGTCAGAGCCTCTTATACATTTGAAGAAGCAGACGCATGGCTGGATCTGTGGTGTCACACGGTGTGGAACGATCCTCGCAATGCGTTTTCTTATATCGCGCCGGCGGTGCAGTATCGGTTCACCGGCGCGGTGATGTCTTTGGAGACCCTGGGGCAGCGCTGGGGCTGGGAGAAGACGAAGGTATGGAGATTCTTTCAGAAGCATGGGGATGCTTTCGCTCTGTACCGGCTTCCCGGTTCCTATGGCTGCCTCATTTTCAATAAGCAGTACCCGATGGGCACTGCGGGTCCTGTTCTGAAGGAAGAGGATATCGTGCAGCTGTTTCAGAGATTCCGGGCTTACGTGGCGGGAGCAGGCTGCACCCGCAGCGGGCTCAACAGGATCATCCGCCTTTACAGCCATGCTGTCGTAACCCAGATGGGTCTGGAAGAGCCGGCGGAACCTGTGAAAAGTCGCGTTGCACTTTTGGCCCCTATATATCGCGCGTATATTTCTCTCTGTAGGAACTGTAAGAATTGCAGGAGTTACAT
>CANRKN010000211.1 GCA_947631215.1 uncultured Oscillospiraceae bacterium | reverse complement strand
TAGAGGATCTCGTCCATGTAGTTCATCATGTCGGGATGCTCTTCGCCGTACTTTTCCTGCATGGCGGTGACCCACTCATTGACCCGGGCCTCCCGGACGTTCTTGTCGTCGGTGTCCATGCAGTGCTCCATGCCCTCGAACTCGTTGGCCACGAGCTCCTCGAACAGCTCGTCGTCGAAGGCGGCGTGCTCATACTCGAACTTGGGCTTGCCAACCTCTTTGACCATCTGGTCGATCAGGTCCAGCACGCCCTGGAGCTTCTCATGGGCCTGGACGATGCCCTCGTACATGATATCGTCGGGTATCTCCTTCGCCTCGGCCTCGATCATGACGATCTTCTTGTGGGTGGCGGCCACGGTGACGGTCATCTGGTTCGTGGCCTTCTCGGCGTGGGTGGGGTTGAAGAGGTACTTCTCCCCGTCCCAGCCCAGCACGATGCCGGCGATGGGGCCGTTGAAGGGCACGTCGGAGATGGACACGGCGGCGGCCGCGCCGATCATGGCGGTGATCTCGGGAGAGCAGTCCCTGTCCACGTTCATGACCTCGCAGGCGATGACCACGTCGTTGCGCAGGTCGGAGGGAAACAGGGGGCGCATGGGCCTATCGATAAGGCGGCTGGCCAGCACCGCGGGCAGGGAGGGCCGGCCCTCACGGCGCAGGAAGGAGCCGGGGATGCGGCCCACGGCGTAGAGCTTCTCGTTGAAGTCCACGGCGAGGGGGAAGTAGTCGATGCCGTCCTTGGGCCGGGCGGAGGCGGTGACGGTGGCCAGGACCGTGGTCGCGCCGTACTGCACCAGCACGGAGGCGTTGCACAGCTCCGCCATGCGGCCCACCTCCATCTTCAGGGGCCGGCCGCAGAAGTCCATCTCCCAGCGGTGCAGGTTGTCGAATGTTTTGTGTTTGATGATCATTTGTACTTTTTCCTTTCTTCACATACCAATTTCTATCCAGAAAACCCGTCTTGACGGGTAAACTTTCCGAAAAAATTCAGGAGGGACTTTGAACTTGTCCCTCCTGAAAAAACCTTCATAACCCTCAGTGCAAGTAAAAAACTTACTTACGGATGCCAAGCTTGGCGATGATGGCGCGGTAGCGCTCGATGTCGTTCTTCGCCACATAGTCCAGCAGACGGCGGCGCTTGCCGATCATCTTGAACAGGCCCATACGGCTGTGGTTGTCCTTCTTGTGCACCTTCAGGTGCTCGGTGAGCTGATTGATGCGCTCGGTGAGGATGGCGATCTGGACCTCAGGGGAGCCGGTGTCGCCCTCATGGGTCTTGTTGGCCTCGATGATGTTGGTCTTCTGTTCCTTGGTGATCATAGTATTCACTCTTCCTTTCGGTTTTACTAGACCCAGCGTCTGAGTGGGGGGCCATGCCCCGGACCAAGTGCGCGGGTTTCCAAGCTTTTTGACTATATCATATAGCCCGCTGTTTGTCAAAGAATATTTGGCAAATGGGGCATTTTTTACTTCCTAAACTGGTTTTTCATCCGCTTTTCGTGGTCCAGGATGGCCTTGCGCAGGCGAAGGTGCTCCGGGGTGACCTCCAAAAGCTCGTCGTCGGCCATGAACTCCAGGCACTGCTCCAGGCTCATCTGCTTGGGCGGGATGAGGCGCAGCGCCTCGTCGGAGCCGGAGGCCCGGGTGTTGGTCAGGTGCTTGGACCGGCACACATTCACCACGATGTCCTCCTTCTTGGGGCTCTCGCCCACCACCATGCCGGCGTACACCGCCGTGCCGGGGCTTATGAACAGCGCGCCCCTATCCTGGGCGTTCCACAGGCCGTAGGCCACCGCCTCGCCGGTTTCGAAAGCTATCAGGGAGCCGGTGTTGCGCCGCTTCACCTCCCCTTTCAGGGGGGCGTAGGAGTCGAACACACTGGCCATGATGCCCTCGCCCCGGGTGTCGGTCAAAAACTCGCTGCGGTAGCCAAAGAGGCCCCGGGTGGGCACGAGAAACTCCACCTTCATCCGGTCTCCCACGGGGTTCATCTGCACGAACTCGCCCTTGCGCTGGCCCAGCTTTTCCATCACCGGGCCGACGCACTCGCTGGGCACGTCCAGCACCACCCGCTCCATGGGCTCGCACTTCTTCCCGTCTATCTCCCGGTACAGCACCCGGGCGGGGCTCACCTGGAACTCATAGCCCTCCCGGCGCATGGTCTCGATGAGGATGGAAAGGTGCATCTCCCCCCGGCCGGCCACGTTGAAGGCGTCGGTGGAGTCGGTCTCCGTGACCCGCAGGGACACGTCCTTCAAGGTCTCCTGCTCCAGGCGCTGGCGGATATTGCGGCTGGTGACCCAGCGGCCTTCCCGCCCGGCGTAGGGGCTGTCGTTCACCGAGAAGGTCATCTCGATGGTGGGGGCGGAGATCTTCACGAACGGCAGGGGCTCCGGCGCCTCCGGGGCGCATATGGTGTCGCCGATGGTCACGTCCCCGATGCCGGACATGGCGATGATGCTGCCGGCCAGGGCCTCGGTCACCGGCTGGCGGCCCAGGGGTTCATATTCATACATGCTCACGGCCTTGGCCTTGCGCACGGGCCGCTCGTTGTGGTAGTCGCAGACCACGATCTCCTG
>CANRKN010000210.1 GCA_947631215.1 uncultured Oscillospiraceae bacterium | reverse complement strand
CTGATCACCCCCATCGCCATCGAGGTGGGCCTGCGCTTCGCTATCCGCGAGGGCGGCCGTACCGTCGGTTCCGGCGTTGTCATCGAGGTCAAGGAGTAATTTAAGCAAATTAAAAGTTCCCTCGGCTTTCGCCGAGGGAACTTTTAATTTGGATGGGATGCGGCTCACATACGCGCACTCGCTTTGCTCGCACACTTCGTGAGCCGAGAAGTATGATTTCCGAGGTACACGCCCCCGGAAATCATATCAAACTTTTTTCGCGCCTGCAGGCGCGAACTCTGCGAGGCTTAGAGGACTACTTTAACCCGATCATGAAGCCGTTCAGGTTGGTGGAGTGGACGTCACCGGCGATGACCTTGTTTTTGAAGACGTACAGGTCCGCGATGACGGTCTGCTCCGGGTCCGGGTAGTTGGTGACCGTGTAGCTGTACAGGGTGCAGCTGCGGCCGGCGAACTTGCTCAGGTCCCAGCCCTGCTGCTTTTGCAGCTGGTTGTAGGTCTCATATACGGCGGAGAACCGCTCCGGGATCAGGATCTGCTGGACCTGCTCGGAGGCGGCGTCCACCTCCCAGCCGCATTCGGCCAGATACGCCGCCCGCTTCTCCGCGGTGGAGACGGCGTCCCCGCCCAGGAGCTTCACACCCCCGGCGGCGCTGCCCACCGCCAGCAGCAGAGCCAGCAGCACCAGCGCCCCCAGGACCAGCAGAAAGGTCCGTGTCTTTGGTTGTATCATCCTTTTCATGGTACAGCATATTCGCCCCAAAGGAGTTCTATGAATGGAGCAGGAGAGATTGGATAAGCTCCTGGCCGGCTCCGGCCATTTCACCCGCTCGGAGGCCAAGAGCCTCATCCTGGCCGGGTCCGTCACCGTGGACGGCGTCCCGGTCCGCCGGCCGGAGACGAAGGTCTCCCGGGCCGCCCGTGTCATCGCCGGGGGACAGGAGATCGACACGGCGGAGTTCGTATATTATATGATGAACAAGCCCGCCGGGACCATCTGCGCCACCGAGGACGGGGCCTGGCCCGCGGTCACAAGCCTGCTGCCCCGGCACCTGCAGGCCCGGGGCCTCTTTCCCGTGGGGCGGCTGGACGCGGACGTGACCGGCCTCGTCATATTGACGGACGACGGCGCCTTTGCCCACCGGGTCACGGCGCCCCGGTCGGAGATAGAGAAGGTATATGAGATAGTGACAGACCTGCCTCTCACAGACGCCGACGCCGACCGTCTGGCGGCGGGGGTCACCATGCCCGACGGCACGGCCTACCGGCCCGCGGTGCTCGCCATCACTGCGGATGACCCCACCCGGGGGACGGTGATCGTCACGGAGGGGAAATTTCACGAGGTAAAAAATCTCATTTCCGCCTGCGGCAAGCGCGTCACGGCCATGCGCCGGGCATCCATCGGCGGACTCAAATTGGATGGGAATCTGCAAATTGGCGAATACCGGCGGATGGAAACCCAGGAGACTTCCGCTATTTTTATATAAATTTATTTAATAGATAGGCCAACTTTTGTGCAAAACGGCGGAAAGATGACATGTCGAATTAAAAAGTTTACAAATTTTTGCCCTGTTTCTATTGCAAAATGACGACCGATGGTTTACAATAAGCGCATGTATATGATGGGGGTAAGATAGTTATGTCGAGCCGTATTTTCCAGAGTGTGATCCTGCAGATGAAGGACGCCACGAAGCGCTGCTTCGGCGTCGTGGACGAGCAGGGCAACGTGATCGCCAGCAGCGATCTGAGTTTGATGGGCTTTTCCATCGGAGACATCCATCTGGCCGCCCAGGAGGCGGGCACCGACCTGTTCGTGATGGCGGGCCGGACCTGCCGCGTCATCGGCGCCGGCGGCCGTGGGGCCTATGTGGCCTTTGTGGACGGCCAGGACGAGGCCGCCCGCAGCATCTGTATCCTGATCTCCGTCGCCCTGGCGGAGGCCAAGAGCAGCTATGACGACAAGCACGATACCACCACTTTCGTGAAGAACATCATCTCCGACAACATTCTGCCCGGAGATGTATACGTGCGGGCCAAGGAGCTGGGCTTCAACGCCGAGACCCCCCGGGGCGTGTTCGTGGTGCGGCAGAACGCCGGCGCGGAGATGGCGGTGCTGGAGTACCTGCAGGGGCTCTATCCCTCCCGGGAGAAGGACTTCGTCCTGTCCATGAGCGAGACGGACATCGTCATCATCCGGGAGCTGCAGCCGGGCTTCGACTCCTCGGAGCTGGAGCGCACCGCCCAGCAGATCCAGCGCAGCCTGGAGCAGGACATGGGCATCCACTGCGTGGTGGGCATCGGCTCGCCGGTGCTGCACCTGCGGGAGCTGGCCGACCGCTATAAGGAGGCGGAGACGGCCATCGACGTGGGCCGGGTCTTTGAGAACGACCAGACGGTCATCAGCTACGAGAGCCTGGGCATCGGACGCATCATCTACCAGCTGCCCACGACGCTGTGCGAGATGTTCCTGAATGAGGTCTTTAAGAAGAGCCCCATCGAGAGCCTGGACCAGGAGACCCTCTATACCATCAACAAGTTCTTCGAGAACAACCTGAACGTGTCCGAGACCAGCCGGAAGCTGTTCGTGCACCGCAACACGCT
>CANRKN010000209.1 GCA_947631215.1 uncultured Oscillospiraceae bacterium | reverse complement strand
CAGCCGGGACCCGGCCAGTAGAAGCCGGCGTCGGGCACAGACCCGCCCACGGACTCCGGGGCCACGCCGTAGAGGATGGTGAGATATTCGTCCATCAGCGGCTGCATTTCTTCGCCGGTGATGAAGCAGAGGTTGCAGTGGGGGATGGCCTTCTCGGCCACGGCGGCGTTGGTGAATACGCCGGTCTGCTCGATGAGCTTCGCCGCCTCCGCAGGGTCCTCCGAGAGGTAGGCGATGGACGCGCCGTACTCCTCCATAAAGGCGGCCAGCTCGGCGGGATGGGCGTCGGCATATTCCGTGCGCACCACCGCGCAGCCCTGCACAAGGCTCCCGGCGGGGTAGACCTTGTCCCACTCCGCCGTCAGGTCCAGCGCCACGGCCAAATCTTCGTTGGCGGCGCAGGCGATGGTCACCATGGGCTCCGGCAGCACGGCCATGTCCACCTCGCCGGCGGCCAGGGCGGTGCGCAGGTCGGTGGGCTGGGCGTAGGTGTCGTCGCAGGTGGCGTCCACCCCCGCGGCCTGGCAGAGGGCCTGAAAGAGGAAGGTGGGGTTCTGGGCCGGGACAGGCACGCTCATGCCGTCCAGGTCGGCCAGAGACTCCACCGTGACTTTTTCGCTGTTCACCACAAGATATAAAACCCCGAGGGTGTTCAGCGCCAGCACCTTCACGGCCCCTTCGGTCTTATTATAAAGGGCTGCCGCCGCGTTGGCGGGCAGGGCGGCCACGTCGCAGGTGCCGTTGATAAGGGCGGCGGTGACGGCGCTGGCGTCCGTCTCCACCTGAAAGTCATAGTCCAGGGCGGCCTTGCCGTCGGCCGCGTCGGCCATGAGCTTTGCCATGCCGAAGCCGGTGGTCCCGTTCAGGACCATCACGTTCATGTCGGCGCTGGGGTCGTGCTCCGCCGCCAGGGCGCAGCTTGAAACGCCCAGGCACAATGCCAGGGCCAGAAGCGTCGCGAAAAAGCGCTTCATAAGGGGTATCCTTCCTTTCCCGTGCGCCGCGGGACGTTTTATGACCGGGCGATGACGTGGGAGAAGGCGGTCTTCACGTTCACGCCGGGAAGAGCGCCGATCTCGCCGGCCATGGTGTTCGTCACGTCCTGGGGCGCGTCGATGGCGATGCTGATGATGTTGATGTCCTTGTCCCGGTAGGGGATGCCCATACGCCCCAATATGTAGCCGGCATAGCGGTGCAATATGGCGTTGAGCTGTTCTGTGCTGTCCAGATTTTCCACGATGATGCCCATCACGGCCACGCGCGTTACCATCATAACGACTTTCTCCTCCTTGAACGATAATGCCCGCGCCGAAAGACGCGGGCATAGATATGGCTGTCCATGTTACCGTGTCTTTCGCTTCAACTCCCCAGTTTTTGCGTCAGGCCACATAAATATTATAAAGGCCGGGCGGGTCGATTGCAATAGGGTTTGAAAAATAAATCTTGACAATATGCATTATTTGCATTATAGTTTATAATGCAAACGACAGGAAGGAGGCGACAGCATGCTCTTAAAACTGGACTTCGCCGCGGATAAGCCCATATACCTTCAGATACGGGACCAGATCGTGCTGGGCATCGCCCGGGGGGAGCTGACCGCCGGGGAGAAGCTGCCCACCATCCGGGCCCTGGCGGAGGAGTGCGGCATCAACATGATGACCGTGAGCAAGGCATACCAGCTCCTGCGCCAGGAGGGATACATCGTCACGGACCGGCGGAGCGGCGCGGTGGTGTCCCCCCGCGAGGGGACGGCCGGGCCCACAAAGGAGACCTTGGAGGGCCTGCGGCTGCGGCTGGGAGAGCTGCGGCTGGCAGGGATGGATGAGGAACAGGTCCTGGACCTGTGCAGGAAGTTATATGAGGAGGGAACGGAATGAACGCGCTGATCATGTGGGGGCTGACTCTCTGGGTGCCCGTTTTGATGTGTGTGCTGAATATCAACGAGACGAAGTTCAAGAAAAATATAGTTGTGGGCGTCACCTTCCCCCGGGCGGGCCGGGAGGACCCGGAAGTATTGAAACTCTTGAAGGGCTTCAAGCGGGAGCAGATATGCCTGTGTCTGGCTGTCATGGCGGTGGGCGTTCTGTGCATGGCGCTGACCTGGCCGGCGCTTAACTTTCTGGCGTACTTTCTGTGGATAGACCTGGTGATCGTGGCCCAGTTCGTGAGCTATGCCCGCTGGAACGGGAAACTGAAGAGGCTCAAAAGGGAGCGGGGCTGGACAGTGCCCGCGGTGCGGGCCGCCAGTGTCACTGTCCCGGCGGCAGCCGCCAAGCGGCCAAGCTTGTGGTGGTTCGTTGCCGCGGCCATCATCGCGGTGGTCCCGGCGGTGTTCGACCGGGCGCTGTGGTATGCCTACCTGCTGAACGCGGCTCTGGCCTTTGCCTGCTTCTTCGGCAGCCGGTATCTCTACCGCAACCGGGCGGAGACGGTGGATGAAAACGACGCGGTGACCCAGGCCCTGACCCGGGTGCGCCGCCGGGCCTGGGACCGGGTATGGCTCCTGTGCGCCTGGATGATGGCGGTGGTCAGCGTATGCATATGGGCGAGCACGGAACTCTCCGCCGTCGGCGGCGGGGCGTTCATGGCGCTCACCGTCGTCCTGGCCCTGGGGGTGTGCGCCGCGGCCA
>CANRKN010000208.1 GCA_947631215.1 uncultured Oscillospiraceae bacterium | reverse complement strand
TCCGCAGGGTCGTCATCGCAGACGGCGATCCGCATATGCCATCCCTCCCATAGCGATGCCCATTGCTTATGTAATACAACCCGCAGTCTGCATGTCCATGGCGCTGGTGCAGGTCATACCCGTGGACGATGCCTGTTCTTTCTCCATGTTCCTCTATCCTGTTTTAAAGCAGCTTCCCTTTATAATTTTATCATTCTGGCAGAAATGCATCAATGTAAGAGCCCTGACGTTTTCGCGGTCAAACTTGACTTTTGCGAAGTGGGGCCGTTGGCCTTACAAACACGCTTTTTCCCTTCATCAGTCATGAGATGCCAAGTCCAATCTGCTGGTGACAGTCAGCCTGGCCACCTAGGAGAAACACCCCAGTCGTATAACATGACACCTTGAAAGAGGGAGCGAGAGATATGGATCGATCCATAGAACGCTCCAGTCTACTGCTTGATGATAGATTCGCAATTAGCCCAGATTCCGAATGATAAGGGGGTCTGTACTTCCTCAGTACAGACCCCCTTATCATATTAGGTTCTTGCGCAGGGCAACACATGCAGCAAAGCACCAAAACGGACTATAAACAATACTTCTCATAGAATTCAGCCACAGCCATAACTCTGTCGCCCGCAGGATAGTGCTTCATGTTCCCTGTAACAAGGGCCGCACCGCAATGCCTTGCGACCTCAAGAAATTTCCTGTCGTTCTCATCGGTAAACGAGACAATCTTCCGGTTCACGGCCGGACAGCCGTGTGCTCCATAAGGTGTACCAGGACCCGGATACCCTGGGCATAAGCTCGTACGGCGATGCGCTCGTTGGTGCCGTGGACAGCCCGCTCCACTTCCTCCGCGCTGCCTATGAAGGGGCTGCACCGCAGGCAGGTGTCGCAGACGATCTCGTACTGGCGGGCGTCGGTGGCGCCGGGGGTCATGGAGGGGACGAACACCACTCCGGGGAAGTACCGGCCCATGGACCGGGTCAGACGCTCAAAGCCATAGCCGTCGCTGCGGGCGGCATGGGAGGGGTCGTTGGCCTGGAGGAACCGCATGGACACGTCCAGGTCCCCCACGGCGGCCCTGGCGTGATCGAATACCTCCTGGACCGTCTCGCCCTGGGCGATGCGGAAGTTGACTACGGCGGTCATGTTCTGGGGCATGACGTTGCATGCCTCGCTGCCGCCCCGGATGACGGTGGGGGCGATGGTGGTAGTCACGTAGGGAAACAGGGCCCGCTGGCCGTAGCAGTACCGGGCAATGGCGTCGGCGTTGGCGTCCACGTCACGGACCAGGGTACGGAGGGGCTCCTCGGTCACATAGGGGGCCAGGGCCTTGAACGCGCCGGCCATCACGGGGGAGAGCCGGACGGGAAAGGGTGCCTCCACGATCCGGGCGATGGCCTGGCTCAGGCGGCCCAGGGAGGTGCCGCCGAAGGGGCGGCTGGAGTGGCCGCCGGCGCTTTGGGCGCTCAGCTCCAGATCGGCATAGCCCTTTTCCAGCAGCTCCACGGCGCACAGCGCCGCCTCCGGCGCCCCGTAGGGCGCGCCGCTCTCGATCTTGCCGCCGCCCTCGTCCAGGACGAATTCCAGCGTCACGCCCCGGTCCCGGAGGGTCTCGGCGATGGCCTTGGCCCCCAGGTTCAGCGTCTCCTCGTCATCCCCGAAGGCCAGATACACGGTCCGGGCAAAGGTCCTGCCGTGGGCCAGAAGATACTCTGCCGCCTCCAGGCAGCCGAAGACCTGCTGCTTGATGTCCAGGGCGCCCCGGCCCCAGATATAGCCGTCCGCGATGGCCCCGGAGAAGGCGGGATAGATCCAGTCCTGCTCCGTGCCCTCCACCACGGGCACTACATCCTGGTGGGACATAAACAGACAGGGCCGCAGGGCCGGATCGCTGCCGGGCAGGGTGATGAGCAGCGCGCGGCAGCCCAGGACCTCAAAGGTCCCGGCGGCCATGATATGGGGGTAGCTGGCCCGGATGTGGGCGTGGAGCCTGTCGAACTCGCCGTGATCGGCGAGGGAGTGGTCCGCCGGGTTGAGGGTCCTGCACCGGATGGCCTCGCCCAGGCGCTCCGCGGCCCCATGGACGTCCAGGTCCGGCAGGTCGTCCTCATGGGCGAAGAATTCAAAGACGTCCTTCACGGCTTTTTGTCCTCCAGGTACCGGCTCAGAAACTCCCGGGTCCGGGCATATTGGGGGCCGCCGAAGACCTGGGCGGGGGTGCCCTGCTCCAGGATAACGCCCTGGTCCATAAAGACCACCCGGTCGCTGACCTCCCTGGCAAAGGCCATCTCGTGGGTGACCACCACCATGGTCATGCCCTCCCTGGCCAGGTTCTTCATCACGTCCAGCACCTCACCCACGATCTCCGGGTCCAGGGCGGAGGTGGGCTCGTCAAAGAGCATGATCTCCGGCTCCATGCACAATGCCCGGGCGATGGCCACACGCTGCTTCTGGCCGCCGGAAAGCCGGCGGGAGTCAGCGTGGATGAAGTCCTCCAGTCCCACGGTCCGCAGATGCCGGATGGCGGTCTGCTCGGCCTGGGCCTTGGGGATATGCCGGACGGCGACGGGGGCCATGGTACAGTTGTCCAGCACATTTTTATTATTGAACAGGTTGAAGCTCTGGAAGACCATGCCGATGCGCTGACGCAGGGCGTTGATGTCGGTGCTCAGGTCCATCAGGTCCTTGCCGCCGAACCAGAT
>CANRKN010000207.1 GCA_947631215.1 uncultured Oscillospiraceae bacterium | reverse complement strand
GATAATTGTGTATTATCTCTTGTTTCCAAGATTATACAACATTTCCGGCTGTTGTTCAATGGCAAATGTGTGTTTTGCCATGTAGGCACAAAAAGCTTGAGCTTTTGTCGGACTACGGTGCCATACCGTTCCATGGCCAATCACCGGCTTTGGGTGCCTCATCTCAGCCCCGTGTTTGCGAACAATATCCTTGAGGCGAGGTTAGTGGCCCCAATCTAACGCATAGGACTGGTATCCCTCGTGTTGGTGGCGCTTAAGAAGGAGAAAGAAGAAACCAAGCCAATCTTTCTCGGTGTTGGCTGCTCCGTCTGCCGCTGGCGTAGCATTGATGGAAAAGAAAGATTTGACATCTTTATGCCTTATCCTTCACCATAGTCAATGCGATGCGCTTTTTCACCGGGTCCGCCTCCACCACCCAGACCTTTATCACATCGCCCACCTTCACCACATCCGAGGGATGCCTCACGAACCTGTCTGCCATGCGGGAGATGTGCACCAGCCCGTCCTGATGGACGCCGATGTCCACGAAGGCGCCGAAGTCGATGACGTTTCGCACCGTGCCGGTCAGCTCCATGCCGGGCTTCAGGTCCTTGATGTCCAGCACGTCGGTGCGAAGGGCCGGGGCGGGCAGCTCCTCCCGGGGGTCCCGGCCGGGCTTTGCAAGCTCGGAGAGCATGTCCTCCAGGGTGGGCAGACCCACATCCATCTCCGCGGCCAGCTTCTTAAGCCCGTATTCCTTCGCCCGGGTGCCTATCTGGGGCACGCCGCCGTTTCGGATGTCCCCCAGGGAGAAGCCCAGGGTCTTCAGAAGCGCCTTGGCGCTGTCGTAGCTCTCCGGGTGGACGGCGGTAGCGTCCAGAGGCTCCCGGCTGTCCGCCACCCGGAGGAAGCCGGCGCACTGCTCAAAGGCCTTGGGCCCCAGCTTGGGCACCTTCTTCAATGCCGCTCGGGAGGGGATGGGCCCATTCTCCTCCCGCCAGGCCACGATGTTCCGGGCCAGCACGGGGCCGATGCCCGCCACGCGGCTCAAAAGCTCCGCTGAGGCGGTGCTCACCTCCACGCCCACGTCGTTGACGCACTGCTCCACCACCCCGTCCAGGGCGGCGGACAGCTCCGCCTGCTTCAGGTCGTGCTGATACTGGCCCACGCCGATGGCCTTGGGGTCGATCTTCACCAGCTCCGCCAGGGGGTCCTGCAGCCGCCGGGCGATGGACACGGCGCTGCGCAGGGACACGTCGTAATCGGGGAACTCCCGGGCGGCCAGGGGGCTCGCGGAGTACACGGACGCGCCGGCCTCGCTGACGATGGCGTAGGCGGCGCCGGAGAGATCAGGAAGGAGGGAGACGATGAACTGTTCGCTCTCCCGGGAGGCGGTGCCGTTGCCGATGGCGATGGCCGTCACATGGTGCCGCCGCACCATGCCCTCGATGAGCTTGGCCGCCTGCTCCTTCTGGTAGGTCTGGCCGGGCAGGGTGAAGTATCCCACGCCGGTCTCCAAAACCTTTCCATTTTCGTCCACCACGGCCAGCTTGCAGCCGGTGCGGAACCCCGGGTCCACGCCCAGTATGACCCGCCCTTTCACCGGCGGCTGCATGAGGAGCTGGTGGAGGTTTTGAGAGAAGACCTGGATGGAGGACTCATTGGCCCTATCCGTCAGCTCGCCCCGCAGTTCCCGCTCCAGGGAGGGGAAGAGGAGCCGGTCCCAGGCGTCCTCGCAGGCCATAGCCACCTGCCGGGCGGCCTCGCCATTGCCCCGGACGAAGCGCCGCCGGATACGGTCCAGGACGCGGTCGTCCGGCAGGTCAAGGGTCACCTTCAGGTATCCCTCCCGCTCGCCCCGGTTGACGGCCAGCACCCGGTGAGGGGCCATGCGGGGCACCGGTTCCTCGTAGTCATAGTACATCCGGTAGACGCTGTCCTCGTCCTTGGCAGCGGCGGTGTGGATGACGCCGTCCCGCAGCAGCATCGCCCGCAGGTCCTTCCGAAGGGCCGCGTCGTCGCTGACCATCTCGGCGATGATGTCCCGGGCCCCGGCGAGGGCGCTCTCGGTGTCTGGCACGTCCTCGGTTATATACTTTTCCGCCGCGGCAGCCACGTCCGACCGGGCCTGGTTCAACAGCAGCCACTGGGCCAGGGGCTCCAGCCCCCGTTCCCTGGCCACGGTGGCCCGGGTCCGGCGCTTGGGCCGGAAGGGCCGGTAGAGGTCCTCCAGTTCCGCCAGTGTTTTGGCGGCCTGCAGCTTTTCCGAAAGATCCTCCGATAAGACGCCCTGCTCCGTCAGGGCCTTTTCGATCTCCTCCCGGCGCTTTTCCAGCCCCCGCAGGTACGCAAGCCGCTCGGCGATCTGCCGCAGGGTCTGGTCGTCTATGGAGCCGTGGGCCTCTTTCCGGTACCGGGCGATGAAGGGGATGGTGTTGCCCCCGTCCAGCAGGTCGATGACCGCCTGTATCTGCCCGGGGCGCAGGCCGAATTCCTCCGCTATGGTCTTCGCGTGATCCATGGTCTGTGGTTCCTTTTCAGTGGTCTTTTTTGCATGGACGCATTATAACAGCGATGGACCTTTGGCGCAAGCGGTGAAGAGATTCACTCATAACCTCATGGGAAAAATAAAAGGCGCCCACCCTATGCAGTAGTAAGATAAAGGTAGACACATGAGAAACAACCATGTGCCTACCTTTTTCATTATGCTAAAATAATATGA
>CANRKN010000206.1 GCA_947631215.1 uncultured Oscillospiraceae bacterium | reverse complement strand
TCCTATTATGCCCCGATACCGTCAGGGCGCACAAAATTGCCCCGGCTCCGAGGAGCCGGGGCATGGTATTTTGCCGTTTGCGTTAAGCGTTCACGCTCTCCACCAAAGCATTCGCCAGATTCTCCAGCTCCGTGGCCTTGTCCTCCTTGAGGGAGGAGGCCAGGGAGAGGCGCTCGTTCAGAAGCGTCATGTTCTTCAGCTGGTCGGTGATGAACGCGCTCATGAGGTCGCCGGACTTGACGGCCCAGGAGCCGTTTTCGATGACGGCGAAGGTCCGGTTCTGCAGGTTCAGGGCCTTCATGTCCATGAGGAAGTTGTGCATCACCGGGTAGATGCCCAGGTTGTAGGTGACGCTGGCCAGGACGATGTGGCTGTACTTGAAGGCCTCGGAGATGAGGTAGCTGACGTGGGTGTTGGACACGTCGTACACCGCCACGTTGGTGACGCCCTTTTCGCACAGCTTCGCCGCCAGGCACTGGGCCGCGGCCTCGGTGTTGCCGTACATGGAGGCGTACACGATGAGCACGCCCTTCTCCTCCGGCTCATAGCGGCTCCACTTGTCGTACTTGTCGATGAAGTACCCCAGGTCCTTGCGCCACACCGGCCCGTGGAGGGGGCAGACGAACTTGATCTGGTCCAGGATGCCGGCGGCCTTTTTCAGCAGCAGCTGGATATGGGGGCCGTACTTGCCCACGATGTTGGTCAGGTACCGGCGGGCCTCGTCCAGCCAGTCCCGGTCGAAGTCCACCTCGTCGGCGAAGAGCTTGCCGTCCAGGGCGATGAAGGAGCCGAAGGCGTCGGCGGAGAACAGAACCCCATTGGTGGTGTCGAAGGTCACCATGGCCTCCGGCCAGTGGACCATGGGCGCCGCCACGAAGGTGACGGTGTGGTCGCCGAAGGAGAAGGTGTCCCCCTCCTTCACGCTGATGAGCTCATGGCCGTCCACGTGGAAGCCGAACTGGCGCATGAGCAGGAACGCCTTGTCGTTGGAGATGATCTTCACCTTGGGCCAGCGCAGGAGTATCTCCTCGATGGAGGCGCCGTGGTCCGGCTCCATGTGGTTGATGAGCAGATAATCCAGGGGCTTATCCCCCAGCAGGTATTCCATGTTCTCCAGAAGCTGCCGGCAGGCGGACCAGTCCACGGTGTCGAACAGCACCGTCTTCTTGTCCAGCAGCAGATAGGAGTTGTAGCTCACGCCCTTGGGGATGGGGTGGATGTTCTCGAAAAGGGTCAGGCGGTGGTCGTTGGCGCCCACCCAGTAGAGCTTATCGGTAACTTCTCTTACGCAGTGCATATATCGTATCTCCTTTCCGTCTTACGCCTGGATGAACTGGTCCTTGCCCTCGCCGCACTCGGGGCACACCCAGTCCTCGGGCAGCTTGTCGAAGGTGGTGCCGGCGGGGATCTCTGCGTTTACGTCGCCCTTCTCGGGGATATACTCGAAGCCGCAGCCGCCGCAGACATACCGGGGGCCGATGGGCTCCGGCTTGGGCGGGGCGGGGCGCTTGATCTTCACCATGGGCGGGGCGGGCTTCTTCTCCCCGGTGTCCAGGGCCTTGGTGAGAAGGGGCAGTATCTCGTTCACATCCCCCACGATGCCGTAATCGCAGTTTTTGAAGATGGGCGCGCCGGCGTTGGTGTTGATGGCCACGATGGTGGAGGCGTCCTTGATGCCCTTCAGATGCTGGATGGCGCCGGAGATGCCGCAGGCGATATAGAGGTTGCCGGTGAACTTCTGGCCGGACATGCCCACGTACCGGTTCAGGGGCACATATTTCAGCGTCTCCGCCACGGGCCGGCTGGAGCCGATGGCCGCGCCGGCGGCCTGGGCCAGGTCCTCGATGAGCTTCATGTTCTCCTTCGGGCCGATGCCCTTGCCGGCGGATACCACCCGCTCGGCCTGGGCGATGGGCGTGTCGGCGGGGATGCCCACGGTGAAGTCGTAGCCGTCCTTTTTGAGCGCCGCCACCAGGGCCTCCACCTTCTCCTTGGCGTTCCCCTCCCGGAAGATGGTCTTTTTCCGCACGCCGGTGATGGGCGCGGGCTTCTTGGGGGCGGAGCCGCCTCCGCCGCCGGCGGACTTGGGCGCCTTGCCCAGGATGGCGGAGGAGATGACCACCCGCTGTATCTCGTTGGTGCCCTCGTAGATGGTGGTGATCTTGGCGTCGCGATAGGCCCGCTCCACCTCCATGCCCTTCATGAACCCGGCGCCGCCGTGGATCTGAAGGGCGTCGTTTGTGACCTGCAGGGCGATGTCGGAGGCGTACATTTTGGCCATGGCCGCCTCCATGGCGTAGGGCTCGTGGTGCTCCTTCAGCTCCGCCGCGGAGTAGACCAGGAACCGGGCGCAGCGCAGCTTCGTGGCCATGTCGGCGATCTTGAAGCTCAGCGCCTGCTGGAAGGCGATGGGCTTTCCGAACTGGATGCGCTCCTTGGCGTAATTGACGGCGTTCTCATAGGCCCCCTGGGCGATGCCCAGGGCCTGGGCCGCGATGCCGATGCGGCCGCCGTCCAGGGTGGCCATGGCGATCTTGAAGCCCTGGCCCTCCTTGCCCAGGAGGTTCTCCTTGGGCACCTTCACGTCGTTGAATATGAGCTCCGCCGTGGTGGAGGAGCGGATGCCCATCTTGTCGTAGTGGTCGCCGAAGTCAAAGCCCTTCCAGCCCTTCTCCACGATGAAGGCGCTGATGCCCCGGGTGCCGATGTCCGGGGTGGTGACGGCGAAGAC
>CANRKN010000205.1 GCA_947631215.1 uncultured Oscillospiraceae bacterium | reverse complement strand
CTCATCGACGGCGGCGACATCCGCATCCGCTCCGGCAACGACGGCATCAACGTCAACGAGGACAACGTGTCCGTGGTCACCGTGGCCGGCGGCAGCCTGGACATCGTGATCACCGGCGGGACCGGCGAGGGGGACGGCATCGACTCCAACGGCTGGCTCGTCATCGACGCGGGCACCGTCTCCGCCCAGGCATGCTCCGACAGCGGCGACGCGGGCCTGGACGCGGAGGAGGGCATATATTTGAACGGCGGCATGGTGGCCGCCACGGGCAACATGCTGGACCCGCTCACCCCCTCGGACCAGTGCGGCGTGCTGGTCACCTTCCCCCGGCGGCAGACCGGCGGGACCACCTACGCCCTCACGGACGGCGATGGGAACGAGGTCATGACCTTCACGCCCGAAAATGATTTCACCTACCTTCTCATGACCTGCCCGGCCCTGGAGGAGGGCGTGGAATACTCCCTCACGGCGGACGGCGAGGCGCTGAGCCTGGCCGCGGGCGGTTCCATGGGCTTTGGCGGCTTCCGCGGCGGCATGGGCCATGGCCCCGCCCTGCCCGAGGGCATGACCGAGGGCGAGCGGCCCGAATGGCCTGAGGGCATGGAAGCGGGCAAACGGCCAGAAGGCATGAAGGGGCCCCGGGAGATGGCGGATGGCGAACAGCCGCCCGAGATGCCCGAGGGGCAGGAGGCGCCGCCCATGCCGGAGGGGGAACAGCCCGGCGAGGGCATGCAAGAGCCGTCCCAAGGCTTCCAAAATGAGGCCCTCGGCGAGGCGGCGGAGACCTTCACCCTGGCGGCGGGCCTCAACTACTTCACCGTCAGCATGAACTGAACCGCGTAGAAAAGCCCGGAGATCGATGGTCTCCGGGCTTTTGCTCATTCTTCCGGCGGAGGGGAGCTATGATCTCTATTTGGGTTGGTCTTTATCGGGTTCATTGGGCGGTACTATATGTATGACCGGCGGCTCTTGGTCACTGATATACATTTCTTCGCAATCCCGCTGAGCGGCTATCAGGATATTGATAGCCTCCTCAGCAGCACGAAACAGTTTCAAATACATTTCCTTATAGTCCGGCATATGCTCACCTCCAACGCAGATTATAGGACATATTGTCCAATCCGTCAATATGACCCTTTCCGCTGTTGTATATTGGCGTTGGTGATGAGTATGCGTCTACGGATACGCGACTTGCGAGAGGATGCGGATCTGACACAACGCCAGGTTGCGAAAGAATTGATGTGCGACCAATCCTTGTACTCCAAGTACGAGCGCGGCGAGCGGCCGCTCCCTCTGGAGGCAGCGGTAAAGTTGGCGCTCTTTTACAAGACGAGTCTGGATTACCTGGTCGGTCTCACCGACGACCCCACACCGAGAAGCTGAGAAAAAGCGGCAGGAAATGGACTTCCTGCCGCTTTTGCTGCTTTATTCTTCTTCCGGCGGTGGAGGGGGTGCCTCCCCAGGGGGTGGGGGCGGCGGAGGGGGCGGCGCGGAGGGCTGGGGGGCCATCTCCCGCCAGGCGGCCCGGAGCTTCTCCAGCAGGGCCACCAAAGCCTGCTTCTCCTCCTCCGACAGCACGGCGAACAGCTCGCCCAGGCCGCTCTTTTCCTTCCCGGCCCGCTCCCGCCGGGCGGCGGCGCCGGCCTCCGTCAGGGCGATGTCGGCGGTGCGCCGATCCGTCTCGCTGGGGGTGCGGACGATGAGCCCCGCCCGCTCCAGCTTTCCCACCAGCTCACTGGCGGAGCCGGGACGGATGCCCAGCCGCTCGGTGAGCTCCCGCTGGGTCATGGTCTCCCCCTCCCGGAGAAGGCCCAGGGCCCGGCTCTGGCCGGACTTTCCGTCCAGCAGGAAGCGGCTGGCGTGGCCCAGCTCGCCGATGAGCACGAACAGCTTTCCGTCCGTGTCCAGGGCTTCATAGTGCTCCTGGTCGATGTGGGGCCCCGGTCCCCTGCCCGGCCCGTGGGGACCGTGGTGCGGCGGCGGGGACGGCGGACCGTCAGGGTGCGGATGATGGGGGTGCGGCCCATGAGGCGGGGGCGGCCCCTCGGGATGGGGTCCATGAGGATGATGCTCATGGGGCGGATGGCCCTCAGGATGGGGCTCATGAGGCGGCATCGCCTCAAACAGTTCCTTATTCTCCGGCATGGTGTCGTCTCCTTTCATTTATTAGGTACCTTGATATTATCATACCGCTCTCTATTTGTCAAGGTACCTTTATAAAATTTTTCAAAAAACATCGCCCCCGCTTTTCGGCGAGGGCGATGCCAGTCTGTTGGTACCTATTATCAATACATCCCCATGTCCGGGTTGGGGGCCGCCGCGGGGGCGGGGGGCTCCTTGATGTCGGTGACCAGGCTCTCGGTGGTCAGGACCATGCTGGCCACGGAGGCGGCGTTCTCCAGGGCGCTGCGGCAGACCTTGGTGGGATCCACGATGCCCTCGGCGATCATGTCGCAGAAGACCTCCTTAGCGGCGTCGAAGCCGTAGGTGGGCACGTCGCTGGCCACGATCTTGTCCAGGATGACCGCGCCCTGCAGCCCGGCGTTGGCCGCGATCTGCATGACGGGGGCCTCCAGGGCCTTGGCCACGGCCTTGGCGCCGGTCTTCTCGTCGCCCTCCAGGCCCTCGGCCACCTTGGCAGCGGCCTTGGAGCCCAGGATGTAGGCGGTGCCGCCGCCGGCCACGATGCCCTCCTCCACCGCCGCGCGGGTGGCGTTCAGGGCGTCCTCGATGCGGAG
>CANRKN010000204.1 GCA_947631215.1 uncultured Oscillospiraceae bacterium | reverse complement strand
GGGGGTATAGCTCAGCTGGGAGAGCGCTTGAATGGCATTCAAGAGGTCAGCGGTTCGATCCCGCTTATCTCCACCATGAAAAAAGGACACGCGAATGCGTGTCCTTTTTTCATACCTTGGAAATGCGTCTCACGGTGAGACACATTTCTTCTCCCCGTCAAATGTAACGCCGTCTTACGCTTCCTTATCCACCTTGTTCAAAGCAGATTTGAGCCAAGCTATCCTTCTCTCCACACAGGTCTTCAGCATATTGCTTTTTGTCGCTGTTTCAAATCCGTGACAGGCACCTTTTACCTCATGGTATTCAGCGGATATCCCCTGCGCCCTCAGTTTTTGGCACAGCAGCACACCCTCGTCACGGAGCGCGTCAAACTGCGCGACCTCTATGTACGCCGGCGGAAACCGGGCAAAGGATGCCGCCTCCAGGGGGGAGGCATACTCCGTCCTCTCCGGCTGTCTGTCCCCAAGATAGGCGTCCCACATCATTTTGGACAGCTTCGCGTCAAAAACCGGGGCGTCAGCATATTTTTTCATAGAATCGGTCGCCATCCGCCTGTCCGTGACCGGATAGACCAAGAGCTCCGCGTCCGGCACACGCAGGCCCCGGTCCCTTGCCATAAGGGTCACAGCCAGGGCAAGAGCGCCGCCGGCGCTGTCTCCGGCGATGATGACAGGGGCGCTGCCGGCCTGCTCCAGCGCCCATTCGTATGTGCAGAAGCAATCCTCTGCCGGGACGGGAAAAGGATGCTCCGGCGCCAAACGGTAGTCGGTATATATGACCCTGCACGGCAGGCCGGAGGCATACAGCTTCGCCATACTGTGGTGGGCAAAAGAGGCTTTCAGCACAAAGCCTCCGCCGTGATACAGTACCATACATGGCAGTTCGCCCGTGTGATGGACGGGTTCGATGACCAACGTGTTGAGGACCGCGCTGCCATACCCCGGCGTCCTATGCCGGGTAACGACGACGGTGTCGTCCGCCTGGCATTTGGAAAAGCCGATGATCTTGTTCATCAGGGGCAGCATTGCCGGATTGTCCGGCATTTTGAGCTTTGCTATCTTCGCCAATTCCGGGTCTATATCGTATTTGGACACAGCATCCCCTCCCCGATGATCTCCGAGCCGTCAGCTAGCCGCCGTCATTATAACACAACGCCATAACGATCGCCACAAGGCTGGCCCCTCTCATAAAAAATTTTTCGGGCGCCTCCATTCGGGGGCGCCCGATGATCATGCCTGAAAATGGCGCGGATATGCCCAAAGAGGCACGTTCATCCGCCCTCCTGGCACGAAATGCCGAAAGCTTTTCCTATTACAAAAAAAGACAGGTGATTTTTACACATCTTCATTCTATTATATAGCCACATTTCCGGATTATGATATCTAAAAACGGTGGTGATAAAGTGGAAGTACACAGCAAGATCGATCAGCTGATGAAGGAGCGCAATTGGACCCGCTACCGGCTGGCCCGGGAGTCCGGCCTGTCCTCCTCCACCGTGTCCAACCTGTTCTACCGCAACAACGTGCCCACGCTCTCCACGCTGGAGGCCGTGGCGGACGCCTTCGGGATCACACTGAGCCAGTTTTTCTGCGAGGAAGGGGAGGCGGTGGACCTGTCCGACGAGCAGAGACAGCTGCTGCACCAGTGGAGCCTGCTGACGAAAAAGCAGCGCAAGCTCCTGCTGGCGCTGATGAAGTCCTACCGGGACATTTGACATGTGAAGGGCAAGTGCGGCCCATTTTTGTTCCTCTCCCCACAGGGGAGGCGCGCCCCCGGCGAAAGCCGGGAGCGCGCTTTTTCTTGTTTTGTCAGAACCAGCCGCCGCCGAAGAACCGGCGGAAGAAGTCGTCCATGTCGTTGTAGTAATATTCCTGCTCCGGCACGGGAGTGGCCTGGGCGGGGGGCTGGCTCTCCCCCAGTGTCACGGTGAGGTCCGTAGTCTGGCCGGCCCGCCAGACCGTGACGGTCACCTCGTCGCCCACGGCGTAGGAGCGCACCGCCGTGGTCAGGTCGGTGTAGCTGGTGATGGCCTTGTCATCCAGCGCCGTGATAATATCCCGGACTTGGATGCCCGCCTTGGCGGCGGGACTGTCCTGGTCCACCTCGGTGACGTAGGCGCCCACCACCATGCCGTAGCGCTCGGCCATGGCGCTGGTGACGGAGCTGCCCTCGATGCCCAGGGTGGCCCGGTCCTTCACGTAGCCGTACTGGATGATCTGCTCGGCGATATGGGCCGCGTCGGAGATGGGGATGGCGAAGCCCAGGCCCTCCACGCCGGTGGCCTTCTGCTTGGCGGTGACCACGCCGATCACGTCGCCGTTGGTGTCATAGACCGGGCCGCCGGAGTTGCCGGAGTTCACGGCGGCGTCGATCTGGAACATGTTGATGGGGTCCGAGTCGGAGTCGGTGGTGATGAGCCGGTCCGTGGCGGAGATGATGCCGGTGGTCATGGTGAAGTTCAGCTCCCCCAGGGGGTTGCCCACGGGGTATATCTCCCGGCCCACCACGATGTCCTCGCCGCTGCCGTAGGTCACGGGAGTGAGGCCGGCGGCGTCGATCTTTAAGACGGCGATGTCGTTGTCCTCGTCATAGCCCACGATGGAGGCGGTATACTCGGTGCCGTCAAAGGCCAGCACCGACACGTCGTAGCCCCCCTGCCGGGCGTCCTCGATTACGTGGTTATTGGTCATGATATAGCCGTCGTCGCTGATGATGAAGCCGGTGCCGGACACGCTGGCGGGGCTCACCTGGCCGAAGATGTTGGT
>CANRKN010000203.1 GCA_947631215.1 uncultured Oscillospiraceae bacterium | reverse complement strand
AGGGCGGTGCGGATATAGGCGTAGGGGTCGGTGAAGTCGTACTTCTCGCTCCGCTCCTCGGTCACGTCCACGCCGTTGATGACCATGTCATAGCGCTTGGAGTCCATCCCGGCGAACAGGCCGTCCCACTCGCCTTCTATAAACTCCGCCTCCACGCCGAGATACTGGGCGATATACTGCCCCACCTCCACGTCGAAGCCGACAAGCTCATCGTCCTCGTTGTGGTAGGTCCAGGGGGCCCATGTGCCCTCCATGGCGATGGTGAGCACGCCCTTGTCCTGCACCTGCGCCAGCAGGTCGTCCTCCGCGGCGAAGGCTCCCGCGCCCAGGCACAGGCACAGCGCCGCCGCGCACAGCATTGCTATTATCCTCTTCATGTTTATTCATCCTTTCTGTCCAGGGAGCGGAGGAAAGTCTGTATCCGCTCCAATTTCTGCTCTTTGAAAAATTCCCCCGTGGGCGCCGACGCCAGGGCCACGCCTTCGTCCATGAACAAAACATGGGTGGAGGCGCTGCGGGCGAAGCTCATCTCGTGGGTCACCACCACCATGGTCATGCCGTCCCTTGCCAGGTCCCGCATCACGTCCAGCACCCCGCCGATGAGCTCCGGGTCCAGGGCGCTGGTGGGCTCGTCGAAGAATATGACGTCCGGCTCCCCGGCCACCGCCCGGGCGATGGCCACCCGCTGCTGCTGTCCGCCGGAGAGCTGGTTGGGATAGGACCCTCGCTTGTCGGCCAGGCCCACCCGCTCCAGGGCGGCCATGGCCCGCTCCTCCGCCTCCTGCTTCGCCATTTTCCGGGCCACGATGAGCCCCTCGGTCACGTTCTGCAAAGCGGTCTTGTTGGCAAACAAGTTGAAGCTCTGGAACACGAACGCCGTGTGCCGCCGGTAGGCAGCCACGTCCTTCCGGGAAAGGGACGGCATATCCATCTCCTGCCCCAAGAAGGTCATGGTCCCGGCGTCGGCCCGCTCCAGAAAGTTCAGGCACCGCAGGAGCGTGGTCTTGCCGCCCCCGGAGGGACCCAGCACCGCCAGCACGTCCCCTTTTTCCAGGGACAGGTCCACGCCCTTCAATATCTCATGGCCCTCAAAGCTCTTTTTGAGCCCTCTCACCTCAAGCACGGATGACGTTCCCCCCGTTCATGGCGTTCAGCTTCCTCTCCCCCAGCCGCTGCAGCCAGGTTATGACCGTGCAGAACAGGAGGTATATAAGCGCCACCTCGGCGTACAGCGCCAGGTGCTCATACGTCCTTCCCGCCACCCGCTGGGTGGTCATGAACATCTCCGTCACCGTGATGTTGGCGGCCAGGGAGGTGTCCTTTACCATGGAGATAAGAGAGTTTGAAAGCGGCGGGAAGGCGGTGCGGAAGGCCTGGGGCAGCACGATGCGCCGCATGATCTGGATATAGCTCATCCCCACGCAATAGCCCGCCTCCATCTGCCCTTTAGGCACCGCCTCGATGGCGGCCCGGACAGTCTCGGCGCAGTAGGCCCCCTCGTTCAGGGCGAACACCGCCACCGCGCAGGGAAAGGCCGGCAACACCAGCCCCAGGTCAGGCAGGCCGAAGTATACAAGATACAGCTGCACCAGCAGCGGCGTGCCCCTTATGATCCAGATATAGAACCGGACGATCTGCCTTAAGCCCTTTATGTCCGCGATCTGCACCATGGCGCAGGCGATGGCGATCACCAGCGCCAGGGCGAAGGAGATGACCGTCAGGGGGATGGTCACCAGCAGCCCCTGGCCCAATATGCGGGGAAAGCTGGATATGAGTATGTCAAGGACTCGTTCGCTCAAGATATGTCTCCGTCGTCAGAATTTTTACCCCTCGAAGCACTTGGTAACGGCCTGGAGGGTCTGGATGATGGGCAGGTGCTGGGGGCACACGCCCTCGCACTGGCCGCACTGGATGCAGTCGGAGGGCTTTCCGCCCTTTTTCGTGAGCTGCTCGTAGGAGGTGAAGTTCACGCTCCAGCCCTTCTCCTCCGCCTCCCGCATCTGCTCGTTGTAGAGGGAGAAGTATTGGGGGATGGCGATGTGCATGGGGCAGCCGGCGGTGCAGTAGGCGCAGCCGGTGCAGGGCACGGCGATCTGGCCCAGAATGACCTCCGCCGCCTTGAAGAGCATCTGCTTCTCCTCTTCCGTGAGGGGCTTAAAGTTCTCCATATACCCCGCGTTGTCCTCCATCTGCTCAAGGGAACTCATGCCGGAGAGCACCACCATGACATTATCCAGGCTCGCCGCGAACCGCACCGCCCAGGAGGACACGGAGGCGGCGGGGTCCATCCCCTTCATCATGGCCTCCGCCTGGGGCGGGACCTTGGCCAGGGTGCCGCCCTTCACCGGCTCCATGACGATGACGGGCTTGCCGTGCTTTACGCACACCTCATAGCAGCCCCGGGACTGGACCCACTCGCTCTCCCAGTCCAGGTAATTCAATTGCAGCTGCACGAACTCCATCTCCGGGTGTTTGGTGAGGATGGCGTCCAGGGTCTCCGGGGTGTCGTGGAAGGAAAAGCCCGCGTGCTTGACGAGCCCCTTTGCCTTCTTCTCCAAGAGCCAGTTGAAGCAGTCGAACTTTTCATATTTTCCAAGGCTGTCCGCCTCGATGCCGTGGAGGAGGTAATAGTCGAAATACCCCGCCCCGGTCTTTTCCAATTGGGCGTTGAACACCTTGTCCCGGTCCTCAAAGCTGTCGAAAAAGCCGGCGTGCAGCTTGGTGGCCAGGGTGAAGCTGTCCCGGGGATGGCGGTCCACCAATATCTCCTTCG
>CANRKN010000202.1 GCA_947631215.1 uncultured Oscillospiraceae bacterium | reverse complement strand
AACATTGGAGGCGTCAGAATGAATCAGGAGATCGCCGCGCTGACTGAAAAGTTCGAGGCGGAACTGAAAAAGATCGAAAACGCGCTGGACCTGGAGAACATGCGCGTGGCCTATCTGGGCAAGAAGGGCAGCGTCACCGCCCTTTTGAAGTCCATGGGCACCCTGTCCGGCGAGGCCCGCCGGGAGCTGGGCCAGGAGGTCAACGAGCTCAAGGACCGGGTGGCGGAGCGCATCGCGGTGCGCAAAGAGGAACTGCAGGCCCTGGAGCTGAAGCGGCAGATAGACGCCGTGGACGAGTTTGACCTGTCCCTGCCCCCCGTCCTGGACCGGGGCTCCTATCACCCCATCACCCTTGTCCAGCGCCAGTGCGAGCGGGTGTTCAAGTCCATGGGCTTCACCGTGGAGGACTACAAGGAGGTCGTCAGCGACTATGAGTGCTTTGAGTCGCTGAACATTCCCAAGTTCCACCCCGCCCGGGACATGCAGGACACCTATTATCTCGAGAACGGCCAGCTCTTGAAGAGCCAGACCTCCGCGGCCCAGAACGCCATCTACCGCAAGTACCGCAAGGCCCTCGTCGAGGACGGCACCCCCATCAAGGCCATCTTCCCGGGCCGCTGCTTCCGCAACGAGGCCACCGACGCCTGCCACGAGAACACCTTCTTCCAGATGGAGGGGGTCATGGTGGATAAGAACATATCCATCTCCAACCTCATCTTCTTCATGAAGACCATGCTCTCCGAGGTATTTGAGCGGGACATCAAGGTCCGGCTGCGCCCGGGCTTCTTCCCCTTCGTGGAGCCGGGCTTCGAGCTGGACATCAACTGCCTCATCTGCGGCGGCGAGGGCTGCCCCTCCTGCAAGCACAGCGGGTGGCTGGAGCTGTGCCCCTGCGGCATGATCCACCCCGAGGTGCTGCGCATGGGCGGCATCGACCCGGAGGAGTATACCGGCTTCGCCTTCGGGCTGGGCCTTACGCGCCTGGCCATGATGAAGTACGGCATCGCGGACATCCGTGACCTGAACGGCGGCAGCTTAGCCAGCATGTGCCAGTTCACCGACGACGAATAAGAAAGGAGCGTTCGGCATGTTTCTCTCTATGAATTGGATAGGCGACTTCGTCGATCTCTCCGGCCTGGATAAAAACGCCCTCATCCACCAGTTCTCCCTGTCCACCGCCGAGGTGGAGAACGAGATATTCTACAAGGGCAGCGACATAGACGGCGTGGTGGTGGGCCAGATCGTGTCCGTCCAGCCCCACCCCGAGTCCAAAAAGCTCCACCTTCTGAAGGTGGACGCCGGCGGCGCGGAGCCCGTGGACGTGGTCTGCGGCGCGCCCAACGTCCGGGAGGGCATGAAGACCGCATTCGCAAAGGTTGGCGCCCGCCTGGGCGACATCACCATCGCCCCCCGGCCTCTGGCGGGCCACATGTCCAACGGCATGTGCTGCTCGGAAAAGGAGATCGGCATCTCCGACGACCACTCCGGCATCATGGATATCACCGACGACGTGCCCAACGGCACAGACCTCAAGAGCATCTACGGCATCGAGGACATCGTTTTTGAAGTAGATAACAAGTCCATCACCAACCGCCCGGACCTGTGGGGCCACTACGGCGTGGCCCGGGAATTCGCCACCCTGGCGGGCCGGCCCTTGAAGCCCATCGAGACCCTGGACCTGACCCCCTATGACAGCCTGCCCAAGATCGACATGAAGATCCTGGACCCCCTGTGCCAGCGCTATTCCGCCCTGCAGGTGGAGAACATCCAAACCACCGTCAGCCCTGTGGACATGCGCATCCGTCTTTACTACTGCGGCATGCGGGCCATCAATTTCCTGGCGGACCTGACCAACTATCTCATGCTGGAGATGGGCCAGCCCATGCACGCCTTCGACTCCCGGAAGGTGACGAAGATACGCATCCGCCGCTTCGACCAGCCCTTCACCTTCCAGACCCTGGACGGCGTGGAGCGGCACATCGACGAGAACACCCTCATGATATGCAACGACGAGACGCCTGTCGCCATCGCCGGCATCATGGGCGGTCTGGACTCGGAGATCGTGGCGGACACCACCTCCCTGACCCTGGAATCGGCCACCTTCGACCCGGTATCCATCCGCAAGTCCACGGTGCGCCTCAGCCACCGGACCGACGCCTCCATGCGCTACGAAAAGAGCCTGGACCCGGAGATGACCGTCACCGCCATCGCCCGGTTCATGAAGCTCCTCATGGACACCGACCCGGGCGCCAAGGTCACCTCCTCCCTCACGGACGAGTACGCCTTCCGCTATCCCCCGGTGGAGCTCAGCTTCGACAAGGCATACGTGGACCGTTACACCGGCATCGAGATCTCCAATGACACCATCGTCAAGACCCTCACCGCCCTTGGTTTCGGCGTGAAGAACGAGGGCGACAGCTTCAAGGTGAAGGTCCCCTCCTGGCGGGCCACCAAGGACGTGACCATCAAGGCGGACATCATCGAGGAGATCACCCGCATCTACGGCTACGACAACTTCGACGTGCACACCGCCGTGTCCCCCCTGTACCCGGTGCGGGCCGCCGCGGAGAAGACCGTGGAGGACAAGCTGAAGGACATGCTGGTGAAGCGGTTTTCCCTGCACGAGATGCACTCCTACGTCTGGGCCTATTATGACGATTATAAGCGCCTCGGCATCGAGGTGGAGCCCAACGTGGACCTGGCCAACGCCTCCAACCCCAACATCAAGACCCTGCGCCGCTCCATCGTGCCCACCCAGCTTTGCCAGGTGAAGCTCAA
>CANRKN010000201.1 GCA_947631215.1 uncultured Oscillospiraceae bacterium | reverse complement strand
CGATCCACAGCATCCCTTCCAGTGTAGCACATGACCTTGGAGAGGGTCACTAATAACTACTACTTCATAATACAAGGGAGAAAAGACCCAACGGTGAGGGCCGCGAAGCAAAGGGCCGTAATGAGGAATTGGGCCTTGGGATCTCCGCTCACCAGATTAAACAGATCACCAAGCCACGGAGTGACGAATGCTCCCACGCTCTGGAACACCAGCACCAGATTGGTGGCGGTCTCGCCGTAAGCGCCGTAGTTACGGCTTGCCTGCTCCTGAATGTAGGGCACGAAGATTTGGTAGCCGTACCCAAACAGGATCGCTCCCGCCCATACAGAGACAAAGCCGTTGGCAAATCCCCCAAGGAGGAAACCCACGATGCACATGCCGAAAGCCAGCGAAAGGGTCAGCCTCCCCAATTTGGCGCGGAGCTTTCCATAAGTAAACCCTGCGGTGAAGCCGCCCAGGGACATAAAAGTGATCGCCAGACTGCCCTCTCTGGCCGTGCCGAAGCCAGCATCGGTGATCAGGGTAGAGGCTTTGATCACATACATGGTCGCGAGCATGACGGAAACGAACATCAGCGCCCCCAGACCCCACAAGCCCAAAGGGAGCCTGCCGCTTTTCTTTTCGGCGGTTTCCGCCGGAGCAGTTTCCCCGCCGCCCACCTTGGGCACGAAAATCAGCACCAGCGTGATCACGGCAAATCCCAGGAAATACACCGAGAAGGAGACGTTCCAACCAAAGGCCAGCAGTTGACCAGCCACAAAAGTGGAGAGCGCGCTGCCCACGCCGGAAACGCCGCAGCTAAAGCCGATCATGGCGCTGCGGGTCTCACCGGTAAAAAGAGCGACGGTGAGAGTCAGCAGTGAGGACATTAACAGGCCGCAGCCCGTCCCGTAGAAACAGCGGGTGATAAGGATCACCGGAAACAGCGGCAAAAACACCGGGATAATGCCGCCCACCGCGCAGAACAGCAGCGCCAGCAGCATGGCGCTTTTGTGACCGATCCTCTTGGCCAGCGCCTGCTCGCCGAGCACACCTACCATCTGGAACAGCGACGGGATAGTGGCGATCATTTCAACGGTGGATAGCTGCACATCAGGAAAGGCTTTTGCCATCTCCGGCACCATGCCCGTCACCGCGTTCAGCGACGCGGATACCAGACAGGTAGACAGCAGCGAAATTTTCAGTATCAGATTTTTGTTCTGTTCCATCATGCTCTCTCCTCTTCTCTGCCTATGGCCGTGATACAACAGACGGGAAAAAGTACACCCCTTACGTTAGGTGTTCAGTAAAGAAGTGCTCCAGCTTATCAAAGGGAATGGCATTCTTCCCGCCGCCGTCATAGAGGTCGGTGTGTACCGCGTCGGGGATGATGAGAAGCTCCTTGTTGCCTGCCCAGGGGCTGTCCTTCACCATGGAGGCGTAGGCATCCCGGCTGAAGTAGCAGGAGTGGGCTTTCTCCCCGTGGACGACGAGCACGGCGGAGCGTATCTCGTTGGAATAGCGCAGGATGGGCTGATTTATGAAGCTCATGCAGCCGATGACGTTCCAGCCGCCGTTGGAGTTGAGGGACCGGGGGTGATAGCCCCGCGGGGTCTTGTAATAGTCGTAGTAGTCCTTCACGAAAAAGGGCGCGTCCTCCGGAAGCTCGTCCACCACGCCGCCGCCCAGGGCATAGCTGCCCGCCTTGAAGTCTGCGATACGCTGGGCATTCATGGCCTTTTTCTTCTCATAGCGGGCGTCGGCGGAGTCCTCCGCGTCGAAATATCCGTTGGCGTTGACCCGGGTCATGTCATACATGGTCATGGCTGCCGTGGCTTTCACCCGAGTGTCCAGGGCCGCCGTATTGATGGCCATGCCGCCCCAGCCACAGATGCCGATGATGCCGATCCGGTCCGGGTCCACGTTATCCTGGACGGACAGGAAGTCCACCGCCGTCTGGAAGTCCTCGGTGTTGATGTCCGGGGAGGCCATGTATCGGGGCTGGCCGCCGCTCTCGCCGGTAAAGGAGGGGTCGAAGGCCAGGGTGAGAAAGCCACGCTCCGCCATGGTCTGGGCATAAAGCCCCGCCGCCTGCTCCTTCACCGCGCCGAAGGGACCGCACACCGCGATGGCCGCCAGGGGGCCGGCCGCGTCCTTGGGCGCATACACATCTGCCGCCAGGGTGATACCGTAGCGGTTGGGGAATGTAACCTTCCGATGCTCCACCTTTTCGCTTTTGGGGAAGGTTTTGTCCCAGTCATTCGTCAATTCCAATTTCATCGTTTCAGCCATTTTTCTCATCCTTTCAATTTTCAGATTTTTTGTTTCAGAACTCTTTTGTTGATGTTTCTTACCAGAAAATCGAGGCAGTCCACTTTACCCTGACTTTCATGGACCTCATCCATCAATGCACAGCGGTGACGGCGCAGCACCTTCACCGCGTCCTCTATCTGCCCGCCGTCATATAACCGGCAGACAGTGCCGATCATCTCTTTATCGCAGCCGGCGTCTTTCATACTTTGTGTAAGCTCGTCCATTGGCCTGCACCCCCTGTCAAGAGCGATCATACCACTCTTGATTATTCGACAACAAATAGTTATAATTTATATCGTGATATAAATTATACGAATATCATGGAGGGTATCATGGAACTGCGGACGATGCGTTATTTCCTCGCGGTGGCCAGGGAGGAGAACATGACACGGGCGGCGGAGCTGCTGCACGTCACACAGCCCACGCTGTCCAAACAGATACAGGCGCTGGAGGATGAACTGGGAAAGAAGCTGTTTGTCCGGCACAGCTTCAGCATCGAACTGACCGAGGAAGGGATGCTCCTGCG
>CANRKN010000200.1 GCA_947631215.1 uncultured Oscillospiraceae bacterium | reverse complement strand
TGCAGCTTGATGACGCCGTCCGCCGCGATGAGCACGCCCAGGGCCGTCACGATCATGCGCAGGGAGATGCTCAGGCCGATGGTGTCGGGCCGGTAGCTGGCGATGATGACCCATACGCCCGCCGCCAGGAGCAGCGCGCCCAGGGCGAACTCCGAGCGGTACACGCCGCTGACCGGCCTGCGGACGAAGTAGATCACCATGTACACGAAACCGATGGCGCATACCAGGCCGCCGATGGCGTAGCCGCAGTAGTTGAGCATGAAGTAGGGCTGGGCCAGGAACACCACGCCCAGGGCCACGGATACGATGGCCGCTATCGTCAGGTTGCGGATGGGGTTGGTGAGGGCGCCGCTTTTTTTCGCGGCCTGTTCATCCGAACCGGTCTTGTTTTTGTCCATAGGTCCGTCCTTTCCGGACCGGCGCACGGAAGCGCCGTCGGGTCCTGTTGAATTATTAGGCATTATAAGATATTTTAGCATATCCGCCCGGTGGTGTAAAGCCCAACTTCGCACCCGGCGGGCCCTTTGGACAGGCGGGCAGGAATGTCCTGCCGGATTTTTGAACAGTTTGTAAAAGTTTATTTTCCCGTGTTGCCCGCCCCGCGGGGGTGTGCTATCATTATTTAAATTATGCAATGCAATTTACATACATAAAGAATTTTATGGAACCCCCATCGTTGAAAGGTAGTCATCATTATGTCCAAGTTCAGTGTCCGCAAGCCCCTGACCATATTCGTGGCCGTGATTGCCATCATCATTCTTGGGGTGGTGGCCTTTACCCGCATGACCCCGGACCTGCTGCCCAATATGGACTTCCCCTATGTGATGATCATGACTACCTGGCCCGGCCAGAGCCCGGAGATCATCGAGGCGGAGATATCCCGGCCCCTGGAGCAGTCCATGGCGACCCTGGACCACATCAAGGAGGTCACCTCCTCCTCCAGCGAGAACTATTCTCTCGTGATGCTGGAGTTTGAAAACTCCGTGAATATGGACACCATCGGCGTGGACATCCAGCAGAACATCAGCGCCCTGCAGGGCTCCTGGGACGAGGCTGTGGGGGCGCCCTACGTATTGAAAGTGAACCCCTCCGTGCTGCCGGTGGCCATCGCGGCGGCCTCCATGGAGGGCATGGATATCACGGAGCTTTCCGACTTTCTGGACGAGACCATCGTGCCCAAGCTGGAGGGCGTCACCGGCGTGGCCCGGGTCACCACCAGCGGCTCCATCTACCGGCAGCTGAATGTGGTCATCAGCCAGGAGAAGATAGACGATGTGAATCAGCGCATGGCCGACGCCGTCAACAGCCAGCTGGACGACGCCAAGGCGGAGCTGGAGGACACCAAGGCGGAGCTGGACGATGCCAAGGCCGAACTGGACGACGCCAAGGCGGAGCTGGACTCCGGCAAGGAGGCCCTCATCGGCCAGACCTCCTCCGCTCAGGCGGCCATCACCGGCCAGCAGAGCCAGCTGGTGGAGGGGAAGATGCAGCTGGAGAGCCAGATCGCGGAGCTCAACTCCACCCGGACCACCGTCGCCTCTGCCATCGAGCAGCTGCAGCAGGCCGAGGACGGCTATACCCAGGCCGAGGCGGGGCTCGCCCAGCTCCAGGACGAGATAGACTGGATAGACCAGCGGGCCGTGGAGATCGGAGAGATCCTGCCGGGCGTGGAGGCGGATATGCAGTCTCTCTCCGCCCGGGCCGCCGAGCTGCAGGGCCTCATCGACGCCTACGCCCCCGGGGACGGCTTTGAGATGCTGCCCGAGGACGCGGAATACCTGGCCCAGCTGCAGGCGGAGCTGGCCGATGTGCAGGCCCGGCTCCAGTCCGACCAGGACCAGATGGTCTCTTTGCAGACGGAGCTGGCCACCGGCGAGGCCACCCGTCCCGTCCTGGAGGCCCAGATGCAGACGGTGCAGGCCACCATCGACACTCTGGACCAGACCCTGGCCGCCCAGGGCATCGAGGGGCACGCGGGATTGCAGGCGCAGCTTGCGGAGCTGCAGGATAACCTCGCCCAGGTGGACGACGGCCTTTCCCAGCTGAACGCCGCCCTGGAACAGGTGAGCAGCGGCCAGGGCCAGCTGAGCGCGGCCATGGGCACCCTGAGCCAGAGCCAGTCCGCGGGACTTTTGGAGATGGCCAACGCCGCCGCGGAGATAAACCGCAACGCCGCCAGCGTGGAATCGGGCCTGGAGCAGGTGGAGTCCGGGCTGGAGCAGCTGGAGGACTCCCGGGCCGACGCCCTGGACCAGGCGGATATATCCGGCTCCATCACCCTGGCCAATGTGGCCCAGATCCTGGGCGCCCAGAACTTCTCCATGCCCGCCGGGTATGTGGAGCAGGACGGGATAGAGTACATGGTGTCCGTGGGCGACGAGATAGCCGACGAGGAGGAGCTTGAAAATCTTCTTCTCTTCGATACCGGCGAGGACGCCATCGGGCCGGTGTACCTGAAAGACGTGGCGGATGTGTTCATCACCGACAACTCCGGCGAGGTGTACGCCAAGCTGGACGGTGAGAACAGCGTCATGCTCACATTCGACAAGCAGTCCAACGCCGCCACCGCGGAGGTGAGCGACGGCCTGCGGGCACGGTTCGACGAATTGGAGGAGGAGTACCCCGGCCTTTCCTTCGTGTTCCTCATAGACCAGGGCGATTACATCCACCTCATCATCGACTCCATCATGCAGAGCCTCCTCACCGGCGCCCTGTTCGCCATATTGGTGCTGTTCCTCTTCCTGCGGGATATCCGGCCCACAGCCATCACGCTGGTGTCCATCCCCGTGAGCGTCATCTTCGCCTTTGTGCTCATGTACTTCTCCGGGGTCACGCTGAACATGGTGTCCATGTCGGGCCT
>CANRKN010000199.1 GCA_947631215.1 uncultured Oscillospiraceae bacterium | reverse complement strand
AACGCCTACCACGCCGACCAGCTGGAGAAGCAGATGCTCCTGAAAAACGCGGAGATACAGGCCCTGCAGTCCCAAATAAACCCCCACTTTCTCTTCAACACCCTCAACACCCTGGCCTGGAAAGCCCAGATGGCGGACAACCCGGAGCTGTATCAGATGGTCATCTCTCTGGGGGAGCTCCTCAAGACCAACATCCTCTCCAAGTCCTCGTCCTACATATCCCTGGAAGAGGAGATGCGGTGCATCAAGTTCTACATCTACCTGCAGCAGATGCGCTTCGAGGACAAGATCGCGGTGAACTTCGACCTGGCTCCCGGGCTGCAGAAGATGCTCATCCCCTGCTTCTGCCTGCAGTCCCTGGTGGAAAACGCTTTTGAGCACGGCCTGGAACCCAAAAAGGGCAGCGGGGAGCTGTTGATCTCCATCTGCAAAGAGGCAAGCGCCGTGCGCTTTGCCGTCCGGGACAACGGCGTGGGCTTTACCGAAATACCGGACCTGGACGCCATCCAGCCCTCGGCCAGGGACTCCCATACCCACATCGGCCTGCGAAACCTGGACCGGCGGCTCTATCTCCTCTACGGGGAGATGGCCCGCCTGCATATCGTGAGCGAGCCCGACGTGAGCACAGAGGTCTCGTTCCGGATACCCCTGACGAAGGAGGAGACGCCATGATATTTCATCTTCTGATCGTGGATGACGAGGCCGCCACCCGCCGGGGTCTTTCCTGCTTCTTCGACTGGGGGAGCATCGACTGCGACGTGGCCGCCACGGCCTGCGACGGGGCCGAGGCCATCGAGATCATCAAGAGCACCCCCGTGGACATCGTGATCACGGACGTGAAGATGCCCGTGACGGACGGGCTGGAGCTGGCCCGGTATATCTATGAGAACCACCCCCAGATCGCCGTCATCATCCTGACCGGCTACGCGGAGTTCGAGTACGCCCGGACCGCCATCCGCTACAACGTCTCCTCCTTCCTCTTAAAGCCCACCCCGAAGGATGAGATCGCCGCCGCCGTTAAGGAGGCCCAGCAGCGGATCATCGTCTCCAAGCGGCAGGATTCCGTGGCCAAGAGCGAGCTGGCGTTTTTGAAGGACCAATTCTTCCAGGAGCTGACCTATGGAAGCGTCTCGGAGGACACCGACAAGCGGCTGGCGCAGTTTCACATCTCCCTGGACTATTACTACATCGCCGCTTTCCGCCTGGACGGTGCGCCCTCGGAGCTGAACCATCTCAAGGAGCTCATCATCCAGCAGAAGTCCAACAGCTTCTGCTTCCGTTACAACAACCTCATCCTCTCCGTCTACTATTACGAGGACCTGGCGCCGGTGCTGGAGAACTGCCGGGAGATCGTCCGCATCCCGGAGCAGCTGTATTCCATGAAGGTCTTTGTGGGCGTCAGCGGCCTGCACCATGGGGCAGCTGAGTTCTCCACCGCCACATTCGAGGCCATCCATACCCTGTCGCTGACGTTCTACTCTCCCTCCTCCATCGCCGTGCTGGACCCGGCCGCCGGCCAGGCGGAGAACGTCCTGCCCGCCGAGGACACCATGTCCCTGTATGAGCTGGAGAACGCCATCCGCCAGCGGGATTTCCAGGCCGCGTCCGCCGTGGCCGGCGCCCTGTTTTTGAAGCTGAAGAGCAACTTCGTCAACGAGAACGACGCCAAGAGCATCTGCTCCCAGATATATTACCTCACCTTCCGTGTGCTGGCCAAGAGCGGCCGCGCCCTTCCCCCGGAGGAATACCTGGCCCGCATCGGCCGCGCCGCCGACATCTTCCAGCTGGAGGATATCGTCAAGGAGCTACTGGCCTTCGCCCGGGAGGAGCTGACCTCCTCGGACCGGGAGTACAGCGGGTATGTGCAGCAGGCTATCACCTATATCCGGGAGCACCCCGCCGACGAGCTGACGCTGGACGACATCGCCCAGCATACCCACATGAACAGCTCCTATTTGAGCCGTATCTTCAAAAAGGAGTGCGGCTGCTCCGTCACGGAGTACATCACTACCATCCGCATGGAGAAGGCGAAGGAGCTTTTGGAGACCACGAACCTGCTGACCTACGAGATCGCGGAAAAGATCGGCATCAACGAGCCCTCCTATTTCTCCATGCTGTTCAAAAAATACGCCGGCCTGACGCCAACGGAATACAGAAGCAGATTTAGGTGACAAATCAAATTGCCGGGACAGGAAATCGCTCTGCCCCGGCAGATTTATCCGTCAAGATGAAACCGCATATTACCCGCAACCGCTTCTTTTGGGGCGGTTTTTAATTAAGCGCAAAATGAGCATCTGTAGTCCGGGGACACAAATGCTCATTTTTATATTGATGGTTACACGTCAGATCCTCGCCAGATACTCCGCTGGGGTAAAAGCTATGACCTTGCTCTGCTTAAAGTCCCGCACGGCGTGCGTGATGATGTGATCGGCATGGATGCGCTCGGCGGCGGCCGCCTGCACGGCGTCCTCAAAGTCATCCCACTGCATCTCCACCGCACGGATGAGGTCTGCCCCGGTGAGGTCCGCAAAACGGAAGATCAGTGCCAGCTTCTTCTGGACGTCCAGTTCCTTCTCCGCGTCCAGTTCCTTATGCATCACATAGACCAGATCGGCAAAAGACAGCGCGGACACATATCCCTCGGCCTGCTCTGTCTCACATAGTTTCCAGATCAAAGCGGAGTCCTTGTAATGGGGTTCCCGCTTTTGCAGTACATCCAGCAGGATGTCAGCGTCGATCAGCAGTTTCATACTTTGCCCTCACACGTTCCGCCCGGGCCTCGTCCAGATTATAATCGTCTTGGAGGATGCCGGTCAGTGAATCCGTCAGGTACGACACCGCCGCACCCTTGGGGATGAACCTGCCGACCTCTTTTCC
>CANRKN010000198.1 GCA_947631215.1 uncultured Oscillospiraceae bacterium | reverse complement strand
ATAAACCATTTCTGAGTGTTAGAAAAGGGGTTTCGGGATATGAAGAACAATACGCGCAAGTGCCCCAACTGCGGGGCAAAGGTGCCTGCGGACGCCAAATACTGCCCCCGCTGTGACGCGACGCTGGATTCCGGCCGGGTAGGGACTCTGCCCAAGAATAACCGGCCTGCCAAAAACGGCGACGCCCTGCGGGACCTGCCCAAGCCCGTCCGGCCCACGGAGGAGCTGGAGCGCCCCTCCGGCGGGGACCGGGGCTTCTTCTCCCCGGAGCGGGAGCGGGGCGAGCGCCCCTCCCGGCCTGTGGAGGCCGTCCGGGGCGGCTATGACGACTACGACCGGGAGGAACGGTCCAGCCGCCGCATGTGGCAGATCGCTGCGGTGCTGGCCATCATCCTGGTGATCATCGTGGTGGCCATCGTGTTGGTCATCAAGCTGAACCAGCGGCCCGCGGGCCAAGGCATGGCGCCCTCCCCCGAGTTCACCACGGCGCCCACCGACATCCCCACGCCCAGCCCGGAGGCCACGCCGTTCACTATCGTCACCCCCACCCCCCTGCCCATGGCGACCCCCGAGGCAAACACCATCGTCGTCACGCCCACGCCGGTGCCCACGCCTACGCCTATGCCCAGCTCCTCGCCGCTGCCCTATAACATCCAGCCCGCCAACGAGACGGTGTACCTCACCGGCTCCGGGGTGAACATCCGCAAGGGCCCGGGCACGGACTATGACGTCATCGGCACCGCCAGCACCGGCCAGTACTATACCCGCACCGGCCGGGCGGACAACGGCTGGAGCCGCATCTCCTATAACGGCGGCGACGCCTATATCAGCGACACGTTCCTGTCCACCGCCCAGCCCACCGCCACGCCCGCAGCCAGCTACAACGTCACTGCCACCGGCGGCACCGTGACCGTCACCGCGGAGGTGAACCTGCGTAAGGGCCCCGGCACCAACTATGACTCCATCGGCACCGTGCCCACCGGCACCCAGCTGACCCGCACCGGCTATACCGACAGCTGGACGAGGGTGCAGTATAACGGCCAGGAGGTGTTCGTCTACAGCACCTATGTCACCGACGGCTCCACCTCCTCCAACAACAGCGGCACCACCAGCTCCAGCTCCACCGGCACGGTCCGGACCTCCTCCGGCGGCCCCGTGAACGTCCGCTCCGGCGCGGGCACGGGCTACAGCGTCATCGGCTCGGTGAGCTCCGGCTCCACCGTCACCATCACCGCGGAGTATACCGGCTGGTACCAGATCAGCTACAACGGCCAGACCGGCTATATCTCCTCCCAGTACGTGACGAAGAACTGACGGCATTACAACGAAAGAGGCAGGCGTTTTGCCTGCCTCTTTTTTATGATTCCAGCCCGCCGTAGAGGGCCAGGGTGAACCGCCTGAGGGCCCGGTCCCGCCGGCGGTAGACCTGGGCCTTCTCCCGGTCCAGCTCCTCGCAGAGCTGCTCGCAGGCGCCCTTGCGCCGGTGGACGAAAAACCGGTCCAGCACGAGCTGGTCCTCCTCGTCCAGGGCCGAAAGGCCCCCGTCCGTCAGGGCCACCCAGGCCCGGGCAGACTCCAGCTGCCGGGCCAGCTCCTCCCGCCGGACGATGTTGGTGAGCATGGCGTCCTCCCGGCGGCTGCCGTTCCCATGGGTGGGCACCGCGTCCGCCGTGGAGCTGCGAAGGGAGGTATAGTCCAGCTCCAGCCGCCGTATCTCCGCGGGGATGTTCTCCAAAGACTGCCGCCGGGCCTCGTACTGCATCAGCTTGTCCGCCGCCTCCTGTTTCCAGTCCATCGTATCTCCTCCTTTTCAGGTTTGTATATCGTCTCATCCCGTTCCCGGGACCTCGTGAGACAAGAATAATACCGAAAAGGGGATTTGTCAAGGAAAAATGGTTCCGAAAAGTAGATTTTTTGTTGACATGAGTGCCCGTACAGGGTACAATAATATCAAGGGAGGGATACCCGTGGACATTGGAAAGACCATCACCCGATACCGCGTGCAGTCGGGCATGACCATCGACGAGCTGGCGGCAAAGTCCGGCGTGGCCAAGGGCACGCTGAATAAAATAACCGGCGGCGTCACGGCGAATCCCACCATATCCGTGCTGGCGAAGATCGCCGGGGCGTTGGGCCGGAGCGTGGCGGACTTCGTGGAGGAGGGCGAGCCGGCCCTGTCCGGGGAGGCCATGGCCCTGGCCGGGGACTATGACGGCCTGGACGGCCACGGCAAGCGGGTGCTGCGGGCGGTGCTGGACGAGGAGAAGCGGCGCATGGCCCGGGCCGAGGCGGCGCTGCGGCCCGCCTTCAAGGTCATCCCCCTCATCGGCAACAGCTTTGCCGCCGGCCGGGGGGACCCGGACTTCGGCAACCCCTGGGAGGACTATTCCGTCCCGGCGGACAGTGCCGCGGACTTCGCCGTGCGCATCAACGGCAACTCCATGGAGCCTTGGCTGCCCGACGGGTCCGTCGCCCTGGGGCAGAAGCGGGCGCCCCGGGACGGGGAGGTGGCGGCGCTGCTGCTGGACGGGGAGTTCATATGCAAGCAGGTGTGCCAGGACATGGTGGGCAACCTCTATCTCTTCGCCCTGAACCGGGCCCGGCGGGACGCGGACGTGACCATCTGGAAGGACGCGGAGCGGAGCCTCACCTGCTTCGGCACCATCCTCATGGATCGGGTCCCTCTGCCCACGGATATATAAATATGTATGCGACGCCCCCGGGCCGATGGTCCGGGGGCCTTTCGTTGCGCGATAGTTAGTTGTAAAAACCACACAATGGACAAAAAGTTTTTATAAAAGTTTTTGTGGGAGATTGACATCTTGTCCCGATGAGCCTATAATAATCAAATAACGACATGCGCGTAAACGCGGTCAAATATAAAGGAGGTTCCATTATGAAAAAGTTTCTTTCCTTGATCATGGC
>CANRKN010000197.1 GCA_947631215.1 uncultured Oscillospiraceae bacterium | reverse complement strand
GCCTGCGGCGAGACCGTCACCTTCGACGAGGACGTGCTGGCCAAGGGCTCCATCCAGTGCCCCGCCTGCGGCGAGACCCTGGAATTCGAGCTGGGCGAGGACGCCGAAAAGGAATAAGACCCACAACAGATAAAAAAGCAGACGCGAGCCTTCGCGTCTGCTTTTTCATGTCTCCGGGAAGGAGACCGTCACCGTGAGGCGGCCGTCCTCATACCCCGCGCCGATGGCGCCGCCCATGCGCTCCGCCAATGTACGGGCGATGGAAAGACCAAGCCCCGTGGCGTTCCGGGCGGCCTCCAGGGAGAAGAACCTGTCGAAGAGCCTCCCCACTTGCACCGGGTCCAGCCCCGCCGCGGCGTTGGAGAAGGCTATGTCCCCCGCTTCCGTCAGCGTCACGGAGAGGTCCCCGTCGCTGTACTTGAGGGCGTTGGAGAAGAGGTTGGACAGCACCCGGCTGAGGGCCGCCCGGTCCAGCATGCGCACCACCCGCGCCTCCGGCAGGGATATTTCCGGGGAAATACCCCGGGCGGTGAGGGCGGCGTAAAACCCCGCGGCGGCCTCCTCCACCGCGGCGTTCAGGTCCACGGGCTCAGGTTTCAATTCCTCCTCGGTGGACAGGACCACCGAATAGCGGAAGAGCTCCTCGGTGAGGCTCTTCATAGCCTCCGTCCGCTGGGAGATGCAATCAAGATATCGCCGGGCGTCGGGGCTCAGGTCCTCCCGCTCCAGGAGCTCCAAATACCCGCATATGGCGGTCAGCGGTGTGCGGATATCGTGGGAGACGTTGGTGACGGCGTCTTTAAGCTCCCGGTCCCCCTGGCGGTACCGGAGCCGGGCGGCCCGCAGGGAGCGCAGCTCCCCGTTCAGCGCCGCGGCGAGACGGCGCATCTCCCCGTCCGTCGTGGACAGGGAGATGAGGGTATTGGTGTCCTCCGAGAGCTTTTCGGAAAGCTCCCGGACGATCTCCCGGGCCGCCCGGCGCATGGACCGGATATGCAGGCCCAGCGCCAGGACGACCGCGGCCAGTATGACGCACAACGCATACGCCACGGACACACCGCCTTTATCGGATGTCTTTTCGTTTGAACAAGATGAGTCCCAGCCCCGTGGTCAGCGCCGTCGCCGCCGCGGAGTACGCCAGCATCCGGGGCGCGGCGTCCAGCTCCATGAACCGGTAGGCCTGACAGCCGGGGAGATAATCGTAGAGGAACATCAGAAGCTTCCCCGGGTCCCGGGCATCATGGAACACGAACTGCTGTTCGCCGTTCCCGTCGATCATCAGCTCCATCCCGCCCCGGTCGGCGGACTCATAGGCGTCCTGGGCCTGCATGGAGGCGGTGAAGAGAAGGACCATCAGCAGGATGAGCACCACCGCCAGCACCGCCCGGCGCTGGATGAGCATGGAGAGCATGGTACACAGCGAGCAATAGCGCACCGTGAGCAGCACCGTCCCCGCGAGGCACAGCAGTGCCGGCATCTTGGGCGGGGCGGGGATGTTCTTCCCCATCCAGGGCAGCCGGGGCAGCCAGACCAGCATATAGACCCCGTACAGGACGAACGCCGCGAGCAATGCCGACAGCAGCGCCGCGAGATAGATGCTTACCCGGCCATGACCCGCGGTGAGCTTGTTTCTTATAGTCCCGTCGGCGTACTCCGCGCCGAAGAAGAGGCCGAACACCGCCGCCAGGATGATGCCCGCCAGCAGGCCGAAGCCGAACAGCGGCTGGCCCCAGAGGCCCGCGGGCTGTGCGCCGGACTGAAAGTCCCCAATGGCGCTGCCCGAAATGCCCAGGCCGTAGGGGACCATGACCAGCAGCGCCAGCCAGAAGATGGGCGTTTTCCACAGCCGCGCCATGTGGGCGCGTATGAGATTTCCCATGGCGCGCCCCCCCTATTTCAGGTCCTTCCGGCGGAAGGCGGCCAGGCCGCCCGCGGTGGAGGCGGCGAGGATGAACAGGGAATACAGGCACAGGGCCACGGGGTGGACCACGTTGCCGAAGTTATACTGCACCGCCTGGCCCGTGGGGAGAAAGTCCGACAGGAACTGGCATATCGCCCGCTTTGTCCCGGTGAGGAAGTAGGGATTGGGCACGTCTGGCAGCTCCGCCAGCTCCCCGTTCTCCTGCATCGTGATGACGGCGGGGTAGTACTCCGGCTCCGCCAGCCAGTTCTCCAGCGTGGCGCCCGCCACGAGCAGGCCCAGGACCGCCAGGAGCAGCACCACCGCCAGCACCGCCCGCCGGGTGATGAGCATGCTCCCCAGGGTGCACAGCCCCGTGATGGCCATAGCCGTGAGCACGCTCCCACCTATCTCCAGCGCCACGGTCCCCAGGGGCCGGGTCAGGGGCTCGGTGAGGAAGGGGCCCCATATGGCCACCGGCAGGAAGTAGGCCGCCAGCATCAGGAGGCAGGCCGCGCAGGAGAGAATGAGGCTCGACAGATACACCGCCGCCCGGCTCTTTCCCGCGATGAGCTTGTTGCGGATGGTGCCGTTTTCATGCTCCGCGCCCAGGAACATGGCGCAGAATACCGGCGGCAGAAACACCGTGACCAGGTTGTGGGCCTGGAGCAGGTCGTCCATGTGCACCTCACCCCGCAGGCCGTGGCAGACCTGCAGGCCCCAGCACGCCATGACCGCCATGCCCAGCCAGAGAAGCGGCGCCCGCCACAGCCGGGCAAAGCCGGCCCGAAGGAGCTCACCCATGGCTGCCACCTCCCACCAGGGAGACGAAGTAGCTCTCCAGACTCTCGTCCCGCTCCCGGATGTCGATGAGCTCGCAGTCCTGGGCCGCCAAGGCCAATGTGAGCTGGGAGACGTTCGGTTTTTCGTACAAATCGGACGTTTTTTCGTCCAGCATCTTGTACTCCGCCCCCATGGCGTCCAGCACCCGCGCCAGGGCGCGGCCGTCGGTGACCGTGAGGCGCACGCACTTGCGGCAGGCCGCCTCCAATTCGGCGGCGGA
>CANRKN010000196.1 GCA_947631215.1 uncultured Oscillospiraceae bacterium | reverse complement strand
GACACGATGGTGATGATGGCGGCGATGCCGATGATGATGCCCAGCATGGTCAGAAACGACCGCATCTTATGGCCCCAGATGCCCTGGAACGCCAGCGATATGTTCTCGAACACGGTCTCTGCCTCCTGCGTCAGTAGCCGTTATACAGCGTGCTTATATCCTCCTGCTTCACTGCCTTGGCGCCATCCTTCACGGCCCGGCCGTAGGGGAACGCCACGTAATCCGTGTCCATATCCAGGCCGCCGGTGATACGGGTGGACCAGCTGTCGCCGCCGGCGGTGGTGATATACCGCTTCTCCAGAAGGCCGTTGTCTCCCATGGCGTAGACATAGCTCTGGCCGTTCTCCTGGCGGATGAACATGTTGTCCATCTGGAAGAAGGTGGTCATATCCATCTCCTGCTGGACCTTCTCCGAGGGGGCGTAATACACGCTCACGCCGTACCCCTCCCGCAGGTCCGCGTCCTCCCCCACCTCGATGGTGAAGGGGTAGGTGGACACGTTGTTGTTGCCGTTTTCGTAGTAATAGTTGGTGTCGTTGGAGGACCCGGCGGGGTACTGGGATATCTCCGTGATGGTCCCGTCCAGGGTATTGCCGCTGCGGTAATCCTCCACAGTCACCGTGTCGCCCACGTTCATGTACGTGAGGTCAAACTCGCTCATGTAGCAGTTGACGAAGTATCCGCCGCCGCCGGAGATCATGACCACCGGCTGCTCATTGGCCAATGCCTCCTCTGGGGTGATGACGCTCTTGACCACGCCCGCGGTGGTGCAGAGGACCTCGCCGTTGGAGAGCTCAAACTCCTTCTCCTTCAGCTCCTGCTCCGCAACCCGCAGGGACAGATTGAGGTCCAGCAGCCGCTGGTTGGCGTCCTTGCGCATCCGGGCGATCTCCTCGGCGGTGAAGTACTGGCCGGAGTAGCCGCCATAGAAGGAGCCGAAGTCGTCCTCGGGCTCATCCGCCTCGGGGATATAGGGCTCATAGGCGGTGGGCACCACCTCGAAGCTCCACCGGCCGCGGACCAGCACCAGCCGCAGCTCATAGGCCCGCAGCACGTCCCCCTGCATGGAGTTGCCGTCCCGTATCTCAAAGACGATGTAATACTCCGCGCCGCTGGGGCCGCCTGTGGCCTCCGGGCTGGCGCTGGCGTCCGGGTCGGGGCTGGCGTCGGGGTCCGGGCTCTCGCTGGGCTCCGGGCTCTCGCTGGGAGAGGGGGACGGGGTAGGCGTGGGTTCGGGGGTGGCCTGCACCGGGGTTATCTCCGGCTCCGGTGTATCCTGGGCCCAGGGCTCATCCGCCACCGGCGGCTCCGGGGTCTCCAGGGGCACGAAGGGCGCGTCTGTCGCCGGCGGCTCCGTCACGGGTGGCTCGGTCACCGGCGCCTCCGTCACAGGGGCCTCCGTCACGGGCGCCTCCGTGGGCTCGCTCTCTATGGGCGGCTCGCCGCCCTCGCCCTCGGCCCGCAGGACCATGGTCCCGCGGCGGGCGGGGGCCAGGAGCGCCCGCACCGCGTAGCCATGGCCGGCGCCCACCGGCGTAGGCATGGCTTCCAAGGCCACCGGCTCCACCGGCGCTGCCGGCGCCGCATTGTCCGGCTCATCGCTGATGAGGGGCATATCGGGCGCCTGTCCGCCCTCGTCCTCCTCCGGGGCGAAGGTGGGCTCCGGGGAGGGGGTGGGCAGGACCATGGTGAGAAGGTTCCGTATGGTGGCGTCGTTGATGAGCCGGCCCTCCTCCCACACGAACACATAGGGGTCCAGGCGGGTGCCGCTGCCCCCCTGGAAGCAGGGGACGGGCACGGGGATCAGGGGCTCGGGTATGGGCTCCGACGTGGCGGGCGGTATATAGAATCCGCCCCCGCCGGAACCGATCTTATAGGTGGCGATCTCGTCCAGTTCCTTCTGGACGTCCTGGATGTCCAGCTTCTTCTTCTCTATCTCGATGCGGGCCTTTTCCAGCTCCACCTCGCTGAGGGTGGTGTCGAAGGCAAGGATCTTATCCCCCACCTGGACCTGCTGGCCCTCCTCCACGAATATCTCCGTGACGGTCTGGGTATTGCTCAGATACACAGCCTGCATCTTGTCCGCCCGGACGGTGCCGCCGGTCTGGACCCGCTCGGCCCAGTCGTTGGTGTAGCCCATCTGGCTCACCGGATACACGTTCACCGTCTGGCCGGAGGTGCGGTGCTGCAAATAGTAATATACGCCGCCCCCTGCTGCACCGAACAAAATGAGGCACACCAGGACGACGGCCACCGCCTTGCGTCCCTTTCCTTTTTTCCGGGGCGGCCCTCCCGCCGCCGCGGCATGTTTACCAGGCATCTCCTACTCCTCCTTCTCCCTCCGCCATCAGCCGTCCGTCCAATATGCGGCGCACGCGCTTGGCCCGCTGGCCCACGGCGGGCTCATGGGTGATGAGCACGATGGTGGTGCCGGCGGCGTTCAGCTGGTCAAAAAGGTCCATGACCTGATGGCCGGAGGTGCTGTCCAGCGCGCCCGTGGGCTCGTCGGCCAGCAGTATTTTTGGTTCGTTTATCATGGCGCGGGCGATGGCGACCCGCTGCTGCTGGCCGCCGGAGAGCTGGTTGGGCATAAAGTCCACCCTATCCCCCAGGCCCACCATCTCCAGGGCCTTCTCCGCCCGGCGGGACCGCTCCCGCTTCTTCACGCCCGCGTACAAAAGGGGCAGCGCCACGTTGTCCCGGGCAGTGAGCTTGGGCAGCAGGTAAAAGCTCTGGAACACGAAGCCCAGCGTGGAGTTGCGCACATCCGCCAGGTGGTTCTCCGAGGCCCGGGAGATGTCCTCCCCGTTGAGGGAATAGCTCCCCGACGTTGGCACGTCCAGGCACCCGATGATATTCATCAGCGTGGTCTTGCCGGAGCCCGACGGCCCCATGATGGCAAGGTAATCCCCCTCGCCCACGGTCAAGTTTACGTCCTTTAAAATCTTGACCACTTCCCGGCCCTGGGGATAGTCCTTGCATATGTCCTTCATCTCAAGCAGCAT
>CANRKN010000195.1 GCA_947631215.1 uncultured Oscillospiraceae bacterium | reverse complement strand
AACGCCGGCGAGAAGCAGCAGGAATACGCGCCCTATTTGAACGACCCCGGCCCCGCCTCCGACGGGAGCCTGGGCTATGTCATCCCCTACGGGGACAGCCCCATGGACGACGAGCGCACCGGGGAGATGTTCTATCTGCACATCCTGAACACCGCCCGGCGGTACGTGTACATCATGACCCCCTACCTGATCCTGGACGGGGAGATGGCCACGGCGCTGACCTTCGCCGCCCGCCGGGGGGTGGACGTGCGCATCGTCCTGCCGGGCATCCCGGACAAGAAGTACGCCAACCTCCTGGCCAAGGGCCACTATAAGACCCTGACGGAGGCGGGGGTGAAGATATACGAATACGCCCCCGGATTCATCCACTCCAAGGTGTTCCTGGCCGACGACGCCTGCGCCGTGGTGGGCACCATCAATCTGGACTACCGGAGCCTCTACCTCAACTTCGAGTGCGCGGCCTATCTCTACAAGTCCCCGGTCCTTGCCGATATCATGCGGGACTTTCAGGACACGTTCCCCAAGTGCCGGCTGGTGACGGAGGAGACGGTGAAGAACATGAAGCTCTCCACCCGCCTGGCCGCGGCGCTCTTGAAGATCGCCGCACCCCTCATGTAAAGATATAGATCATAAGCCGCGGACACATGATGTGCCCGCGGCTTTTCCAGAATATGCCTGTCCGCACCTATCCATGCCCCTCTGTATACAATGGAGTGAGGCCATAGCGCCTCACTAAATCGTATGAGAGGGGTATACACATGAGAATACGTCGCATCGTGACCGGGTGTATAGCCGGTCTCTTTTTGTTATCGCTGCTGATCGCCTGGCTCCCCGCCGCCTACGGGGCGGAGGGGCCGGTGGTCATCGACGGGCCCGGGGCGCTGGCCGCCTTCAGCGACAGCGTGTCCGCCGGGCAGACCTACGCCGGCCGGACTGTCCTTCTGGCCGGGGACATCGACATGACGGGCCAGGCCCTGGCCCCCATCGGCCGGGACACGCCCGACGGCGGCCAGTCGTTCCAGGGCGTCTTCGACGGCCAGGGCCACGCCATACGGGGGCTCTCCATCGCCGGGCCGGGGCTGTTCGCCGCCCTCCGGGGGGCGGTGGTGAAGAACCTGCGCCTTCAGGTCACCGTCAGCGCCCAGGGCCAGACCGCCGCGGGCGGCCTGGCGGGCCGGATGGTGGATACAACGCTATTAAACGTGGCGGTGGACGGATACGTCACCGCCGGGAGCTGGGCGGCCTCCCCCGACGGCGTGGCCGCGGGGGTGCTCGCCGGCCGGGCGGAGGGCCGTATCGTCATGGACCGGTGCGCCGCCCGGGGCTCCCTGGGAGCGGCGGGGGCCTTCGGCGCGGCGGTATACGTGGGCGGCGCGGTGGGCTGCCTCACCGGCGGCGCCCTCACCAACTGCTACTCCACCGCCTATGTCTTCGGCAACGACGCCGGGCTCGTCCTGGGCGGCTTTGCCGGGTACCTGGCCGACAGCCAGGTGACGGACAGCTACGCCGCCGGGGGCATGGTCACCGGCACCAACACCGCCGGGGCCTTCGCCGGCATGACGGGCGGGTCCAGCTTCCAGAACGTCTGGCACGACGGGGAGCTGACGGCGCCCCTGACCGCCCTGGGGGCGGGGGCCTACGGCGGCGCGGTCCAGGCCGCGCCCACCGTCCAGATGCAGAGCGCTCCCTTCCCCGCCCTGCTGAGCGAGGCGTTTTACCAGGCTGTACCGGGGCAGAACAACGGCTACCCTGTACTGGACTTTGAGGCGGTCATCCCCGCCACGCCGGAGCCCACCGGCACACCGGAACCCACGTCTACGCCAGACCCGGTCTATACCACCGAGCCAAGCGACGCCCCGACGGACACGCCCATACCGACGACGGAACCCGCGCCCGTCCCCACGGATACGCCTGTACCGACAACGGAGCCGTCGCCCGTCCCCACTGAGGCCCCTGTTCCCACCACGGAACCAACCGTACCCCCCACTTTGACACCTATTCCTACCGATACGCCCACGCCGCTCCCTACTGACACGCCCATACCGACGACGGAACCAATGCCGCTCCCCACCGGGACCCCCATTCCCACGGCAGAACCGTCACCCGTCCCCACCGACATGCCTATACCGACGACAGAACCGACTGCATCCCCCACTTCGACGCCCATTCCGACGATAGAACCGGCTCCGCTCCCCACGGACACACCTGCTCCGAAGGTGGAACCGACCACATCCCCCACTTCGACACCCATTCCCACTGACACGTCTGCGCCAGCCCCCACCCAGGAGCCGGTCCCAGCCACCAGCGTGCCTTTCGGCCCCACCGAGACGCCTCCGGCCCCCACGGCGACGCCTAGCGCGCCCATCCCGGCGGCAGACGGCCCCACGGGACCGGCCCAGGCCCCCACCGGCGGCCCCACGGCCCCCCGGACCGGGGATGAGACGGACATCCTCCGCTGGCTGGCCCTGGCCGTCACCCTGGCCGCAGCGCTGGCGGTAACTACGGAGATATACAGAAAGCGGTAAACAAAACGGTCCCGGGGCTCTGCCCCGGGACCTTGCTAATTTGTGAACTGTCAGCCGATGCAGGCCGCGCCCCGCTCCAGGGCCTTCATGTTCAGGTCCACCAGCTTGGCCTTGGGGCCCGTGAACATATGCACCAGCATCTGGCGGATGGTCTCCTCCTTCAGCGCGCCGGTGGCGGCGATATAGGCCCCCAGCATCACCATGTTGGACACCTTCTTGTTGCCCAGCTCGTCCGCGATGGTGTCGCAGGGCACATACACGGCCTTCACGTCCGTGCGCTGGACCTTGTCCTCGATGATGGAGCTGTTGACGAAGATGATGCCGCCGGGCTTCACCTTGTCCTCGAACCTGTGAAGGCTGGGCCGGTTCATGGCGATGAGCTCCGTGGGGTAGGTGAACACGGGAGAGCCGACAGGCTCCTCGCTGAGCACCACCTCGCAGTTGGCGGTGCCGCCCCGCATCTCCGGGCCGTAGGAGGGCACCCACGTGGC
>CANRKN010000194.1 GCA_947631215.1 uncultured Oscillospiraceae bacterium | reverse complement strand
ACGCCTACTTCACCGCTCTGGAGGCCATCAAGGCCGCCGGCTCCGCCGACCCCGCCGACATCATGGCCGCCCTGCCCGACACCACCTACACCGGCGTGTCCGGCGCCATCGCCTTTGACAGCATCGGCGACGCCATCCGTGACAGCGCCTTCATCAAGCAGGCCAACACCGAGACCGGTGTTTGGGACTTCGTCGCCGCCCAGACCGTGGCCGACTGAGCCTGAAAACCTGTTTACTTAACGGCAATCATCCGGCGGCGGGAGCGCTTCGGCGCTCCCGCTTGCCGGGGCTGTAAGCTCTCCCGGAGCGCATAAGAGCGTCTCCAGCCGCTTTTTGGAGGCGGCCTTATGCGCTCTCATTCTTTTGTATTCGGAGGATATCCTCTATGTCTTCATTCGTCCAGGCCAATCTGCCCTATCTGCTGGCGGGCATATCCGTCGGCGGGCAGTACGCCTTGATCGCCATCGGCTACACGATGGTGTACGGCATATTGCGCCTCATCAACTTCGCCCACGGCGACGTGTTCATGGTGGCCGGCCTCGTGATGGTGTACGCCAGCGCGTCCATGCCCATGTACCTCTCCATCCCCCTGGTGCTCATCGCCACGGTGGCCCTGGGCTTCACCATCGAGCGGGTGGCCTACAAGCCCCTGCGCTCCGCCCCCCGTATGAGCGTCATGATTTCCGCCATCGGCGTGAGCTATCTGCTTCAAAACTGCGCGCTCTACTTCACCGGGGGCCTTGCCCAGATGTACCCCACCATCCCCTGGCTTTCCAACTCCGTCACCATCGGCGGGGCCACCACCAAGATGGTCACCATCGTGACCCCCATCCTGACGGTGGCGCTGGTGTTCGCGCTGGTGCTGTTCATCCAGAAGACCAAGATCGGCATGGCCATGCGGGCCGTGTCCCGGGACTTCGAGACCAGCCAGCTCATGGGCATCAAGATAAACTCCGTCATTTCCATGACCTTTGTCATCGGCTGCTTCCTGGCGGCGGTGGGGTCGCTTCTCTACTTCACCAACTACCCCTCCGTCATCCCCACCTCCGGCGCCATGCCGGGGCTCAAAGCCTTCGTGGCGGCGGTGTTCGGGGGCATCGGCTCCATCCCCGGCGCGGTCATCGGCGCGTTTCTTATCGGCATCTGCGAGAATATCATCAAGGGTCTGGGCTCCAACTGGACCATCTTCTCCGACGCCTTCACCTTCGTGCTGCTCATCATCGTCCTTCTCGTCAAGCCCACGGGCATCTTCGGCGAGAAGGCCACGGATAAGGTCTGAGGAGGGTCGAGATGGAAAAGACACTGCAAAAAGACCCGGCGAAGAAGATAGGCTCCGCCATCGCCATATGCCTCATCGCCGCGCTGTATATCCTGCTGTTCCTGCTGGACAACGTCCTGCCTGCCAACGGCTTTACCCTGATGCTCATCCCGGTGCTGAAAAAGGGCGCCATCTACTCCCTCATCTGCGTGAGCATGAACCTTTTGAACGGCTTCACGGGTCTGTTCTCCCTGGGCCAGGCGGGGTTCCTGCTGGTGGGGGCCTACGCCTACGCCATCTTCGCCATCCCCGCGGACCAGCATCCCGCCGTGTACCAGTACTTCGACGGCGGGGCCATCGGCTTCTCCATCCCGGAGGCCCTGGGCAAGCTGCTGGGCGAGAATGCCGGCGCCTTTATAGGCTCCATCCTCTGCATCATCATCGCGGGCCTGGTGGCCGCGGGCTTCGCAGCCCTCATCGGCATCCCCGTGCTGCGGCTGAAGAGCGACTATCTGGCCATCGCCACCCTGGGCTTCGCGGAGATCATCCGGGCCATCTTCCAGTGGAACAGCCTGGGGCCCGTCACCAACGGCTCCAACATGCTGCGGAAGTACACCAGCCTCTCCGCCATCAAGATCGGCTCCATCAAGCTGGCCACCGTGTTCCCATTCCTCATCGCCATGATCTGCATCGGCCTCATCGTGCTTCTCATCAACTCCTCCTACGGCCGGGCCTTCAAGGCCATCCGGGACGATGAGATCGCCGCCGAGGCCATGGGCATCAGCCTTTTCAAGCACAAGATGCTCTCCTTCGTCATCTCCAGCTTCTTTGCCGGCGTGGGCGGGGCGCTGCTGGCCATGTACCAGACCACCATCCAGGCCAGCGCCTTCAAGTCGGCCATGACCTACGAGATACTGCTGATCGTCGTCATCGGCGGCATCGGCTCCATATCGGGCAGCTGCATCGCCTCGTTCCTGTACATCGCCTGCAACGAGTGGTGGCTGCGGTTTTTGGACAGCGGCAGCTTCTTCGGCATCTCCGTCCCCTTCTTCCGGGACGGCTTCCGGAAGGTCGTCTTCTCCGTGCTCATCATGGTCATCGTGCTGTTCTTCTCCCGGGGCATCATGGGCGATAAGGAGCTGTCCTTCGCGGGACTGGTGCGAAAGCTGAGCGGAAAGAAAGCGGCCCAGGCCGCGGAAGGGGGCGACGGGAAATGAGCGAGAAAAACATCGTCCTGCATGTGGAGAACGTCACCATGCAGTTCGGCGGCGTCATCGCCGTGAACAACCTGTCCCTGGACGTGCCCGAGGGGGAGATCATCGCCCTCATCGGCCCCAACGGCGCCGGCAAGACCACCGCCTTCAACTGCATCACCGGCGTGTATGAGCCCACCAACGGCCTGGTGGAGTTCTGCGGCCTGCCCATGGTCCGCAACTTCCCCCACGGGAAGATGAAAAAACAGTACCAGGGCGAAAACGCCGACAAGTACATCCACGACCCGGCCATCTCTCCCACCCCCGACAAGATCACGGCCCTGGGCATCGCCCGGACCTTCCAGAACATCCGGCTGTGGAAATCCATGACCGTGTTCGACAACGTCCTGACCGCCAAGCACATGCGGGCGAAGCAGAACGTGTTCTCCGCCACCTTCCGCACCTCCGCCAAGGAGGAGCGGCGCATGCGGGAGGAGACGGCGGCGCTTTTGGAGGAGCAGGACCTTCTCCAGTACAAGGACGAGCTGGCCACCAGCCTGCCCTACGGCCTGCAGCGGCGGCTGGAGATCGCCCGGGCCCTGGCCAC
>CANRKN010000193.1 GCA_947631215.1 uncultured Oscillospiraceae bacterium | reverse complement strand
CGTATCTCACTCCTTCCCCTCATTCTAGCACAAAAGATGGTAGGCACTTTCGTGTCTACCATCTTTTTACCACGTCAACCAACCGGTCCTTGCTTTTTGCTATAACGGCGGCCCTTATGCGGAAGGGCGCGCGTTTTCATAGGCCTTGCAGCGGTCAGAGACCGCCTCGCCGATGAACTGGTTCAAGGTCTTTCCCTCCCCGGCGGCGCATATGGCGGCCTGCCGGTGGACCTCGGGGGACAGCCGAATATTGAGAGAGCCCTTGTATTCCTTGTCGGGCGTTTTGCCCATCTCCCGGCAGAAGTCCAGATAGCTGTCTACGCAACTATGGAATGCATCGGTCAGTTCTGCGACGTTCTCCCCGTGGAAATTGAGACTGTCCGCGATGCCCAGAACAGACCCCACAAAAATGCCGTCGTCCGCGTCAAAGCTGATAGCGGCGTGGTAGCCTCGGTATTCCATGCAATTATTCATGCGCTTGCTCTCCTTCCTGCAATTCGCCCACAGCGGACAGAAATTCGATGACCTTTTTCACTTGATAACGGTAAAGCTCCTTCCCGGGATGGGGCCCGTCGAAGATCAGGACCCGCCCAGTCGGGGTGTGAAAGTATCTTATGCCGGAGCCGCGCCCGCCGCTCCCTTGGACGCAGTTGCATTTGCTCATCAGCGCGGCCAGGTCGTTTACCGTGAAATTATTCGGCGCCGGCGTCCGGCAGAGCTTTTCTATGAGCTTTTCCTTCGGGGGCACAATGAACACCCTCTTTGCAACTGAAATCCAGTTGCATTATATTCCTAACATATATTATTGTCAAGGGATGCTGCGCCTAAATGAAAACAAGGACCGATCGGTCCTTGCTTTTTGCTTGTCCCAGATTCACTCCGGGCGGACGTATTCGATGAGGTCGCCGACCTCAATGTCCAGATAGTGGCACAGCTTGCAGACGAACAGGGCATCCAGCCGCTGAAAATCGTTGCGGCAGTAGCGGTTGAAATTGGTGCGCGGAATATCCAGCGCCTTGCAGACGGCATTTTTTGAAAGGCCCCGCTCCTGTAAGAGCCGGTCTATATGCAGCGTCAGTTTTCCGTAGTCCATGCAGCCATCCCCTCACGGTTTATGGCCTAAGTTTACGCGCAATCTGAAGGAACAATAATTCACTATATAGTGACTAACTATATTTACAGTCCCCAGAAAAAACGTATGCTGAACAGCTGGGAATAAGGCCCCCTCGGACGAGGGGGCTGTCGAGCGATAGCGAGACTGGGGGAGAGAATTCTCTCCCTCCGTCGCGGCTTGCGCCGCGCCACCTCCCTCGTCAGAGGGAGGCTTTTTGCTTTTGTAGGTCCTTTTCTTTTTTCCGCTTCGGTATGGTCACCAGCCACAACAGCAAAAACCCGCCGTAGAGGACGCAGTCGCTGGCCAGGGGAATATACTGGTCCGACCAAGTCCGCAGCTGCCAGGGGGGCATGTCGAAAATAAAGCTCGCGGCGAACACTGCCCCAGCCTCCAGCCACAGCAGATACCGCCCCCCGCCCATGTCCAGCATGGGCCGGCCATCCGGCTTGGGATACCCGAACACGGGCCGCAGGGCCTCATGGGCGCAGCGCAGAAGCCCCACGCACAGCATGAAGTCCGTCCCCACCCAGGCGGCGATGACCACCGCCTCGATTCGGGGCACCAGGTCCCCCAGGGAGATGGAGCGGATCATGACGAAAAAGGGGTAGGTCAGGGTGTGGGTGAGCGCCGGCCCGAATACGCAGAGCACCGACGCGCAGATGAGCCCGCCCAGCACCAAGAGCGTCCCCAGCGGCCACAGGTGCCATTTGCCGTCTTTGGGCAGGTCCGCGTAGCCGTACAGGAAGGTGAAGCAGGCCGTCAGCGCCCCCACGGAGGCGAAGGGCAGCGCCCCCAGGGCGATGGGCCCCCCGTCCCGCCACGTCACCGGCCGCAGCCGCCCGGCGTCCATGTTGGGCAGGGACAGGGCGATGACCAGCACCAGCGCCGTGACGAGGATGGCCCGGAAGATGACCGCCGTGCGGGTGGCGGCCCGCAGGTCCCCCAGGGCCACCGCCAGGCTCAGGATGATGGTGACGGCCACGAACATGCCCTGGCCGCTGCTGGGGTAGATGGTGGACACAAGGCGCTCCGCGCCGCTGCGCAGGATGAATCCTGCGTAGAAGAGGAACCACCCCGTAAAGAGCACCAGCACCAGCCGCCCGAATACCGGCCCCAGCCAGCGCAGGAGCAGCCCGCCCATGCCCTCCCCGGGGCGCATGTGCCGCCGGAAGGAGGTCACGACAGCCGTGAGCAGCGCCAGGGGGACCAGTGCCGGGAGAAAGCTGAGCCACGCCCCCCGCCCGGCGAAGCCCACCGCCGTCTGGGGCAGCAGGCGCAAGAGGGGGCTTAATAGGGACACCACCGTGGCGGCGGCGAACTGTTTTTTCGTGATGAGCGTGTCGTTCATAGGTCCTCCTCAATCCGCCAGGTCGTAGCTGCGGTCGATATGCCCCTCCACCGTCACCGTCACGGGCAGGGCGGGGAAAAGCTCTCCCCACTCGTCCCACCAGGCGGCCGCGGCGGGCGCTTTCAGCACCGCCGCCCGCAGGCCCAGAAAGTCGCAGCCTGTGGCTTGGGCCTTGTCCAGGGCGTTCCGTACCCACCGGCCCGCCGTGCGGGACAGGGCCTGTTCCAGTTCCTTGTCGGAGAGTGTCGGATCCTTGGCCTTTTCCAGCACCCCGGTGTGTATCTCACAGCGGACGTCGATACCGATGGGCTGGCCCGTTTCATCGAACCGCCCCTCTATTTTCGCCGAGCCGTCCAATATTTCCAATGTATCCCCGGACACGGTGATGAGAAAGCCGGTGGGGTCGCCGGTGAGGATCTCCGCGCCCATGGAGGTCTCGGGGTCCAGGAATTCAACAAGCCCGTCCTCGTCCAGCACGGCGTAGCCCTCCGGGACGACGGCGTCGGCCTGCTGCTCCTCGGAGAACACCCGGTCCTCGGTGGACTGGGCGCTCACCGCCATGCACAGGGCCCCGTCCCCCTGGGATATGGCCGCGGCCACCTCCCGCAGGGTGTGCATGGTCCAGCCGTTGGAGCGGGACTGCCG
>CANRKN010000192.1 GCA_947631215.1 uncultured Oscillospiraceae bacterium | reverse complement strand
CCCAGGGCCAGGCCCAGGAGCCGGTTGGTCATGGAGAGGATGGAGTCCCGCCTCTTCCCGGAGGCGAAGAGCCGGGCAAAGAACCGGGCCACGATGAGGCAGCCTATCAGAATAAGCGCGCTCAGCACCATCTGCACCAGGCTCACCAGCACCGGCTGGAGCACCGTGGCGCATATGGCCCGGGCCAGGCCCGCCGCGTCCTGTCCCGCCATGTTCAGGATGGCGCCGGCGGTCTCGGGAGTGATGATCTGCCCGCCCAGGACGCCGCCCATGGAATTGAGGACGTTCTGGATGGTCTGCATGGCCGCGGCCACGTTCCCCATGGCCGCCCCCGCCCCCGCGGGGATGGCCGCCGCCACTTTCGCCACCGTCCGGGGCTCCAGGACCGTGTGGTATATCTGCTCGGCCCAGACGCCGGCATACCGGGTCACCAGCACCGCCGCCGCCACCCAGCCCGCCAGGCGCAGGATCTCCGAGAGCAGGCCCTGCCGCCAGCCCCGAAAGGCGATGAGCAGTATGATCGCCGCCAGGACCAGGTCATATACCGTTCTGGCCTCCACGGGCCCGCCCCCTCTCTCAAAGTGACATAATATCCTTGCTATTATAACCGCAAATGGCAATAAACGCAAGAGCAGCGGCGGCCAAAGGCCGCCGCTGTCCCCATTATAGGTTTTGTTTATTTCGTGAACGTCAGGTCCAGGTCCACCCGCATCGGGGTCAGGCCGTCCTGCAGGGTGTTGCCGTCGACCCAGGCCTCCTCATAGGGCACGGGCCGGCCGTTTTCGTCCTGATAGCCGCTGCCGTCGCCCACGGCGGTGATGCTCTCCACCTGGGACGGGTCGATGATGCGGTTGAAGGTGTCATTCATGACAAATCCCTCGCCGTAGCAGCCCACGGTGATGTTGATCATATAGGGCTCGCCCCCCTCCAGCACATACTCGCTGCCGTCGGTCATATGGATGACCACTTCACTGAAATCGTAGTTCTGCCTGTAGGGGTTGCCCTCCGGGGGCACGATCTGCAGCCCCACCGGGGAGACGCCGGCGCTCCAGCCGTCCGGCCCGGTCAGAGGCGTGACGGGCACCGCCTGGGACAGGGGGAATATCACACTTCCCTCGTCCACCACGTCGGCGGCCAGCATGGCGTCCGGGTCGTGCTCCTTGACCACATGGAAGGTCAGCGTCAGGTTCTCCGCCTGCTCCAGGCCCTCAAAGGGCGCGAAGTACTTAACGACGGTCTTTTGGGTGTCGGTGCCCCCCGCCGCCACGAAGTCGCAGCTGTCCACGAAGTGTGTCTTCCCGCCGTTTTCGTCCGCGAAGTACAAGGTCGCGTCCCGCAGGGAGCCCACCACGTTCGAGCCCTGATACAGCATGCCGCCCTCCTCGGTGAACTCTGTGCCGGGGAAGCCATTGGGGTCCTCCATGGTATAGGTGAGCACGCCCATGCCGTTGGCGTCCATGACGAAGTCCTCCACAGTGAAGGTCACATCCTGGACCTTCACGCTCTGGCCCACGCTGGCGGTCTCGTCGCCCACCAGCTCCTCCGCCATCTCCTGGTCCGCAGGCACCCGCTCCTCGCCGGGGACGTCATACTCCTTCCAGACGTTGCCCTCGTCGTCGGTGAGGACCTTGTGCTCCACGTCCCGGCTTCCAATGCTCTCGTCGCCGAACACGGTATCGAAAAATCCCGTGTACTCCCCCACGGCGTAGGCCGTGACACTGAGCGCTATCACCAATATGGCCGCCACCAGCGCGCCCCGCAGGGCGCTGCGGCCCGTCTTCTTCATATGCTTTACCGCTTTTTCCTTATCGATCATATCCAGTACCTCCTCCAAGGTATCCGTGGAGGCGTGCAGGGGCTCCAGGGCCCTTTTTATGGATGTACGTTCATTCATCGCTTTCCGCCTCCGTCAGCATGTTTTTCAGTTTCTCCCTGGCCCGTGAAAGCCTGGTCCCCGCCGTGGGGGCGGGGATGCCCAGCAGCTTCGCCGTCTCGGCAATGGAATAGCCCTCGTAGTAGTAGAGGACGATGACGGCCCGGTACTTGGCGTCCAAGGCCATGATGGCCTCATACAGCGCCCTATCCTCGTCGGTCTCGAATGTCAGAGCGTTTTCGTAGGCCGCCAGGTCCTCCCGCCTCCGCCAGGGGGAGCGCAGGACCTTCTTGCACTCGTTCACTGTCACCCGGATGAGCCAGGCCTTCACGTGCCCGCCGCTCTCAAACACCTTGTCGGTCCGCCACAGGGCCAGCAGCACGTTCTGGGTCACGTCGTCCGCCTCCTCCCGGCTGCGCAGATAGCTGTAGGCCAGCCGGAAGACCATATCCATATGCTTTTTTGCCAGGGATGTGAACTGCTCTTTTGTGAACATGTTCCGTTTCCTCTCGAAAAGCTTTTCACCCATAATATCCACGAAAGCCCCCGGATTTTTCATCCGGGGGCGGAAAATTTAAAATTCGTCAGAATACCAGCATGGCGAGGCCCGACACCGCCATCATCACGTATATGGCCCTGCGGATAAAGTTCACATCCACCCGCTTGAATACATACAGGCCCAGGATATTGCCCAGCGCCAAGCCTCCCAGGGCCACTATGAAAGCCCGGAGGACTGTGCCGTCGATGACGCCGGAATAAAACCGCACCGCCGTCACATAGAAGTTGGAGATGCTGAAAAATGCCTGGATGGTGGCGAGATACTCCTCCTTCGTCTCCGTGGTGGCGGAGAAATAGAGGCTGGCGGGCGGCCCGCCGGTGGCGAACAGCCCGCTCATCACCCCGCCTATGCCCCCGGCAATAAGGCCGTTGCGGGTGTTTGCTTTGAGCTTCACGTGCTTTGCGGCAAAGATGAAGTAGGCGCTCAATACGATCAGAAACGCCCCCAGCACCCGTTTCATGAGGTCGTTGTCCATCCCCACCGCCACCCGCACGGCGACGAAGCTTGCGACCAGGTACGCGGCCATGGGCACGGCCAGGAGCTTCCAGCGGATATGCTTCCGGTAGCGGACGGCCAGGAACGTGGCCTGGACGAAGGTGGCCATGTTGATGACCGCCGCGGCGTGGACGGCGGAGCCCATGGCGTAGGGCATGACGATCATGCCCATGACCCCGAAGCCGAAGCCGCATACCGTATTGAGCACGCATCCCAC
>CANRKN010000191.1 GCA_947631215.1 uncultured Oscillospiraceae bacterium | reverse complement strand
GACGTGTCCGAGATATTCACCGACCCCAAGACCGAGGCGGGCAAGCGCCTGGTGATGCCCGGCGGGGAGAAGATACATGTGCTGCCGGCGAACCGGCTGGTGCGTCTGGCTTTCAACGGCGCCACCTCCGGCGAGCCCATCATCGCCACCCTTGCGGCGCAGCAGGGCATATGCCTCAACATCATCAGCGCCGACACCCGCACCATCGGGGACAAGAGCTTCGGCACCATGGTGCTGGGCCTGCCCCAGGATGAGACGGAGGCGGCCAGAGCGCTGATATACTTAAGAGAGATACCCGGCGTGACGGCGGAGGAGGTGACGGACCTTGTTCAGTGAAAAGAATGTGGAGCTGCTGATGGACATCCTCCACAACGACCTTCTGACGGCCATCTTCGAGACCATCTTCCTGCTGACCGCTCTGCCCACGCTGCTGGCCTTTCTCATCGGCATGCCCCTGGGGGTGCTGCTGGTGACGGGGGATGAAAACGGCATCCGCCCCCTGCCGAGGCCCCTCATGCAGCTGGTGAACGTGGTCATCAACCTGCTGAGAAGCGTGCCGTTTCTCATCCTGCTGGTGGTGGTCCTGCCCCTCAGCAAGTTCATCGTAGGCACCAAGGTGGGCACGAAGGCCATCATCGTGCCGCTGACCATCGCCGCGTTCCCCTTTGTGGCGCGGCTGGTGGAGACCTCCATCCGGGAGGTAGACAAGGGGGTGATCGAGGCGGCCCAGGCCATGGGCGCCAGTCCCATGCAGATCGTCCTGAAGGTCCTCATCCCCGAGGCGAAGCCCGCGCTGCTTTCCAACCTCTTCGTGGCCCTGATCACCATCTTCGGCTACGGGGCCATGGCGGGCATCCTGGGCGGCGGCGGCATCGGCGCCATCGCCATCAACTACGGCTACTACCGGTCCAAGCCTCTGGTCATGTGGGTCATGGTCATACTGCTGATCGTGCTGGTGCAGATATTCCAGAGCATCGGCGACTTTATCACCAAACGGAGCGACAAACGCATCCGGTGAAATAAACAAAAAATCATTTTTTGAAAAGGAGAATCCCAAAATGAAGAAGATCATCGCCATCGTGCTGGCCCTTGTGCTGGCCCTGAGCCTGGGCGCTGTGGCCCTGGCCGCCGACACCGTCACCCTGAAGGTCGGCGCTTCCCCCACGCCCCACGCCGAGATCCTGGAGTTCGCCAAGGACATCCTGGCCGAGCAGGGCATCGAGCTGGACATCGTGGAGTACACCGACTATGTGCAGCCCAACGAGGCTGTTGAGTCCGGCGACCTGGACGCCAACTACTTCCAGCACACCCCCTACATGGACACCTTCAACGAGGAGAACGGCACCCATCTGGTGAGCGTGGGCCTGGTCCACTATGAGCCCTTCGGCATCTATCCGGGCGCTACCGCCACCCTGGAGGAGCTGGAAGACGGTGCCGTCATCGCCATCCCCAACGACGGCTCCAACGAGACCCGCGCCCTGCTCCTGCTGCAGCAGGAGGGCCTCATCACCCTGGAGGACGGCATCGACGCCTCCTCCAACGCCACCGTCTATGACATCGCCGAGAACCCCCATGAGTTCGAGTTCCAGGAGATGGAGGCCGCGCAGCTTCCCAACGTGCTGGACGACGTTGACATCGCCGTCATCAACGGCAACTACGCCCTGCAGGCCGGCCTGAACGCCGGTGATGACGCTCTGGCAGTGGAGGACGCCTCCGGCGACGGCGCCATCACCTACGCCAACATCCTGTGCGTCAAGGAAGGCAATGAGGAGAATGAGGCCGTCCTGGCCCTGCTGGACGTGCTGCAGTCCGAAGAGGTCGCCCAGTTCATCGAGGAGACCTATGACGGTGCTGTGGTGGCCATCACCGGCGAGGCCGAGGCTGAGGAGCCCGCGGAGGAGCCCGCCGCCTGAGTTTGACCCATAACATTGAAAAGCCGCACGGCCTGCGCCGTGCGGCTTTTGTCCTGTTCAGTCTGTTTTTCCCAAAACCCGTCAAATTAAAGAATTATTTATAAATCTGGAAGTATCTGTCTTGCATGTGGGCGGGAGTTGTATTATAATTATGTTTACTGTAAACCTGTCCGCCTGGGGCGGACGGTAAGGAGTTCAAGGGTATGGATATCACGCTCGTGGTGCTGGCCGCCGGGATCGGCTCCCGTTACGGCGCGGGCATCAAACAACTGGCGCGGGTGGGCCCCTCGGGGGAGATCATCATGGACTACTCTATCCATGACGCCATTCAGGCCGGATTCAACAGGGTGATATTCATCATCCGCCGGGATATATACGAGGACTTCCGGGAGGTCGTGGGCGACCGCCTGGAGGCTAAGTTCCGGACCCTGGGCGTGAAATGGGACTACGCCTTCCAGGAGCTGGGGGACGCCCCCGCCGGACGGACGAAGCCCTGGGGCACCGGCCAGGCAGTCCTGGCCTGCAAGGACCTTTTGAACGGCCCCTTCGCCGTGGTCAACGCCGACGACTATTACGGCAAGAGCGCCTATAAGGCGGCCTATGACTTTCTATCCGCCAGCGACCCCAACGACCCCTATCGGTTCGGCATGGTGGGATTCGTGCTGAAAAACACCCTGTCCGACGCCGGCGAGGTGACGAGGGGACTGTGCTCCGTGGATGAGACTGGGCGGCTCACTGACATCGTGGAGACCCGCCGCATCATGAAGACGGCGGAGGGCGCGGCGGTGAACGGCCCCGACGGGCCCCTGCCCCTGGACGGGGACGGGCTGGTGTCCATGAATATGTGGATGCTCACCCCCGCCTTTGTCTCCAAGCTGGACGAGGGCTTTGAGCGGTTCAAGGGGACCATGACTGACCCCCTGAAGGACGAGTACCTGCTGCCGGACATCGTGGGCCGCATGGTGCGAAGCGGCCTGGCCCACGTGCAGGTGCTGCCCAGCCGGGACAGGTGGTTTGGCATCACCCACCACGAAGACAGAGACGTGGTGGAGGCCGCCTTCCGGGAGCTGGTGGAGAAGGGAGAGTACCCCCGGGACCTGTTCAGCGATGTATGAATACATAGAAGAACGCCTCACCCGGCTGGGTGAGGCGTTCTTTTGCTATGGTGTCTTTAGACGTGGAAGTAATCCCCCGGTTTTACCGGGGGAAGAGAAAAAGCTTTAGCATGAGAA
>CANRKN010000190.1 GCA_947631215.1 uncultured Oscillospiraceae bacterium | reverse complement strand
CCGGGCCGTTAGAACCGTTAAATCGCCGTTAGATGGAGCGCCGGGAGCGGGGCCCGGATCGGGCCAAAAACCGCCCCGAGCAATCGGACAAATCCCCCATTTTCGCGTCCGCCTGTCCGATTGCCCTATTTTCAGGCGTTTGCGGGCTCGCGCACTAGAAACACTTTAACGAAATGAAACGGACAAATAAAGTCACAAAAGCTCTCTCTTTTTCTTATCGAATTCCTCTTGAGTAATAACGCCCATATCCAGGAGATTTTTAAATTTTAGAAGTTCATCAGCAACGCTAGAGACTGGTCGCTCTTGGGCTACATTCCTTTTCTGCTGCTTTAGGGAGAAGAGGACATCATGGATGGTATTGTTAATACTTTCGGCCACTTTCTTATTGACGGCCACATTGAACTTCTCCTTGATTGTATCTATTGTGATTATGCCCATCAGCACCCCCGTGGTCATTGTCACATCATTCAAAGAAGCAATGTCCACTGTCTGAAATGTCTGACCGACAAGTTTTTGTTGGGCGATAAGAATTCGTTTGTTTGTAATAGCATAGGCAAAATTGTTGTCATGCTTTGTTGGAGAGACATAGTTATGAAGCCCGATGAAACACATGATAGGGCTTTCGTCATCTTTTAGTGCCCGCTCAATCAGCGAGAAGTGCTTAATCCCCCATTTTTTATTCATTCCTTCGCCAAAATTGTGGTCAATGCAGTACTGATACATTTCTTCTGCGGTTCTCATGGTATGACCTCCGTTTGAATTAGATTATCTTGTTAATCGCTATAGGGACAAAAAAACAGGCGTCGCCGCCGTGGGCTTCGGCCCTCACGCGGGGGCGCTTTTTTCGTCCTCAAAAGCCCCCGAGAAATCGGAGGCAACCCCCCCGGTCTTTCTCTGATAGAGCATGGTCACAAACTGGAAAGCGATCTCCTTCTCGGAGGCCTTTAGGTCCCGGAACATGGCGACGAGATCAGCCTCCACCATGGACAGCGGAACCCCGTCACACTTCAAAGGTTCAGAAATCTGAACGGCGTCCTCGCCCTCCAATATCCACTCAATCGAGCGGTCCAAGGCCTTGCTCAAGGGTAACAGGGCGGCGGCTGAAGGAGTATAACGATCCTTCTCAATATCGCAGATATTCCCGGTCGAAAGGCCGGTCATGTCGTGTAGCTGCTTCATCGTGAGGCCCTTTTGTTTCCGGGCGTCCCTCACGCGGCTCCCGATTGTACCCATGTTTACCTCCTTCGGATAACTGAATTTTTTCTCGGAAATCAGAGATTTTTCCTTGACTTATTCGGAAATCTGAATTACAATACTTATGAACAAATCTTTAACCGTATACACCGCCCAGCATACCACGGCGCGGGCAAAAACACAAGGGAGGCGGCAGAGTAAAAGAGACCGGCGAAGGTTTATCACCTCCAGTCAGACAGCCCCGAGGGGCTCGATATGAACGCGCTCCCCATCGGAGCGGCTCTCCCAAAAGGCACGGAGGGGAAGGCCTTCCCCGTCCGGGGTCAATGTAAATTCGGCGCGGCAGAGGTCCCGATCGACCTGGGCGCTGGTGACAGTCCAGGACCCAAACCGAGAGGACCTCAAGCCGAGGGGAAACGAAGCGGTCAAACCGTTGCTGGAACAACGGTCTGCGAGTTCGTTAAGGGTTAAAATCTTATTTTCCATGTTGACCTTCGCCGGTCTCTTTTACTCTACCACATCCCGGGACGATTGGAAAGGAGGACATCGTGAAGCACGGCAAGAAGCCCACGAGGGCCCAGAAGGTCCGGCTCGGACAGGCGGGCCTCTCCCCGGACAACTGGCTCATCATCAAGAACAAGCCCAACGGCGAGCTCGTTGTCATGCACAAACACACCGGCACGGTCCGGGTCATCCCACACTTTGGCTAATTAAATCATTTGAAAGGAAGGAAACGGCAGTATGCGTAAACTGAAGAAGATCAACGGCTACCTGGTCGTCAAGTTCAACGACCGGGAGCGGCGCTCCTGGGAGGACCTGGGGCAGTACGGCGTCATCGACGCCGAGCTCTACACCGGGGACATCGACCTGGACCGGGACGCGATGGAGTACTGTGACGCGGAGACCCTGGAACAGGCCGTCGAACAGGCCCGGGGCCTGGACGCCGAGATGGACGTCTCCGGCGATCCCCCCACCTACACCATCGTCGCCGAGACCGACGAGGCCTTCGGCGAGGAGGAGTTCAACCCGAAGCTGCTCATCCAGGGGATGGAGAAGCGGATCGCGGACATGGTCCAGAGCGACAAACACGACGAGATGGACGCGGGGAGCGCGGCCTGTATGCTCCGGGGCTACAAGGAGGCCTTCCGGGACCTGGGCGTCATCTCCGGCACCGACGCCCTGGTAGAGCCGGACCACTTCGCCGGCCTGGCCCCGAGCCCCCTCCCCCGGCACCCGGAGGAGCTGCTCACCTACATCTGTGACGAGGTATGTCGGGAGGTCGTGGCAGAGGGCCGGACCAAGGAGGAGCTGGACGAGGTATGCGGGCGCTGCAAGGTGGAGCTCCTGGCCCAGGAGGCGGACGCCCGCGAGCTCCGTCTCACCTACGCCCTCCGGGACAAGGCCGCCAAGTACGCCGAGCGCATCAAGGAGGCCAACCTCCCCATCCTGGCCGACCGGGCCCTCCGGGAGGCCCACGGGTTCCTCGCGGCGCTGGAGGCGGCGAACGTCCTCCCGGCGAGCGACATCTGGGCCTATGAGAAGCTCATCCAGGACGCGGCGGACTCCCGGCCCTACCGGCAGCCCCGGGACAACTTCCGCAACCTAGAGCCCCGCTATAGGGAGCTGAAGGCGGCGAAGGGCATCTACGCCGTGGGCCTCTTTCTGGAGAATAAGGCGGAGCCGACCAAGGACGACGCCCTGTTCCTGGAGATATTCCGGGAGGCGGTCCAGCTGGACGAGGCCCTGGACGACTACCCCGAGGAGGACCCGACCCGGGTCCGGGAAGTGCTCTTAAATGAGCTGACCCATAACTTCCATCTGCTCCACAACCTCTACATCGACTTCCTGGCCCATGAGGTCGTCCCGGAGGAGCTGATACCGCGATGAAGGGCACGGACATCGACCGGGCCATAGAGTGGGCCCAGGACGCCCGGCGCGACGCGCTGAAGCGGAAGCGCCTCGCGGGGGAC
>CANRKN010000189.1 GCA_947631215.1 uncultured Oscillospiraceae bacterium | reverse complement strand
CGGCATCTGCGGCGACCTGTTCAAGGTCACCCCCATGCTGACCGAGGCCATCCGCGCCGCCAAGGCCGCGAAGTAAGTCTCAACCAAATCGCACCAAAAGGACCGCTCTCCGAGCGGTCCTTTTTCTGTGTAAATGGCGATAGTATTCTTTTTCCCGTTGTGCTATAGTAGGCAAAACACCTGGAAGAAGTGAGACATCATGAACTATAGAAAAGCAGTAGAAGCCGATATCCCGGCGGTGGCGGCCATCTATGAGGCCACCCACGACCTGCGGGAAAAGGGAGAGCACTATACAGGATGGATACGGGGGGTATACCCCACCGAGGCCACAGCACGGGAGGCCCTTGCGCGGGGGGAGCTCTTCGTGGCGGAGGAGGAGGGCGAAGTCGCCGGCACGGCTATCCTCAATCAGAAGCAGGTGGATGTGTACGCCCTGGCGGCCTGGAAGTACCCGGCCCCGCCGGAGCAGGTCATGGTCATGCACACCCTGGTCATCCACCCGGCCCGGTACGGCCACGGCCTGGGCCCGGGCTTTGTGAAGTTTTACGAGGACTACGCGAGGGAGCAGGGCTGCACCGTCCTGCGCATCGACACCAACGAGATCAACACCAAGGCCCGGGCCCTCTATAAGCGCCTGGGCTTCCGGGAGGCGGGCATATTCCCCTGTATGTTCAATGGCATTGAGAACGTGCGCCTGGTGGTGCTGGAAAAGCCGGTGGCGGAGAAAAACGGCGAAAGGCGGGAGCCTATGCTTTACGACATCACCCAGGAGCTCTTCTCCTGCAAGGTATATCCGGGAGACCCGGCCCCGGCCATGGAGCGCATCCGCAGCATCGACAGGGGGGACGCCAGCAACCTGACGGCCTTCTCCATGTGCGCTCACAACGGCACCCATGTGGACGCGCCCTTCCACTTTGTGAACACCGGAAAGACCCTGGACCAGCTGGGGCTGGACCCCTTCGTGGGGCAGTGCGCTGTGGTCCGGCGGGAGGGTTACCTCTCGGCGGCGGACGCGGAGTCCATCCTGGCGGAGGCTAAGGCCGCCGGCGGGGCGGAGCGCGTCCTCATCGCCGGGGATGTGACCGTCATGGCCCAGGCCGCGGAGGTGTTCGCGGCGGCGGGGCTGAAGCTGCTGGGCAACGAGAGCCAGACCTTCGGCCCGGACGAGGACCACAGGACCGTCCATCAGATATTGCTGGGGGCGGGCATGGTGCTGCTGGAGGGCGTCGTGCTGGACGGCGTGCCCGCGGGGACGTATCTATTGAACGCCGCGCCGCTGAACTTGGGCGGCTGCGAGGGGGCGCCCTGCCGGGCGTGGCTGATGGGATGAAGACGGATAAGAAAAACAAAAACGCCCTGGCGGTGGCGATGATCCTGATCGCCGCTTCCGGCTGGGGCGTCATCGGCGTGTTCTCCCGGCCCATGACCGCGGCGGGGCTCAGCTCTTTTCAGGTGACGCTGGTGCGCAGCGTCACGGTGATGGTGCTCATGGGGGCGCTGCTGCTCATAAAGGACCGGGCGCTCTTTAAAGTGAAGCTCAAAGACTTCTGGATGTTCCTGGGTACGGGGCTCGTCAGCATCGTGTTTTTCAACGTGTGCTACTTCTCCACCATCCAGATGACCACCCTGGCCACCGCGTCCATATTGCTCTACACCGCGCCCTGCTTCGTCATGCTCATGTCGGCGGTGTTCTTCCATGAGCGGGTGACTGCCCGGAAGCTGGCGGCGCTGGTGCTGGCCTTCGCCGGGTGCGTGCTGGTCAGCGGCCTCACCTCCGGCTCCATCACGCCCCGGGCCCTGCTCACCGGCGTCGGCGCCGGGTTCGGCTACGCCACCTACAGCATCTTCGGGAAGGTGGCGCTGAGAAAGTACCATACCTTCACCGTCATCTTCTACACCTTCGTGGTGTCCACGGTGTGCCTGCTGCCCTTCGCCAGGGCGGGGGAGGCGTTCGCCGTTCTCGCCGGAAACGGTCATGCGGCCCTCATGGCCCTGGGCCTGGGCGTTGTGAGCACCTTCATGCCCTACGTGTTCTACACCACGGGCCTGGAGAGCGTGGAGGCGGGGAAGGCCTCCGTGCTGGCCTTTGCTGAGCCCATGGTGGCCACCATATCGGGCATCCTGGTGTTCCATGAGAAGCTGAACCTGATGAACGCCGCCGGCATCGGGCTCATTTTCGTGGCCATTGTGCTCCTGAACGTGCCGGCGGGCCAGCGGAAGGGAGAATAAAATGAGCGTGCGCATCATCACCGACTCCGCCTGCGACATCCCCCAGGATGAAGCCAGGGCCCTGGGGATAGCGGTGCTGCCGGTGACCGTCGTGTTCGGCGGGGAGGAGTACCTGGACGGGGTCACGCTGTCCAACAAAGCATTTTTCGAGAAGCTGGTGGAGTCGGACGCCCTGCCCCACACCTGCCAGATCACCCCCTTCCAGTACGGGGAGGCGTTCCGCGCCGCGGCCGAGGCGGGGGAGGAGGCGGTGTGCCTCACCCTGTCCGGCAAGCTCTCCGGCTGCTGGAATAGCGCGTGCCTGGCGGCGGAGGATTATGAGAACGTCACCGTGGTGGACAGCGAGAACGTGAGCATCGGCCAGCGGATATTGACGCTGCTGGCGGTGCGGCTGCGGGACGAGGGCCTCCCCGCGACCCAGATCGCCGCGGCTCTGGAGGCGCAGAAAAAGCGCGTCCGGCTGCTGGCGCTGCTGGACACGCTGGAATATCTCAAAAAGGGCGGGCGCATCTCCCCGGCGGTGGCCTTCGCCGGCGGGATATTGTCCATCAAGCCGGTGGTGGCGGTGCAGAAAGGCGAGGTGGCGCTCATCGGCAAGGCCCGGGGCTCCAAAAACGGCAATAACCTGCTGACCCAGTTCGTTGAGCAAAGCGGCGGGATAGACTTTGCCATGCCCTACGCCCTGGGCTACAGCGGCCTCAGCGACGCCCTGCTGCAAAAGTATATCCGGGACAGCGAGGCGCTGTATAAGGACCACGTGCGGGAGCTGCCCGTCTGCTGCATCGGCAGCACCATTGGCACCTACGCCGGCCCCGGCGCCGTCGGCGTGGCCTTCTTCAGCGCGGAGTAATGGGATTACAAGAAAAGCCCCGGCTCAATGAGCTGACGTGGTAAAAAGATGGTAGACACGAAAGTGCCTACCATCTTTTGTGCTAGAATGAGGGGAAGGAGTGAGATAC
>CANRKN010000188.1 GCA_947631215.1 uncultured Oscillospiraceae bacterium | reverse complement strand
TTACAACCGTTTCAGAAGAACAGGCCCGTGGGGATGGGGTACTCGTAATACTCCGCCCCGGCCATGGAGTAGAGCTTTCCGGCGAAATAAAGCTGCCCGTCGGTGCCGAACCAGAGGTTTTCCGTGTCGGCGTTGCCGATGGCGGTGGTACGGGCGTACTGCGCGTCATAGAAGTTCTGGTCCATCTGGCCGATGAGGGCGCCGTACTGGCGGGTGAACTCCTCCCCCATGAGCTCCAGCTCGCGACTCTTCAGCGCCCCCTCGTCCTGGCCCAGCAGGGCCAGCAGCGCCGGGCCGGTGATCTGCTCCCCGGTAGAAAGGTCCAGGTTATAGGCGGTGTGGAAGAGGCTGTCGTTTATTTTCTCCACCATGAGCACGCTGAGGTACCGCCCCGCGCCGATGGCGCACTCGTAGTGGACCTCGAACATGGGGTCCTCCGCAAGCTCCACGAACGTGCCTTGGATGGCGGCGTTGATGCTCTCCGCCCCGGGGCAGTTAAGTTTGATGCGGGGGATGACGTTGGGATAGGTCCAGCCGTCCTCCACGCAGTCCGCCACCGTAAGGGAGCCGTAGTCCGCTATGCCCCCGGCCTGGGCCGGGGCGTCGGTTTGGGGCGCCGCGGGCGCGTCTGTGGCCGCCGGCGGGGTCCATATAGGCACCTCGGTAGGGCTGGGTACCGCTGTCGCCTGAGGCTCCCGGGGGCCCATCATGTCCCCCAGCACGTCTTCCACGCCGCACCCGGCGAGAAGGGCCAGGCAGGCGGCGAGGGCGAATAACAAAACGCGTCTCATAGTTCCTCCTTACAGCAGGGCCTTGTAGGCCCGGAACGCGGCAGGCACAGGATACTGCGCCGCCCGCTGGGCGGGGCTCGTCCAGGTGAACCGCTCCGGCACGGCGGCGCAGAAAATGCGCCAGCCGGTCATATGCCACTCCAAATGCGTAAAAATGTGCACCGCCTCCCCGCAGGGAAGGGCATCCGTGGGCTCGCAGCCCCATGCCGCGGCCCGGGCCAGGGCCTCCTCCCTGGTGAGGGTCCCCTCCACGTTGGGCAGCTCCCACATCCCCGCGAGAAGCCCCTTGTCCGGCCGGCGGGCCAGGGCGGCCAGGCCCTCGTGCTCCAAGATGAACACGGTCCGCCGCTGTATCTTCCTGGGCCGCTTTTCCGGCATGACGGGGTATTGGGTTTGTGTCCCCGTCTCATAGGCCCGGCACAGGTGTTGCAGGGGGCAGGCCTCGCAGTCCGGCGTGCCGGGCAGGCACACCGTCTCCCCCAGCTCCATAATGGCGGAGGTGAAGTCGCCGCAGCGTTCTTTCGGATACTGCTCCCGAAGCTGCTCCCGGAAAGCGTCCTTCACCCGCCCCTCCCCGATGCTGTCGGGGCAGCAGGTGAGCCGGGCGCAGATACGCAGCACGTTCCCGTCCACGGCGGGGGCGGGCAGACCGAAGGCGATGGAGGCCACCGCCCCGGCGGTGTAGTCCCCGATGCCGGGCAGGGCCCGCAGGGCTTTCTCATCAGCGGGCAGTTCACCGTTATACTTCTCCACAATGATCTTCGCGGCCTTGTGCAGGTTCCGGGCCCGGGAATAGTACCCCAGCCCCTCCCACAGCTTCAATACCGTCTCCTCGTCCGCCGTCGCCAGGTCCCGGACCGTGGGCAGAGCGGCCATGAAGCGGTCGAAGTAGCCCTTCACCGCCTCGATGCGGGTCTGCTGGAGCATGATCTCTGACACCCACACCCGGTAGGGGGAGGGGTCCCGCCGCCAGGGAAGGTCCCGCACATGCTTATCGTACCAGGGCAGCAGCGCCCCGGCGATATCAGAGGGGAGTTTTTCCATGCCCTAGGCCCCCTCTCCGCCGCTCAGGATGAGCAGCCGCTCGGACACCATGTCGTAGTACAGCTCCACGCCCTTATTAGACGTGTCGCACACCCATACCACGTCCTCCAGCCCCTCCGGGGGCATGAAATCCGCCAGGGCGTTGGGCATGGCCTTGATGGCCTCCGGCCGGTAGCAGCGGGTGGAGCTGCCCTCGAACACGGCGGTGTAGAGGATGCCCGCCTCCACCAGGTCCTGGAAGATGTGGCTGCCGTAGCTCAGCTCCGGCACATACCCCGCCCGGCGCTCGGACACCTCCAGGATGGCGTCGAACTGGCTGATGTCCGCGAAGGCGGAGGGCACGCCCAGCTCCGGGGAGGAGGTGCATATCCGCCCCGGGGTGATGAGCACTAATCGCTTGTCCTGGCCCCGGAAGCGCCAGTTCACCGCGGAGACGGCGTCCTTCACCCGGTATTTTTCCCGGTAGGGCATGCGATAATAAGCGATGGGATCCACATATACGATCACGTCCACCGGAAATTTCCGGGAAAAGCCCATGGAGACCCCCTCGGTCTGGACCAAAGCCCGGCTGTCATCCTTTAGCTCCGGCATAGCCACCGCCTCCCCCTCCTGGGTGAGCTGCAATGGCCGGCACTGGAGAAGGTCGATGACATATGCCCCGTCCGGGGCGGTGTTCACGGTGAACTCGATGTCCACGGGATAATCATACGTATCCTGCAAAAGCCGCAGGATGGCCCGCATGTCCTCCATGAGGGCGGCGTTTTTCACCAGCCCCTCGCAGGAGACATAGCACACCTCCCGGCGCTGGCCCCGCTCTCTTGCCTCCCGCTCCGCGTCCCAGTCGTGGGAGTAGAGGAGCCCCGCCTGGTAGGCGGGCAGGACCTTGCGCACCTGCTCGGCCTGGAAGCTCTGTACCGGTTCCGGGCCGTCGCAGACCGCGTCGATGAGCCGCTGGGAGAATTGGTGCCGGTCCGCCGACGACGTGAGGACCATCTTTGTGGGCGCGTCCAGGGAGACCATCCGGGGGTAGGAGCCGGTACGCCGGTCCACCGCCGCGGTTCCGAGACCCGCCACCAGCCGGAGCATGCCCTCCTCCGGGTGCTCCACCCCCATGCGGTAGGGGCTGATGGAGTAGCCCACCCCGGCGGCCACGGGCATGAAAAAGCCCTCGTGCCGGGAGCCGGACACCCGCTGGACCAGAAGGCCCATCTGCTCGTCCAGCTTCTCAAGGCCCCGGCGCTTGCGGTAATCCAGCGCCGACATGCTCACCGTGCTGGCGTACACGGTCCGCACCGCCTGCTCAAAGGCGGCCAGCCGCTGGTCCATATCGCCCCCGCCGCCGCAGAACACGGACTCATACTTGCCCGCGAAGGC
>CANRKN010000187.1 GCA_947631215.1 uncultured Oscillospiraceae bacterium | reverse complement strand
TCCCCGGAGTAGTCGAAGCAGACGATGGACATGTCCTCCGGCACCCGCCGGCCCATCTTGTCCAAAGCCTGGCGCACCAGCCGGTAGACCAGGTAGTTGCAGCAGACCACGGCGGTGCACCGGGGCAGCCCCTTCAAAAACCGCTCGATGGAGCGGACGAAGCTCTCGTCGTGGGCCTCGTTGGACACGCACCACTTGATGTAGTCGTCCTGGAACTCCACGCCGTGGCTCTTCAGCGCCTGAGCCATGCCCTGGAACTTCTCGATGCTCTGGTAGTTGTCGTAGACGAATATGCCCGCGATATGCCGGTGCCCGGCGGAGATGAGCAGGTCCAGAAGCTCCCCGGCGCACTGGGTGTCGTTCACGATGACCCGGGGATAGCGCAGGTTTTTGTAGTAGTTATTGTAGAACACCACGGGGATGCGCCGGCGGTACAGGTCCTGGTAGCAGTCCAGGTTGGGGTTCAGGAGGCTGGCCTTCACGCCGTCCACGATGAAGCCGCTGAAGTTCTGGTGGACCACCGTCTCCAGGCACCGCCGCTCGTTGGCGAACTTGTTGTCCGTGAGGAAGATGCTCATGTCCACCTGCCCGGCGGGCAGGACGGAGCGGATGCCCTCGATGAGGCGGGAATTGGCGTTCTGGTCCTGGCCCTGGAGGATGAGGCCGATGTGCCGGGGCGCGCCGCCGGTGTTCAGCTCCCGGCTCAGGGCCAGGTCCTTGTTGAAGTAGGTGCCGCTGCCCTTGATCTTGTAGACCACGCCCTCTTTTGCCAGGCGCTCAAAGGCGGAGCGCACCGTCTCCCGGCTGACCGAGAGACGGCGGCTCACAGCGTTCTCCGACGGCAGCTTCTGGTTGCCGGAGAACTTGTTTTCGTCGATATAGGCCAGGAGCCATCGATAGACCCTGTCCGTTTTTGAGCCCGGACCCGCCACGCCTCAGTCGGTGATGACGGGGCGGACGCCCTCGGCCCGCTCTATCCAGGCCAGCAGCTTTTCACGAAGCTGCCCCTTGATCTCGGCGTAGGCCGGGTCGGCTACCACGTTGGTGAGCTGCCAGGGGTCGGCCAGCATGTCGTAGAGGAAGTCGTCGGCGTAGACGTCCGCCGCGGCGGCCTCGCCGCCGTTGACCCCGGGGGCGTACACGGCGTAGAGCCAGTCCGCCGTGCGGATGCACCGGCCCACCCGGCTCTCGGATATCTGGGCGAACACCTCGTTGGGCCGGGCGGGGTCTTTGTGCTCCACCACGTTCAGGAGGTTTTCGCCGATCATGGCGTCGCCCACGTCCACGCCGGCGATGGCCAGGATGGTCTTGGGCAGGCTCTCGGTGCTCACCAGGTCCTGCACGGCCACGCCCCCCTTGTAGGGGCCGCCGGCGATGACCAGGGGCACGTGCAGGCACCCGTCGTGGCAGGAGCGCTTGTAGTCGTCGTAGCCGTTCAGGTGCTCGTCCCGGTTGCGGGTCATAAAGTGGCTGCCGTGGTCGGAGGCGAAGATGATGACCGTGTCGTCATAGAGCCCCTCTTTCTTCAACCGTTCGATGAGCCGGCCCAGGTTTTCGTCCAGGGCGGCGCACTGGCCCAGATAGTCGGGGTACTCCTCCGCGGCGTTGCCCTTCAGGGCGGCCAGATCCGGGGGCAGGATGAAGTTGGCGAATTTCTCCTTGGACCCCTCCGGCCCCTCGTAGTGCCGGTGGTCGTTCTGGTGGTGGGGCTCGATCTGGGAGATGGTCATGAAGAAGGGCTTTTTCCGGTCATAGGTGTCGAAAAACTCCAGGGCCATGTCGTTGATGCAGTCGGCCCGGTAGCCCTTGAACTCTATTTTGTTGTCGTTCTCGTCGAAGACGAAGCCGTCGTAGCCGTGGGAGGTGAACTCCAGCACGTCGGCGGTGCGCCAGTAGCCGGTGTAGCCGCCCCGCAGCTCTTTGGGGATGGCGGTGACGGTGTGGTCGATGACCGGGGGCTTTTCCAGCTCCCCGTCGCTGGCCAGGTGCCACTTGCCGATGTAGGCGGTCTCGTAGCCGGCCTCTTCTATGTACTGGCCCAGGGTCTTCACCCCGGCGGGCAGCATGATGTTGTTGCGGAAGCAGCCCGTCTCCGTGGGATAGCGGCCGGTCTGGAACAGGGCCCGGCAGGGGCCGCACACCGGCTGGGGGGAGAAGGCGTTGTCGAACTTCACGCCCTCCGCGGCCAGCTTATCCAGGTTGGGAGTGATGTCCAAGGGCTGGCCGAAGCAGCCGCAGGTGTCCCAGCGCTGCTGGTCGGTAAAGTAGAATACGATGTTGTATGCCATGTCATTCCTCCTTGGGTGGGGCGGCCTTGGCTTTTCTGTCCTTGATCTTGCCCCGCAGGATGGTCCCCACGGCCAGCACGATGAGGCCGATGAATATCCAGCAGTAGACGCTGCTGACGAAGATCTTGGGGCTGCCGTTGGAGATGAGCAGCGCCCGGCGGAAGTTGGTCTCGGTCATCTTGCCCAGCACCAGGCCCAGCAGGATGGGCACCGGGGGCATGTCCAGCTTCCTGAGTATCCAGGCCAGCACGCAGAACACCAGCGCCACGCACACGTCGAAATAGTTCTTGTTCACCGAGTAGGCACCGGCGAAGCAGAAGATGACGATGATGGGGGTCAATATCTCCTGGGGGATGGACACCACTTTCGCGAAGATGGGGGTCAGTATCTTGCCCTGCAGGAGCATGAAGATGTTCACCAATATGAGGCCCAGCATGATGGCGTACATGATGTCGCCCTGGGTGGTGAAGAGGCTGAGGCCCGGGTTCAGGCCGTTGATCATCAGCGCCGAGAGCATGATGGCCACCGTGCCGTCCCCGGGGATGCCCAGGGTCAGCAGGGGGATGAGCGTGGCGCCGGTGACGGCGTTGTTGGCGGACTCCGCCGCCGCCACGCCCTCCACGGAGCCGTGGCCGAACTCCTCCGGGTGCTTGGACATGCTCTTGGCCTGGCTGTAGCTGAACCAGGAGGCCTCCGAAGCGCCGGTGCCGGGGATGATGCCCACCAGCACGCCGATGAGGGAGCCCAGGATGGTGGGCCGGGCCAGGCGCTTATACTCCTCCTTGGTGATGGCGCCGTTGTCGTGCATCTTTTTGGTGTCCATGTGCAGCGCGTCGGGCTTCTGCTCCGCCCGGGAGACGATCTCCACCAGGGCGAACAGGCCGATGAGGCACACCGCCAGGTCCAGGCCCAGGTACAGCCTATTGACGCCGAAGGTGAACCGGTCGTAGCTGGTCATGGGGTCCGAGCCGATGCA
>CANRKN010000186.1 GCA_947631215.1 uncultured Oscillospiraceae bacterium | reverse complement strand
TCCTCTATCGTCTGGGAGGGTGTTCCCGGCTCAAAATACTGGCTCAACTTGTTTTTGGGCATCGTGAACTTCTCCACTTGGTTTGGCTTTTCCTCCTGCATGATAGAGAGGATGACCTCCGGGTTCAACTTACCATCTTCAGAAAACTTCCGCATTTTTCTGGCCTGGGCGTGGGACGGGGTACAATCCTCGCTCTCCATCGTTTCACGCAGGGCTGCCTGTTCGTCCAGTGAGAGATAGGACAGCTCCACAGCGGGCCGCATGGCAATTTTGTTCTCGTCCACCATGGAGAGCAGCTCCGAGCTCAGTGATGTCAATCGGATATAACGATAGATTTGTGGCTGGCTGTCACCGCTTATTTCACTTACCTGTTGTGCGGATGTTTTTCCTTTCAACTTCTTATCCACTGGAGAAGAAGTTAGGTCTGTTCTTTTGCCCTGCCGTTTCATGGCGTCCAGCTTCATTTTGTAGGCAAACGCCTTTTCGCTGGGGAGTATCTTCTCCCGCTGTAGATTGCTGTCCACCATGACGATGATAGCCTCGTCGTCGGTCATATCCCGGACGATGCAGGGCAGCGTTTCCGCGCCGGCCAGCTCCGATGCGGCTTTACGGCGGTGTCCCGCCACCATCTGATAGCCGTCCCCCATGGGGCGCACCAGCGCCGGGACAAGTACGCCGTGGGATTTGATGCTGTCCGTGAGGTCGGTCATATCCTCGTCCATCCGCACCTTGAACGGATGGTCGGGGAAGTCGCTGATCTCGTCCAATGGGATGTCAATGAGGTGTTCTCTCTTTGCCTCGTCGCGCTGAGCCTGGGTGGTAAACAGGTCATCGAGCGGCGTCAACAGATCGGCTACGCTGGGTTTCGCCAAGTTTCGACACCTCCTTAACAAGTTTTAGATACGCTTCGGCTGCTTTGCCGCGGGGATCGTGACGGAAGATGCTCTTGTCTATTGTGCTTATTTCTGCCAGACGGACCGTGGAGGGTATGGACACATCCAACACGGGGACGGACCTGCCGTATTTCGCGTGAACTGAATGAGCTACTTCTTGCCGGAACTTGGTCCCATTGGCCATGGTCAGGAAAACGCCGCCGACTTTCAACCGGGGATTGATCTGGCCCCTTACATTTGCTACTGTGTTCACGAGTTCGCCCATGTCCTCGGCGGCAAGGTAATCTGCCTGGACCGGGATAAGAACGTAATCGGCGGCGGCCAGGCAGTTGATGACCAGCATACCCAGGGACGGACGACAATCCAGCAGCACATAGTCGTAGTCCTTTTTCACGCTGGCGAGATAACGCTTCAGAACGGTCTCCCGGCTCATCTCATTGACAAGACTGACTTCCAGAGAGGACAGTGCCCGATTGCCGGGAATGAAGTCAAAGCCTTCATCGTGGTGCATGATTTCTGGATGCCCGTCACGAGCGATGCCTTTCACAACGTCGTTCATAACGGTCGCCAGGGTAATGGGGATTTCATGGGGCTTGCGCTGGCCCAGCATTTTGGTGAGGTCGCCCTGGGGGTCAACGTCCAGGAGCAGCACCCGCTTTCCCTGTGCCGCGAGGCCAGCGCCCAAGTTGAACACGGTGGTGCTTTTCCCGACGCCGCCCTTTTGGTTCGCAACGGCGATCACTTTCGGTTTTGCCATTTTGGTTCCTCCTTTTATATAAAATAATCCGCTCGATAAAGCAGACGGATATGTAATTCGCGTTGAAATTATAGAAAACATGGGGTAAAATACAGTTACCGACATTGAGCTTGTACTATGAATGAGGGGAGGTTGCGGCGATGAATCTTGGCAGAGAAAGTGAAACCCTGGAATTTAAGAGGTCTACGGGAGAACTGAAAGAAGCCGTTATCTCCATCGCTTCCATTTTGAACAAACACCAAAAGGGCGAACTGTATTTTGGGGTCCGGCCGGATGGAATGCCTGTCGGTCAGGACGTATCTGAAAAGACTTTGCGTGAGATCAGCCAAGCCATAGCAGCGCATATTGAACCAAAGATATTTCCTGAAATTACATCCGTTGTCTTTGATGGGCACGAGTGCGTTTTGGTACGATTTGAAGGGTATAACACACCGTATTTTGCGTATGATGTGGCCCGTATCCGCGTTGCCGATGAGGACAGGGTCATGTCACAGCCAGAGCTTGTCCGTTATTTGCAACAGAAAGATAATGCGGAATCAACATGGGAACGGACTGTATCAGATTACCCAGTGTCTGACGTGCGCGAAGAACGGGTCAAAGGGTATATTGAGCGTGGGAAGGCCGTTGGGCGCATCGGATTTGATTATACGGATAAAGAGACCGCGCTGAATAAGATCGGGCTCATCAGCGGCGACAAGCTGTTGAACGCTGGCATGGTCCTCTTTGGGGAAAGCCTTTATGCAGAACTGCAAATGGCGATTTTTGCGGGAACGGAGCGGCTGACCTTCCTCGACATTCAGAAGCATAGGGGTACAGTCTTTGAATTAGTGGACCTTGCGGAGAAATACATCACGAGCAATATACATTGGAGAGTGAAGTTTGACGGTTCCCTCCAACGGAAAGAAATCCCGGAAATACCGATCGACGCGGTTCGTGAGGCTCTTTTCAATTCGTTCTGCCACAAAGATTACGGCGCTTGCCAGAGCAATGAGGTAGCAATTTATAAAGATCGGGTGGAAATTTATAATCCCGGCGCGTTTCCAGAAGGCTTTTCGCCGGAGGATTTCATCAGCGGCGGGGAACGCCCCATCCGTAGAAATCCGCTCATTACGTCTGTCCTCTATTATTCAAAGGACGTTGAGAGCTTTGGGACCGGGTTGAAACGGATCGTTGACGCTTGCAACGAGAGCGGATGCCGATATGAGTTCAAAATATTGAAGTCCGGCTTTGTGGTGGCGTTTTATCGGGACGTTCATCTTGAGGGGAACACCCACCAAGAAAACCACCAAGAAAACCACCAAGAAACCTTGCAAGAAGCCATTTTGAAATTCTGTGCAGTACCGCATAGCAAAAAAGAGATTGCAGAGTTTTGTGGCTACAAGGACTTGCGAAACTTCACCATTAAACATCTAAACCCACTCTTGAAATCTGGAAAGCTCACCATGACGATTCCTGATAACCCAAAGAATAGGAACCAAAAGTATGTAACGGTATGACGTAACGCATGGGCCTCTAATCGAGGCCCATGCTTTTTATCCTGCCACGCGGTCACAGTAGACCACATATCTGTACTTGCCCCCGGAGGCGTAGGGGTGGCAGGTGAGCAGCGTCAGCAT
>CANRKN010000185.1 GCA_947631215.1 uncultured Oscillospiraceae bacterium | reverse complement strand
CCCAAGAAGGAGCCGCCCCGGCAGATGACCATGGAGCTGCACAGCCCCCCGCCCGCCTACGGCACCGGCGCGTCGGTAGTATATGCCCCCCGGCCCGCCCCGGCGCCCACCCGTCGGCCGGCCTACCAGGCCCCCGTGCGCCGGGCCCCCACGCCCATGCCCCAGGCAGAGCCGGCACCGGCGCCTGAGCCCAAGACAGATGATACCCCCGTCCGGGTGGCGGGGGAGGTGCTGCGCACCTACATCGTGGCGGAGCAGGGGGAGAAGATATATCTCATCGACAAGCACGCCGCCCACGAGCGGATGAATTTTGATAAACTCAAGGCCCAAGGCCGGGAGATCATGAGCCAGACCCTCATCCAGCCCCAGACCTGGCGGCCCGGCCCGGAGGACCGGGAAATGCTCACGGAAAACGAGGCGCTCCTCAAAGAGATGGGCTTCGAGCTGGAGCCCTACGGGGACGAGGACGTGGTGATAAGGGCCGTGCCGGAGGGCATGGACCCCGCCCAGGTCGTCTCCGCCCTGGAGGAGATCGGCGAAAAGCTCCGCACCGGGGCAAGGGACCTTGCCCGGGACAACATCCTGCAGACCATCGCCTGCAAGGCCGCCGTGAAGGCGGGCTGGGACACCGACCCCCGGGAGCTGCAGGTGCTGGCGGAGAAGGTGGCCTCCGGCGAGATCAAATACTGCCCCCATGGCCGGCCCGTAGCGGTGACGCTGACCAAGAAAGAATTGGATAGGCAATTTGGGAGAATACAGTAAGCAATGGACAGGCTTCTCGTCATAACCGGCCCTACCGCCACGGGGAAGACTGCCCTGGGGGTGGAGCTTTCCAAGCTCCTGGACGGGGAGGTCATCTCCGCCGACTCCATGCAGATCTACCGCGGCATGGACGTGGGCACCGCCAAGCCCACCGCGGAGGAGATGGAGGGCGTGCCCCACCACATGCTGGACGCGGCGGACCCCGCCGAGGACTTTTCCGCCGCCAAATACGCCAAAATGGCCGCCGCCTGCGCGGAGGACATCCTGGCCCGGGGCAGGACCCCCATCGTGGTGGGCGGCACGGGCCTCTATATCGACGGCCTCATCCGTGGCACGGACTATGCCGCCGCCCCCTCGGACCCGGCCACACGCCGGGCCATCGAGGCAGAATATGACGCTATAGGCGGCGAGGCCTTCCGGGAGAAACTGGCAACGGTGGACCCTGACCGGGCGGCGCTCCTCCATCCCCGGGACAAAAAGCGCCTGGTTCGGGCCTGGGAGGTATACGCCCTCACGGGGAAGACCATCACCTGGCACGACGAGCAGTCCCGGGCCGTTCCGCCCCGGTTTGAAGCATTCACCGTCGCCCTGGATTTTGCCGACCGGCAGGCCCTCTATGACCGCATCGACCGCCGGGCCCGGGCCATGTTCGACGCCGGACTTGTGGAGGAAGTGCGCGGCCTTCTGGCCGCCGGGCTCTCCCCAAGCTGCACCGCCATGCAGGCCATCGGCTACAAGGAGGTGGCCGGGTATCTTTCCGGCGAGTGTACCCTGGACGAGGCCGTGGACGCGGTGTGCCGGGCCTCCCGCCGGTACGCAAAGCGGCAGCTCACGTGGCTTCGAAGCCGCCCGGACGTGCGGTGGCTCCGCTGGGAGAAAGAGCCTGACCGGGCCATGCTGGACGCCGCCGCCCGGACCCTGGCGGAGGAATATGCCGGCCGGCCCTTTAATTCGTAGTCTCGACGCCTTTCGCCCCCATCCGCCCCGCCGAAAGCCGTAATATAGGCGATGTACAACGGAATTTGTACAAAATCACTATTTTACGGGGCGGCGGAATATGATACAATTATCGTCAACCAAAATATCCGCCCCGGAAGGGACGGAAAAGATGCAGAAAACACAGAACCTTCAGGACGCTTTTTTGAACCAGGCGCGCCGGGAACGGATCATGGTGACCGTGTTCCTCGTCAACGGCTTCCAGCTGCGGGGCACGGTGCGGGGCTTCGACTCCTTCGTGGTGTTCGTGGACTCCGACGGCAAGCAGCAGATGATCTATAAGCACGCCATATCCACCATCGCCCCGGCCCGCGCCATATCCATGACGGAGGACATGACGGCCCTTTGAAGAAGACGGACGCGCTCATAAAGGTCACCTCCCTGCTGGTGTTCATCGCGCTGGCGGCCTATCTGACCGTATATATCGTCCACCGGGCCGCCAACCCGGTGCAGACCGCCCTGACCGTGACGGCCTCCATGAGCGAGGCCGCCCCCATGAGCGGGCTGGTGATCCGCAATGAGCTGCTCATCAACAGCAAGGAACAGTACATAGACGTGACCGCCGCCGACGGGGCCAAGGTGGCCGCCGGCCAGGAGGTGGCGGTGGCCTACAGCTCCGAGGAGGCCCTGGAACGGGCCTCCCGGCTGCGGCTGCTGGACCGGGAGATCGCGGAGGTGACCGCGGATTTGAACGGCACCGGCGCCATCCAGGCCGCCGGGAACCGGGAGAATTCCGTGTTCAGCGCCCTCACGGGCCTGTCCGCCTGCCTGCGGGGCGGGGACCTGTCCGAGGCGGACAGCCGGGCCGGGGTGCTGGCCGGGCTCATCTTCCCCTCCGACAGCTCCGCCGACTCCTCCGAGGAATACCTCCAGCAGCTGCAGGAGGAATATAACGAGCTTCGCCGCACCAGCGCCGGGGACACCAAGCCCATCACCGTCAGCCAGAGCGGTACCTTCTCCGCCGTGGTGGACGGCTATGAGGGCGTGGACCCCAGCTACGTGGAGGACCTCAGCCCCAGCGAACTGCGGGAGCTCATCGCCGCCGAGCGGCGGGTGGACAACAGCTCCCTTGGCAAGCTCATTACCTCCTATGAGTGGTACTACGTGGGCATCATCCCCCTGGAATATGGCCGGGACATGCTCCCCGGCATGAAGGGCCGCCTCTCCTTCGGCCGGTACTACAGCGGCACCCTGGACGCGGAAGTGGTCTATGTGGGCCGTTCCGAGGGGGACGAGCAGGTGGTGCTGTTCCGCATCGACAAGGGCATGAGCGACATGCTGGCCGTCCGGGCCGTGCACGCCGAGCTCATCTACGAGGAATATACCGGCCTGCGGGTGCCCCTCAAGGGCCTGTACCGCTACTACGCGGGGTACCTTTCCGACGCCGACGGCGCCACCCTCTCCGAGGGCCAGTCCGTCATGCTGGACTTGAATGGCGTCACCCATGACGCCTTCGTCTCCGAGGTAGGCTCCGCCAGCCGCTACGGCGACCTGCCCCTGGGGGTGGAGTC
>CANRKN010000184.1 GCA_947631215.1 uncultured Oscillospiraceae bacterium | reverse complement strand
CAGCTATTGTATCACGGGCATCTCTAAGCCTGCTGATATCTGGATTATTAACTTTCAAACTTATTATACGAGGAGAGCATCCTATGAAGCTGACGAAAACGGCATGCTGGCGCATCGGCCTGACGGCCTTTCTGCTGTATCTGGCCATCTATTACTGGCCCGCGGCGTCGAAGTTCGTATCCGTGTTGCTGGGGGCGGCGGTGCCCCTGATGCTGGGCGGCGTCATCGCCTACGTCATCAACATCCTCATGGGCTTTTATGAGCGCCGCCTCTTCCCCGGCGCGGCGGGCCGGAAGGCCAAGTGCCGCCGGCCGGTGTGCATGGTGGGGGCGGTGCTCACCGTGCTGCTGGTGCTGTATCTGGTGGTGCGGCTGGTGGTTCCGGAGTTCCTCTCCTGCGTCAACGCCCTCATAAAGCAGGCCCCCGCGGCAGTGAACAAGCTTTTGCAGAACCCCTACGTGCAGAAGCTCATCCCTGCCGATATCGAGGAAAAGCTGGCGGCCATGGACTGGCCCGGCCTTATAGGCAAGGCCCGCAGCATCCTCCTGTCCGGCGTCAGCGGCGCCGCCGGAGCGGTGGGCTCCATCTTCTCCGGGGCGGTGACGGTGCTGTTCGCGCTGATCTTCGCCATATACCTGCTGCTGGGGAAGGACACCCTGGGCCGGCAGTGCCGCCGGGTCATCACCACGTACCTGCCCGAGAAGTGGGAGCGCCGGGTGATGTACGTACTGCGGCTTTTGGACGGCAGCTTCCGCAAATACGTGGTAGGCCAGTGCACCGAGGCGGTCATATTGGGCGGTCTCTGCATCGGCGGGATGCTGCTCTTCCGTTTCCCCTACGCCACCATGGTGGGCACGCTGGTGGGCGTCACGGCCCTCATTCCCGTGGCCGGGGCCTACATCGGCGCGGGCGTGGGCGCGTTCATGATATTGTCCGTGTCCCCCATCAAGGCGGTGTGGTTTCTGGTGTTCATCGTCATCCTCCAGCAGCTGGAGGGGAACATCATCTATCCCCGGGTCGTTGGCTCCTCCATCGGCCTGCCCGGCATATTCGTGCTGGCGGCGGTGACCATCGGCGGGGCCATGTTCGGCGTGTTCGGGATGCTGGTGGGCGTGCCCCTGACGGCGGCCGTCTACCAGGCCCTCCGGGACGACCTGGCCCTCCGGGACGGGCGGGCCGTGCCCGTGAGGGACGAATAACGTTTAAACTGCGCCGCGAAGCGGCGATATTATCTGCGAGGTGACTTCTATGGCAAAAGCGAAGGTTTATTTCACAAAAAAGCTGAGCCCCGAGACCGTGGTGGAGATGTATGAGCGCCTTGGCGTGACCCTGCCCGGCAAGGTGGCGGTGAAGGTCCACTCCGGCGAGGAGGGCAACCAGAACTACCTGCACCCCGAGTTCATGCGCCCCATGGTGGAGCACGTGAAGGGCACCGTGGTGGAGTGCAACACCGCCTATGACGGCGAGCGCAACACCACCGAAAAGCACCGCAAGCTCCTGGCCGGCCACGGCTGGATCAAGTACTTCAACGTGGACCTGCTGGACGCAGAGGGCCCGGACCTGATCCTGCCTGTACCCAACGGCAAGATCCTGAAGGAAAATCACGTGGGCAAGGACCTGGCAAACTATGACTCCCTGCTGGTCCTGAGCCACTTCAAGGGCCACCCCATGGGCGGCTACGGCGGGGCCTTAAAGCAGCTGTCCATCGGCTGCGCGTCCAGCGAGGGCAAGAGCCTCATCCACTCCGGCGGCGCGGACAAAAACCAGGCCACCTGCTGGGACAACCACGCCGAACAGCTGGCCTTCTGCGAGGCCATGGCGGACGCGGCCTCCAGCGTGGTGGAGATGTTCAAGGGCAAGTGCGCCTTCGTGAGCATGATGTGCAACCTGTCCGTGGACTGCGACTGCTGCGCCGTGGCGGAGGACCCCTGCATGGCCGACATCGGCACCCTCTCCTCCCTGGACCCGGTGGCGCTGGACAAGGCGTGCATGGACCTCATCTACGCCTCCAAGGACCCTGGCCGGGCCCACTTCCTGGAGCGTGTGGAGTCCCGTCAGGGCACCCACACCATCGACGCCGCCGCGGCCCTTGGCTTCGGCACCGAGGATTACGAACTGATCGTGGTAGACTGATAGAGGGCGCAGGTTTTGCCCGGACGGGCCCGACAGTATGCCTGCTGCTAAAGTTCGCTACGCTCACCAACCGCATCCGGCACACTGCCGGTTCCCGCCGGGCGTCGGGCTGGCACACTCACCCAGCGTCAAATCAGCAAACTAACAGCGCCAGCCGTTACGGCTGGCGCTGCGGTTTTTCTTCCTTTATGCCCGCTCCCACAGGAGCATGTTGTCCTCGAACCGGACCGCGAGGCAGCCCGTGTCCTTGAGCCAGGAGAGATAGGACCTCACCGTGCTGCCCACCAGGGCGTACTGCTCAAAGTTCATCGCGAGGCCGTAATCCGCGAAGAGCCTCTGCAATATACGCTCAAAGCTCACGGGCTTCCGGCATATTTCCACGATGTGCTCCGCGATGGCGTTCACCTGGTCGATGTTGTATTGAGCCAGGTCTTTTACGCTCTCTGCCGCCGGGGCATGGGCGGGGACGAACATTGCCGCCGCCATCCTCTTCACCTTTTCCAGGGTGTCCAGATACGCCCCCACGTCGTAGATGAAGCCGATGCGGTACTTCTCCAGCGTCTCCCGGCTGGACAGGCAGTCCGCCAGGTACACCACGTCCCCGGGCGCCCGAAACCCCACCATGTCGAAGAAATGCCCCGGCAGGGGTATCATCTCGAACCCCTCCGGCAGCGCCTCTGCCGTGAGCGGCTGGGCGTCGCTCTCCTGGGCCATGAGGAACTTGTGCCGCAGGTCCCTGCAGGGATAGCCGCCGTATAAAAACGCCGGCTCCAGCACCGTGTGCCGGGTCATATCGCACTCGATGCCGGGGGCGTATATTTTGCACCCCGTCTGGGCCTGCAGATATTTGTTGCCGCCGATGTGGTCGGCGTTAGAGTGGGTGTTGTAGATGGCGGTCAAATGCCAGCCGTTGGCGTCCAAATGCTGCCGGACCTTCCGGCCCGCGTCCTTGTCGTTGCCGCTGTCAATGAGGCACACGTCCCCGCCCTCCAGCCGCACCAGGCCGATCTTGGCCGGGGACTGGATATAGTAGCATCTGTCGGATACCTGGACCAGTTCGTGCATAGCGCATCCTCCTTAACAAAAGACCTCACAGCCGGAGGCCGTGAGGTCTTTGCATTTTAGTAATACCGCTTATG
>CANRKN010000183.1 GCA_947631215.1 uncultured Oscillospiraceae bacterium | reverse complement strand
GAGGCCGTGGAGAAGGCGGTGCTGGAGGAGAAGCTGAAAAAGGCCGAGGCCGCCGAGCGGGCCAAGACCACCTTCCTCTCCAACATGAGCCACGATATCCGCACGCCCATGAACGCCATCATCGGCTTCACCACCCTGGCGGAGACCAACATCGACAACAAGTCCCGGGTGCAGGAGTATCTGGCGAAGATCATGTCCTCCAGCAACCACCTGCTGAGCCTCATCAACGACGTGCTGGACATGAGCCGCATCGAGTCGGGAAAGCTGCACATCGAAGAAAAGCCCTGCTCCATCTCCGACATCTTCCGGGATATGCGCAACATCATCCAGACCCAGATGCAGGCCAAGCAGCTGGACTTCTTCATGGACACCCTGGACGTGACGGACGAGGACATCTACTGCGACAAGCTGCATCTGAACCAGGTGCTGTTGAATCTTCTCTCCAACGCCATCAAGTTCACCCCCGCCGGGGGATCCGTGTCCATGCTCATCCGCCAGAAGCCCGGCGCCCCTCACGGCTACGGCTCCTATGAGATACGGGTGAAGGACACGGGCATCGGCATGAGCCCGGAGTTCGCCGAGCACATCTTCGAGCCCTTCGAGCGGGAGCGCACCTCCACCGTCAGCGGCATCCAGGGCACGGGCCTGGGCATGGCCATCACCAAGAGCATCGTCAACGCCATGGGCGGCACCATCGAGGTCCATTCCGAGCAGGGCAAGGGCACCGAGTTCGTCATCCAGCTCCAGTTCCGCCTCCAGTCCGAGACGAAGCAGATCGAGGTCATCCGGGAGCTGTTCGGCCTGCGGGGTCTGGTGGTGGACGACAACTTTTCCACCTGCGACAGCGTGACGAAGATGCTGACTCAGATCGGCATGCGGGCCGAGTGGAGCATGCACGGCAAGGAGGCCGTCCTGCGGGCCAGGCAGGCCGCGGAGATGGGCGACGCCTACTACGCCTACATCGTGGACTGGGCCCTGCCGGACCTGAGCGGCATCGAGGTGGTGCGGCAGATCCGGGCCATCGCGGGCCAGAACGTGCCCATCATCATCCTCACCGCCTACGACTGGGCCGCCATCGAGAAGGAGGCCCTGGACGCGGGCGTCACCGCCTTCTGCAACAAGCCCATCTTCCTGTCCGACCTGCGGGATATCCTCATGACCGCCTTGGGCAAGATGGAGGCCCCGCCCCCGGCGGCCATCATCCCCGACCCGGTGGAGGAGCTGAAGGGCAAACACATCCTGCTGGTGGAGGACAACGAGCTGAACCAGGAGATCGCCCGGGAGCTGCTGGAAGAGAGCGGCTTCACCGTCTCCACCGCCAACGACGGCACCGCCGCCGTGGACATCATGTCCAGCGCCAAACCCGGGGACTACGACCTCATCCTCATGGACATCCAGATGCCCCGCATGAACGGCTACGAGGCCTCCCGGGCCATCCGGGCCCTGCCGGACAAGGCCGTGAACTCCATCCCCATCGTGGCCATGACCGCCAACGCCTTCCAGGAGGATAGGCAGAACGCCCTGGACGCGGGCATGAACGACCATGTGGCCAAGCCCATCGACGTGGACGCCCTGCTGCAGGTGCTGACCGAGCAGCTGTCCAAGCCTGCCGACGAGGGCAAAGAACAAGAAGAAGTGACATGACGGATATACACTGAACGGGCCGCCCTGATCGGGCGGCCCGTTCTTTATTCTGTGTCTATCTCATCGCACCAGCTGCAGGGCTCATAGCCCATATCCAGCAGCTCCTCACGGGCGCCCTCGAATATCTTTTGCTTACCATCGTCCATCTGCACGGCGCTGAGGCAGCTCATCCGGTGGAACTTCTTTGTCTCGGTATTGAGGACCCACGCCCCCTCCTCCGGCTCGGGCCGGGCAGGCACATCGTCCGCCGGGGTGAAGGTGTCGGCGCGGCCGCCCCGCTCGGTGGTGAAATATACGCGCTCCCCGTCGCTGGTGCACACCACCGTGCCCTGCATATCCGTTCGGTACACCTGGACCCCCGCTTCCTTTAAGCGCCGGAGCAGGGCCGGGGCCGGGTGGCCGTTATCGTTGCCCGCTCCCGCCGAGATGACGGCATAGTCCGGGTCCACGGCCTGCAAAAACGCCGCCGTGGTGGCGAAGGTGCTGCCGTGGTGGCCCACCTTCAGCACCGTGCTCTTCACCGTCCGGCCGGAGGCCAATATGGTCTGTTCCTCCGCCTCCTCCCCGTCGCCGGTGAAGAGGAACGCCGTGTCGCCGTAGGTGACCCGCAGGACCAGGGACATGTCGTTGGTGTAGGGCGTGGTCCGGTCGACGGGGCCCAGCACCTCCACCGCGGCGCTGCCCAGGGTAAACGTATCCCCCGGCTGGGGCACCGTGAGGGCCGTGCCCTGCTTGTCCAGGAAGGTGGTAAAGGTCCTGAAGAACACCGTGTCATTGGCGCTCACTGAGCATAGGGCGTGCTTTGTTTTTGCCTGGAACATGGCCCCGGGCAGGCCGCCCATGTGGTCCTCATGGGGGTGGGTGGCCACGATGTAGGAAAGCTCCTTCACGCCCTGCTCTTTGAGATACAGGTATACGGCCCCGGCGTCGGCCTTGTTGCCCCCGTCGATGAGCATGGCCTCGCCGTCGCAGAGGACCAAGGCCGCGTCCGCCTGACCCACGTCGATGTAGTGGACGGCGAAGCCGGTCCGGCCGGCGCCGCCGGAGAATATCCCCCGGAACCGCTCCAGGGCCTGCTCCAGGGGCCGCCGGGCGAAGAAAAACCCCACGGCCAGCGCCGCCAGGAGCAGCACTACGCTCACGATGAGCAGTATCTTTTTCGCCTGCTTTTTCCTGTAGCTGGGAGGCACATAGGGCTTCCACCGGTGCCGGGTCGAGCCGAAGCGTCTTTTCAAGACCGTTTCCTCCGTTTGTCCCATCATACCACGTCCGGCTCCCGGGCGCAATCCGCGCCGTTTGACAGAGGGATTATAATGGTACCGTTGGGGGTGAAAGCATGAAGACCCTGATCTACGGCGGCCGGGTCATCGACCCGGCGGACAGGATAGACAGCCGCCTGAACGTGCTCATTGAAAACGGAAAGATCGCGGCCCTGGACCCGGAGGACATGGACGCCGACCGGCGCATCGACGCCGCGGGAAAGCTCGTCTGCCCCGGGTTCGTGGACATCCACGTCCACGAGGACCCGGTGGAAAATGGGCATATCTACGCGGACCCGGAGCGGGCCGTGTTCGCCTGCATGCTGCGCATGGGCGTCACCACCGTGGTGGGCGGCAACTGCGGCAGCTGCTTTTATGACCCGGCGAAATACCTGGACATCGC
>CANRKN010000182.1 GCA_947631215.1 uncultured Oscillospiraceae bacterium | reverse complement strand
ACCTGGGGCTATGACGACAGCGGCATCATGGAGCAGAACTGCATCATCCACGACCTGGACATCGACTGGATGGGCCAGTGGGTGAACCTGCAGGTGGTATACAACATCCTCACCGAGGACACCGATCACAACCAGAAGTCCCTGGAGACCGCCATGGAGCACTTCGGCATCGAGCAGACCCGCGTGGCACATGACGCCCTGGGCGATGCCTACAATACCGCTCTGGTCTGCTCCCGGCTGGACCTGATGCAGGGCCTGGCCCGGTATGCCGAGCGGGCCGGCCAGCTCACCCGCAAGACCCACGGCGGCGGCGAGCACAGCGGCCCCGACCCCATTGAGCGCACCGTCTCCTCCGCTTATCCCACCCGGGAGGAGCTGTGGCAGGCCGCGGAGCAGTCTGTCGCCGTCTGCCCCGAGTGCGGCAAGGTACTGGAGCGCACCGGCTGGGTCAGCCAGGGAGACCACCGGTATATGTCCCTGGCCCAGTGCGAGGAGCACGGGGCGTACCTGTGCCGCATCCGGCTGCGCCATGAGGAGAACGGCACATGGATAGCCAACCGGCTGCTGTATCAGGCGGACCAGGAGATGGTGGACAGCTTCCTGGCCCGGCAGGCGAAGCCCCGCCGCCGCAGGAGAAGGGGCGGCAAAAAGACAAGCTGAAAAAAGCCCGGACCGCTCGGTCCGGGCTTTCCGTATGTTTATCAGGCTCTGGGATGGGCCTTGTTGTACACGTCCTTCAGCTGCTTTTTCACCAGCTGGGAGTATATCTGAGTGGAGCTTATGTCCGCGTGGCCCAGCATCTCCTGGATGGAGTGCAGGTCCGCGCCGTTCTCCAGAAGGTGGGTGGCGAAGCTGTGGCGCAGGGTGTGGGGCGTGATGTCCTTCTCGATGCCCGCCTTCTGCTGGTAGCTCTTGACGATCTTCCAGAAGCCCTGGCGGCTCATCCGCTCCCCGCCCACGTTCACGAACAGGGCCCGCTCGCCGGGATTGGCGATCATCTCCGGGCGGATGAAGTCCACATAGTCCTTCAGGGCCTTCACCGCCTTGGGGTACAGGGGGATGGAGCGGACCTTATCCCGGCCCCGGCAGTTGATGATGCCGGCGGACAGGTTCACGTCCGTCACGTCCAGGCCGATGAGCTCGCTGACCCGGATGCCCGTGGCGTAGAGAAGCTCCAGCATGGCCCGGTCACGGTAGCCCTTGCGGTCTGTGCACTCCGGCTGGCTCAGGAGCAGCTCCACCTCCTGGGCCGTGAGGATCTCCGGCAGCTTGTGGGTGGCCTTGTCGGGCACCAGCTTTCCGGTGGGGTTGGCCTCCACGTAGCCGTGCAGCTTCATCCACACATAGAAGTTCTTGAGCGACGCGATATTACGGGAAACCGTGGCGACGGATTTGCCCGCCTCCCGGAGGTGGTCTATATAGCCGCCCACTTCCTCCTCCCCGGCAGTAACATAATCGACATCCGTGTTGGCGTCCAGATAGTCGCCGAACTGGCGGATGTCCCGCAGGTAGGAACTGAGGGTATTGCGGGAGGCCTTCTTCTCGTCGGCCAGATACCGCTCATATTTGCTCAGGCAATCGGAATTTGTCACCGTGACCACGCTCCTCTATGTCATTTGACATAATTATCGTATGCTCACTATATAACAAATTCAGATAGTAATCAAGCGCTTTTCGCAAAAAATGTAAATTTTGTAACTTTTGACTATGATTACGTCAACAAAATTATTAATTAAGTTACGTTTTGTAATTTATTTTCCTGCATCCCCCAAAACGCCGTCCTATACATTGTGCCGTTAGTAACATTTAATAACGATAATTTGTGCTAGTGTTACTTTTTGTTACTTTTTATAAATTTTACTAATTGTTGTCAAAATTGCCTAACGCCGGCGGCGTTTATGGCCGGAACGGCCCACGGCCAGCACCGCGCCGGCGAGACCCCCCGCCAAAAGGGCCGCGCCCAGGGCCCCCATCCAGGGGCCGAAGGCATATCCCTCCCCGCCGAGAGCACAGCCCAGGGCCGCGATGACCAGGCAGCACCCCCCGATGGCGGCGCCGGTGGCCACGGCCTGCCGCCGCCGGACACGGCAGATGACCGCGGCTGGGATGAGCGCGCCCAGCCCCGCACAGAGAGCGGCACACAGCCACTGGGCGCTCTCCGGGATGAGCTCCCGCCGGATGGCCCAGGCGAAGGGCAGGAGCAGAAGGGCTGTCAGCAGCACCGCGCAGCCGGTCCCCGCCCCTATGCAGAACAATAAGGACTTCTTTTTCAAAAAGGACATAGAAATACCCCCATGGATAAGACTGGTACAGCCTATTCACGGGGGGATGGATTTATTTGTCTTTTCGGGGCTTACTTTACCTCTTCCTCGGTCTGCTTGCCCACGCTGGACACGGACCACTTGGTAAGCTGCATGCGCACCCGGTCGTCGCTGGTCTCGATGACGATGGTGTTGTCCCGCACGGCGACGATCTTGCCGATGATGCCGCCGATGGTGGTGATGGTGTCGCCCACGGACAGGTTGTCGCGCATCTCCTGGGCCTTCTTCTTCCGCTTGTTCTCCGGGCGGATCATGAAGAAGTAGAACACCGCGATGAGCGCGACCATCATGATGATCATGCTCAGACCGCCGCCGGCAGCGGCGCCATCCGTGCCGGCAGCCGCGCCATCCGCGGCGGGAGCGCAGCCGGATACCATAAGGGCCGCCACAGCGACCATAAGTCCAAGGGCCAGGACCCTCATAAGACGAGAAAGCTTCATTTGATTACCTCCACAAGTATTAGCATTATTATAATGTTGTTTATATCCTCGTGTCAAGAAGTTTGGCATATTTTGCCCGGTACGCGGCGAAGGCGCCGGCGTCCAAGGCCTGGCGTATCTCACTCATAAGGTTGTTGTAAAACCACAGGTTGTGCATCACGGCGAGCCTGAGCCCCAGGGCCTCTCCGGCCTTGAACAGGTGCCGCACATAGGCCCGGCTGTACCGCCGGCACACCGGGCAGCCGCATTCGGGATCGATGGGGCTCTCGTCCCGGGCATACTTCTCGTTTTTCAGGTTGATGATGCCGGCTTTTGTGAAGAGGTGGGCGTGGCGGCCGTTCCGGGCGGGCATGACGCAGTCAAATAGGTCCACCCCCCGCCAGACGCCCTCGATGATGTTCCCCGGCGTGCCCACGCCCATGAGGTACCGGGGCCGGTCGGCAGGCATATGCTCCTGGACGAGCTCGATGGTGTCGTACATTTCCTGGTGGGTCTCCCCCACCGCGAGGCCGCCGATGGCGTAGCCGGGCAGGTCCAGCTCCGCGATGGCCTTCATGTGCTCCAC
>CANRKN010000181.1 GCA_947631215.1 uncultured Oscillospiraceae bacterium | reverse complement strand
GGCGTGGCGGTGGGCTCCGCCGTAGGCTCCGGCGTGGCCGTGGCCGGGGGCTCCGGGGGCTTGGTGCTGGTGCAGCGGGTCATCAGCACCGCCTCCAGCCCCACGATCAGGGCCAGGACCAGCAGGATGACCGCGATCCTCTTCGTTCCCATAGCTTCTATGCTCCTCTTCCCTGTTTCCGAAAGCCTCCGCGGCGAGCTGTGAAAAAGCAGAAATAGCTCTGACCGATGAAGAGGCCCCGCAGGAGGGCTGTTCATCCTCAGAGCTATTTCGACACGGTTCCGCAGAGGCTGAATGATTCGCTCTGAACGGGGGTTATTGTTGACTCACTTTTTCACCAGACTGCCTTTGACGACCTTGAACTTGGCCTTGCACTTCATGTTGGGACAGGTCACTTCCGTATCCCGGTTGCTGAATTGGATCATAGCGATTTTGCAGACAGGGCACTTCACGGAGCCGCCGCCGGTGGCCGAAGGGGCCGGGTCTGCTGCGCCGCCTACCACGCCGTCCAGTTCGTCATCTATCAGTTCGCTCATGTTCTGCACCTCGTCAATCAAACCTTTTTGTAGTTCGGGCAGGTGACAACGGTCCAGCCGGACTCCTTAGCGTCTTCTTTCTCCTTGCACTTCTTGCCCATATACCAGCATGATTTGCACTTATTCAGGAACTGCTGCTTCCGTACTTCTGTTGCCGCATCTTCTTTTTTTGCCTTGCCGGAGGCTCCGCCAGTGGCGCCCTCCAGCACTTCGTCCTTCAGTTCGACCATGGTAAGGCTCCTTTCTCGGTAAGGGGTTTCTCTCTTCTGATTTGATTATAGTTCCTGACCGGCCCCTGTGTCAACACTTTCATTGATTTGGCTCCGGCGAAACGGGTGATCGTTTGGCCGCCGGCGCCGTCGGTCACGGCGGCCAAGGGCTCTTCGTTCGGTCTCTTTTCCTCGCTCATAGGTCAAGCCTCCTTTCGGTTTCTGTCTCTTTATACGTTTTTCCGGGGCAAAAGGGCTAAAAACTTTCGTCTTTTGCTCATTTAGCTATACATCGCGGCTAATTACATTAAATAAGGTAGACACATGGGAAACGACCATGTGTCTGCCTTTTTCATTCTGCCGCCGGCTATGGCAAAGGCTGCGCTATTTGATACAATGCAACGCTTTTGGGAGGAGCGTTGCATTTGTCGTATCAGCGCTGCATACTCTTTTTCCCTCTCCGCAGCCAGCAGGCCAGATAGTGTCCGATGAAAATGAAAAGACCCATGATGGCGATGTAATCCAGATAGAAAACGATCCTGGGCGCGTCAAAATCAAAGAACACAAAATGATTTCGCAGCAGCAGGTAGTTCAGAATGTCCTGCTTGGCGAAGGCGTAAATGCCGTATACTGCCACCGCCAGCGCCGCGATCCGCAGAAGCCATGTCTGCGCCTTTCCTACATTACGGACCTTTGCCAGCATCATGTTCCAGTGAAGGCCCAGGTGCAGGCTCATCAGCACGAAGCCCCAATAGGCACAGAGCATATGGACCACTCTCGCCCAGGCCCGTCCGCCCTGAATGGGGAGAAAGTCCAGGGCGCAGCGGCTCAGCACCGCGCCGCTCACCGCCGAGCCGATCATGCCCGCAAAGATCAGCAGCGCCAGCGCGGTCTGAAAGATGCGAAGCGACTTGTATTTTCCCTTAAAAAGTCCCCGAAACCACCGTCTGTTGAGTACATGATGGGTGACGAAAAGGACCAGCATGGCGACGCCTATCCATTCGTGGGCCGCCTCCCCCAGCAGGCTGTAGCTCATGAGCAGCACCAGCGCGGCGGTCATCAGGAGGTCAACGATCATCCGTTTCATGGCAAAACCAGCCCTTCACCCTATGATTTGGCGTTTAAGTCTGACTGCTCCGCCTTACTCTGCGGCCACGTTTTCCTGGAGCCAGTTCTCAATGTGGTCCGCGATCACATCGTTGTTCAGGTCCTGGAACATCATGTGGTCGTTGCCATAGATGCCCTCATCCGGCAGACTGACCACCGTGCAGACGCCGCCCGCCTCCGTATAGGCCTGTCCGAAAGCATCGGCAGAGGACTTCATCATGGCCCACATACCCGCAGCTGGAACGTCCGTGTACTCCTGGCCGATGTAATCCCCATAATAGAACGCCACGGGGATATTCTTCTCCAGAAGCGTGTTATAGCCGTCGCTGTCCGGCATGGGCGCCATGCCCGTGTCCGGGGTCATCTGCCGGAAGAACTGGTCCAGCACGTCCTCCCCCTGGGGGAATTGGGAGTTTTCGTTGTAAGTAAACGCGCCGTCGATATAAGTACCGATACGGAATTGTGTATACCAGGTCTGGTCAGAGGGCGTGGTGCTGATCGTACCGGCAACGGAGGTCTGGCCGGCTTCGCCGCGGCAATGCCGACAGGCCCGCAGACGCAGAGAAGTCCCGCGGCCAGCACGACGGATATGAGCTCCCGCTTCATCGTCAATAGCCCAGGCCGTCCAGCCACGCGGCCACGTCCTCCGCCGCGTCCGCCGCGTTCTAATGGCTGACAGTGAAGCCGTCCTGGATCACCGTGGCCTCCGGCTCCAGCTCCTGGATGGTGGCCGGTGTGCCGGAGAGCCGACTGCCGTTGTGGACGGTGAAGGGGATGATGGTCTTGCCCGCAAAGTCGTACTCCTCAAAGAAGGAATACATCACCTGGGGCATATCGTACCACCAGATGGGGAAGCCCACGAACACCGTGTCATACTCGTCCAGGTCCTCGATGTGGGTGGTCAGTTCGGGAAGCACACCGGCGTCCTGCTCCTCGGCCACATAGTCGATCAGCTCGCCCATATCGGCGGGGTACACCACGCTGGTCTGAATGGAGAAAAGCTCGCCGCCTGTCCGCTCCGCGATCATGTCCGCCACGGCCTGGGACACGCCCTTGGCCGTATCGTCCACGGTGACAACGCTGGCGGAGGATACGGCGTCCACGCCGCTGTTTTCCGCCGCGGTGAAATAGGCGATCAGGATATTTCCTCCGCCGGCCGCGCCATTCGCTTCCGCTGTCTCGTCCGCCGTCTGCTCCGCTTCAGTGGGCTGGGGCGCGGCGGTGGGCGCATCCTCTGCGGCGGCAGCTTTCCCGCAGGCCGCCAGGGCCAGTACCATCACCAGCGCCAAAAGCCCGGCGATAAAGCGTGTATATGTGCCTCTCATTCCAGAGACCTCCTGTCCTGTTTTCTTCATTATAAAATGATCGAGACCTCATCAGAAGTCTCGATCTGTTAGTGGGTTTATACCTTTGGGTTTATACTCTGCTCGCTTATTTCTGCTCGTCCACGGGCGGGACCATGGAAGCGTAGCCC
>CANRKN010000180.1 GCA_947631215.1 uncultured Oscillospiraceae bacterium | reverse complement strand
TACAAAAGCCCGGCTCAGTACAAGGCTGAACTGGGCTTTTGATCCTTTGGTTGTTTCCTCTTGTCTACTTCCCCTTGACTTCTGCAGCCATGATGGGTGACCTCTTTTTCCTTTTGTATTGCCGTCACGATGGACAAATCTCATGCAGCCTATTGTATTAAGGTTCATCTTAATGCCTTCCTGCGCCGTCCCACACGTCTTTTGCGGTCTGGCCGTTCAGTACTTATACCTTTACCTGCTCCTATAGACAACTTTATAGGGACATTTATCATCCCAGTACAACTCATATATACTATTCCAGACTTCCCACCTGTTGTCCGGATTAGGACACCTATCTCTCGTACAGTCGTGGCAGCTCAAACGCTGAAATTCCTCCCAGCTCTGTTTACAAACCCCGCCGGACACATCCTTCACGGCCTCGTCGTTCAGGGCCTCCTTCTGTTCAGGCGTTGCCCTCCCCCGCAGGGTTTCCTTCTCTTCGTTCATAATAGTTCCTCCTTAATTCATTACCATTCAGCGTCATTCCCCAACAGGGCACGACACCGCCAAGCTAGTCATAGTATCAGGCAAATCCGAGGCAAGTGTCAAGAGCTGTGTCCCGAATTGCAGAAAGCACGACCCGAATTTCGGCCCGATCCTCCGGGCCGGCTTTTTGGGCAATTGTGTTTCGTTCCGGAAAAAGGAAAGCCTCCCCGAGGGGAGGCTTTAGGAATCATATTGCCCTTACGCTATCGCCGTGACTTTGTAGTCCTGGTCCTCCACGGCTTTTTTCAGGGTCTCGTTGGCCACGTCGGCGGCAAGGGTCACCACGGCGGTGCCCGCCTCATGGCTCACCTTCGCCTCCTGCACGCCGGCCACGGCCTCCAGGGCCTTCTTCACCCGGGCCTCGCAGTGGGCGCACATCATGCCCTCGATATTCATGGTCTTTTCCATCGTTTTCGTCTCCTTTTCCACAGTTGATTTTTTATGTCTGATCCGCCGGTCATGGCGGGGATCATGCATGTTGAAGAAGTTTAATCTCAACGCGTTCGTCACCACACAGAAGCTGGAAAGGCTCATGGCCGCCGCGCCGAACATGGGGTCCATCTGCCAGCCGAAGAGGGGGATGAAGAGCCCCGTAGCCAGGGGGATGCCGAGACTGTTGTAGATGAACGCCCAGAAGAGGTTCTCATGGATATTCCGCAAGGTCGCCCGGCTCAGGCGGATGGCCGCCGGCACGTCCGCGAGGGAACTTTTCATGAGCACCACGTCCGCCGCGTCGATGGCCACGTCCGTGCCCGCGCCGATGGCGACGCCCGTGTCGGCGCTGGTCAGTGCCGGGGCGTCGTTCACGCCGTCGCCCACCATGATAACTTTGCCCTCTTTTTTGAGCCGCTGGATGACGCTCTGCTTGCCGTCGGGCAGCACCCCGGCCACCACCTCGTCCACGCCGGCCTGGGCCCCGATGGCCCGGGCGGTGCGCTCATTGTCGCCGGTGAGCATGACCACCCGCACGCCCATGTTCTGCAGCTCCTTCACCGCTTGCGGGCTGTCGGGCTTTATCACGTCCGCCACGGCGATGACGCCCAGAAGCTCCCCGTCCCGGGCGAAGAAGAGGGGCGTCTTCCCCTGGCCCGCCAGGGCGTCGGCCTTCTCCCGCATGGCCGCGCTCACGGTCACCTTCCCGCCGATGAAACTGCCGCTGCCGCCGAGAAGTGCGCGCCCCTCCACCGTCCCTGCCAGGCCGTTGCCCGGCAGGGCCTGGAAGTCGTCAGCCTGTATGGGTTCAAGTCCCATACCCTCCGCCCGCTCGTTCACCGCCCTCGCCAGGGGGTGCTCGCTCTTGCGCTCCAGCGCCCAGGCAAGGCGCATAAGCTCCTCCTCCGTGACGCCCGCCGCCGGGAGGATATCCGTCACCTGGGGCCGCCCTTCCGTGATGGTGCCGGTCTTATCCAGCGCCACGATCTCCGTCCGGCCGGTGGCCTCCAACGACGCGGCGGTCTTGAAGAGCACGCCGTTTTTCGCGCCCACGCCGCTGCCCACCATCACCGCCACGGGGGTGGCGAGGCCTAAGGCGCAGGGGCAGCTTATCACCAGCACGGATATGCCCCGGGCCAGGGCGAAGCCGGGCGCCCGCCCGGCGATGAGCCAGGCCGCGATGGTCACCAGGGCGATGGCGATGACCGTGGGCACGAAGATGCCCGACACCTTGTCGGCCACCTTGGCGATGGGGGCCTTGGTGGCGGCGGCGTCGCTGACCATGCGGATAATCTGGGACAGCGTCGTGTCCTGCCCCACCCTTGTGGCCCGGCAGCGGAGGAACCCGGACTGGTTCATGGTGCCGGAGGACACATTGGCGCCCGGCTCCTTGTCCACGGGCACGCTCTCGCCGGTAAGGGTGGACTCGTCCACGGCGCTGGAGCCCTCCAGCACCACCCCGTCCACGGGGATGTTCTCCCCCGGCCGCACCACGAACTCGTCCCCGGCGGCCACCTGTTCCACGGGCACCTGGACCTCCTTGCCCCCCCGCAGGACGGTGGCGGTCTTGGGCGCCAGCTTCATGAGCCCCTTGAGGGCGTCGGTGGTCCGGCCCTTGGAGCGGGCCTCCAGGGTCTTGCCCACGGTGATGAGGGTCAAAATGGTGGCGGCGCTCTCAAAGTAAAATTCGTCCATGTACCCCATGGCCGCCTCCGCCCCGCCGGTCATCATGGCGGAGCTCGCCGCGAAGAGGGCCCACAGGCTGTAGCCAAAGGCCGCCGCGGCCCCCAACGCCACCAGGGAGTCCATGTTGGGCGCCCGGTGCCACAGGGCCTTGAAGCCGGAAACGAAGAACTTATTGTTGATGACCATCACCAGCGCCGTCAGCACCAGCTCATAGAGCCCGATGGACACCATGTTGCCCCGCAGGAATCCCGGCAGTGGCCAGTCCCACAGCATGTGCCCCATGGACACGTACATCAGCGGCAGCAATATGCACACGCTTATGATGAGCCGGCGCAGGAGCTTGGGCGTTTCGGTATCCTTGAGTTCATCCTCCCCAGCCGCCGGGGCATTTTTGGCACTGGCCGCGCCCTTCAGGGACGCGCCGTAGCCCGCGTCCACCACCGCCGCGATAATATCCGCGGGGGACGCGGTGCCCTCCACGCCCATGGAGTTTGTCAGCAGGCTCACCGCGCAGGCGGTGACGCCGGGGACCTTGCTCACCGCCTTTTCCACCCGGGCGGAGCAGGCCGCGCAGCTCATGCCGGTCACATTATACTGTTCCATGCGCGCCCTCCTCGTATAATAAGTTTGAAAGTTAATAATCCAGATATCAGCAGGCTTAGAGATGCCCGTGATACAATAGCTGT
>CANRKN010000179.1 GCA_947631215.1 uncultured Oscillospiraceae bacterium | reverse complement strand
GGCATCGCCTCAGACCTGGACAGCAGTCTTGACCCGCACGTATCTTCGTCGCTGGCAGGAACCAGAGAAGTCCTTTTCAACATCTATGAAGGGCTGGTAAAGCCCGATACACAAGGAAATCTCGTCCCCGCCGTCGCCGAAAGCTACGCCGTCAATGAAACCGCCGATGAATACACCTTCACCCTCCGTGAGGGCGTGCGGTTCCACAACGGAAATGAGGTCATGGTCGGGGACGTCGTCTATTCCCTGACCCGCGCTGCCGGGCTTGAGACCGGGGAGCCCCTGATGGCCACCCTGGCGGGCATATCCGCCGTGGAGGCCCCCGACGACCGCACCGTCGTCGTCACCCTCTCCGCGCCCGACGCGGAGTTCATCGCCTACATGACCGCTGCAATTATCCCCGAGGGGAGCGACCCGGCGAACGGCATCGTGGGCACCGGGCCCTTCAAGTACGTCTCCCGCTCCGTCCAGGAGAACATCGTCCTGGAGCGGTTCGACGACTACTGGGGCCAGCCGGCTAAGTCCGCCAAAGTGACCTTCAAGGTCATCGAGGACGGCCAGACCATGGTCATGAGCCTGCGCTCCGGCGCCATCGACATGGCGGCCCATCTGGAGGCCAGCCAGGTGGCGGAGCTTTCCGGCCTCAGCGTGCTGGAGGGGAGCATGAACCTGGTGCAGGCGCTGTACCTCAACAACGCCCGCGCCCCCTTCGACGACGTCCGGGTCCGGCAGGCATTGTGCTACGCCGTCGACAAGCAGATGGTCATCGACCTGGCCGGGGACGGCCACGGCACGGCCCTGGGCAGCAGCATGTACCCCGCCTTCGGCAAGTACTTCGACGAGGCCCTGACGGACTATTATGAGTGCAACATCGCCAAGGCGCAGGAGCTGCTCACCGAGGCCGGCTACAGCGCCGCCAAACCATTGGAGTTCACCATCGACGTGGTGGCGGCCTATACGCCCCACGTGAACACCGCCCAGGCGTTGGTGGAGTTGCTGCGCCAGACCGGCATGGTGGACGCGAAGATCGAGCAGATGGAAAACAGCGCCTGGTACTCCGATGTCTACCAGGGCCGGGACTTCGAGGCCACCCTCCACGGCATGGACGCCTCCACTCTCACGGCCTCGGCGCTGCTGGCCCGGTTTGAGAGCTCCAACGCCAAGAACTTCATAGGCTTTGAGAATGAGGCCTATGACGCGGCCTACGCCGCGGCGCTGGCCACCACGGACGACGCGGAGCAGACCGCGAAGTTCAAGGAGTGCGAGACCATCCTCACCGAGTCGGCCGCCAATGTGTACATCCAGGACCTGGCGGACTTCGTGGTGACCCAGCCCAACGTCCAGGGGTATCAGTTCTACCCCCTGTACGTCATGGACATGTCCACGGTCTATAAGACCGTGTAAGGAAACAGCTTGCAGTATGTACTGAAAAAAACAGGAATATTAGCCGTCACCCTGCTCCTCATATCCCTGCTCGCCTTCCTGGCCTTCCAGATCATCCCCGCGGACCCCGTCACCAAGCTCCTGGGCACCGACTACACTCCGGAGCGGGCCGAGGCCCTGCGGCACGAGATGGGACTGGACAGGAACGTGTTCGTGCGTTACTTCGACTGGCTCACCGGGTTCGTCACCGGGGATATGGGCGACAGCTACAGCTATGGCATGGGCGTGGAAAAGGTCCTGGAGGGGAAGGGCACCGTCACGGCGGGGCTCTCCCTCATGGCCTGGCTCATGGTCATCGCCATCAGCATCCCTCTTGGCATCACGCTGGCGCGCTTTCAGGGCGGACGGCTGGACAGGGTATTCGTGGCCATGAACCAGGTGTTCATGGCCATTCCCCCGTTCTTCCTGGGCATCCTCTTTACATACGTGTTCGGCCTGGTACTGAAATTATTCGTGCCGGGCGGGTTCATAAGCCCCCGGGATAGTTTCTGGGGGTTTTTGGGCTATCTCTTCTTCCCGGCGCTGGCCATCGCCATCCCCAAGGCGGCCATGGTGACGAAGCTGCTGCGCTCGTCCATTTTGAACCAGATGCAGATGGACTATGTGCGCACGGCCTACAGCCGGGGCAATTCCCGCTGGGGCGTACTGCGGTTCCATGTGCTGAGAAACGCCATTCTGCCCGTGGTCACCTTCGTGGCCATGACGCTGGCGGACATCGTGGCCGGGTCCATCATCGTGGAGCAGGTGTTCGCCCTGCCGGGGCTGGGCCGGCTCCTGCTTGCCAGCATCGGCAACCGGGACTATCCCGTGGTGCAGTGCATCGTGGTCATCATCGCGTTCATCGTGGTATTTATGAATTATTTAGCGGACGTACTCACGCAATACATAGATCCCCGAGTAAGGCTGGGGTGAGATATGGACCTGCGGCACAACAAAAACTTCAAAGCGGGGGCGGTCATCACCGCCATCATGGTGACCATCATCCTGGTGGGCATGGTCTGGACCCCCTATGACCCCAACGCCATGAACGGAAAGGCCAAGATGCTCTCGCCCAGCTTTTCCCATCTGCTGGGCACGGACAACTTCGGCCGGGACATCTTCTCCCGGGTGGTGGAGGGCGCCGGCGCCACCGCCGTTATCGCCGCCGCCACGGTGGCCATCGGCCTCACCGCCGGGCTCGTCATCGGCGGGCTCACGGGGTATTACGGCGGGTGGCTGGACGAGGTGGTCATGCGCCTCAACGACGCCCTGGCGGCCTTCCCCAGTATCCTGCTGGCCCTGGTGCTGGTGGCGCTGTTCGGCTCCGGGAAGTACCACATCATTCTGGCCCTGGGGCTTCTCTTCATCCCCAGCTTCGCCCGGGTGGTCCGGGCGGAGGTGGCCCGGCAGAAGGCCCTGGATTACGTGGCCAGCGCCCGGCTCATGGGGGCGGGGGACATGCGCATACTGTTCCGGCACATCCTGCCCAACATCGTGCCCGTGCTGCTGCCCAACGTGGCCATAGGCTTCAATAACGCCGTACTGGCGGAGGCGTCCATGAGCTACCTGAGCGTGGGGGTCCAGCCTCCGGACGCCAGCCTTGGCCGGATGCTCAACGAGGCCCAGGGGTATCTTCTCACCGCGCCATGGTACGCCCTCAGCGCCGGGGCGGCCATCATATTGCTGGTGCTGGGCTTTGGGCTCTTGAGCGAGGGGATGGGAGGCGTAGACCATGCTTCTTGACATCCGGGACCTGCACGTGACGTTCCTCTCTACCGCCAAGGAGGCCGTCAGGGGCGTGGACCTGCAAATGGAGCCCGGCCAGCGGCTGGGGCTGGTGGGGGAGTCCGGCTCCGGCAAGACCGTCACCGCCATGGCCCTGTCCGGCCTCATCGAGCGGTGGAACGTGAA
>CANRKN010000178.1 GCA_947631215.1 uncultured Oscillospiraceae bacterium | reverse complement strand
GCATAAGCATCCATAGCAGAAGCCGCCGATGCTGTCAATGGTCAAGATGAACGGCTCTCCGAGCCGCCATTGACAGCCCCGCCTGCTTCCGCTCTCCCTGTCTGTAAGAGGGGCGACAGCTATTTCCGCTGTCGCCTCTCTTGTAGTATCTGTTCCTTGCCCCACATATCAGGGGTCGATGTCCGCATTTTAGCACTCTGGGCCCCTTCTGCCGCAAGGGGTTGGAGCCGTTAAACGTAGAGGGGTAAGGGTAGTATATGGCGACACCCGAAAACGGGGGTCTATATGCGGACATGCTTAAAAATATTTAACGATTTGCTACTATATGTGTGACCCAGTGAAAACAAGAGTTCGATGTGACGCTTTTGGCCGGTCAGACCCCTTGCGGCGTGGGGCTTTCAGAGCGCCAAAGCCAGGGGGGTAAGGGTAGTATACGGCACACCTCGAAAACCGGGGTCTATTGCGTCACATACTTCAAAATATTTAAGTATCTACCACGCATATAAAAGCCTATGAAAAACAGAGGTTCGATGTCACGCTTTAGAGCCTCTGAAACCCTTGCGGCGCAACGGGTTCAGATCGTCAAAGTCATAGGGGTAAGGGTAACATACGGCACCCCTCAAAAACCGGGGTTCATTGCGTAACATGCTTCAAAGTTTTTAAGCGATTTAAAACAGACAACGGCTGGTGCATTTCGCACCAGCCGCTGTCTGCTCTGTCGATTCCAATTCCGTAAGGCAGTTGCCACTTTTCAATTATCCGGTGTCATACTGTCTTACAGAACCCCTCTGTTGCCAGGACCTCGAATCTTCAAGGCTCTTCTGACGTGGCAGAGACTGCGCAAATTGATACAATGCAACGCTCGGAGCGGGAGCGTTGCATTTGTCGTATCAGCGTTGCATTTTGCCTTGAGCGTTGCATAGGGGCTGTCATTTCGCCCTGTAGTGCTCCCGCAGAAGGGCCACGAACTCCCGGACGATGGGGCGCTGGTCCTCCCGGTGGGTGCAGAGCACGCAGGAGATGGTCTCCTTGCAGTCAAAGGGCGTCCAGGCAAATTCGGGATTGTGGTCATTGAGGAACCCCGGCGAGAGGCACACGCCCTTTTCCGCCGCCACGTTGGTCAGCGTGGTCTCATGGTCGGCGCTGTTGAAGTAGTTCACCTGGCCCCCGGCGATGATCCGCTGCTGGACCCTTTTCAGAGCGGGCGGGGAGCCGCCGCCGATCATCAGCGTCCGGCCCGCCAGGTCGTCGGCGGTGACACGTTCCTTTTTCGCCAGCGGGTCGCCGGGCAGGGTGATGAGATAGATGGAGCTTTCATAAAAGGGCTCGATCCGAATATCGGAGATATGCCGGACGCTGGCCTCCAATGCGAACAGCACGTCCGTCTCACCCTTGAGGAACTGGTCAATGGAGCTGGCATAGGAGTAGACCGGCGTGACGGAGACGGCAGGGTGTATCTGGGCAAACCGCCGCATGAGCCGGGGCAGGTCATAGATGGCCGAGCGGACGGGCATACCGACGGAGATATTTTCCGCGTACCGGGCGCTGAAATTCTGGGCCTGTTCCACGGCGTTTTTCAGTTCCTGGCGCACGTTCCGCAGGGTGACGCAAAACTGCTCCCCCGCTGGCGTCAGGGCCGCGCCCTTGCCAGAGCGGACGAAGATGGCAAAGCCCAGCTCGTCCTCTACAGCCTTGATGTGATAGCTCAAAGTAGACTGGGCCATAAAGAGATTCTCCGCCGCCCGGTTGAAATTGTGGGTCTGGGCCACCTCCAGAATGGCGTCCATATCTTTTGTGGTCATACCGTTCACCTGTATAATCAATATTTTCGATTAACTATCCAATACTTCGTTTAGCTTTATTGATTCTACAATGCTATACTGGTCCTGTCAAGAACCAACAAGGAGGGAACATCCATGATCCTGGATCGGAACGAGAACAAAGACGTAGTGGTCCTGCTGGGCGCGGGAGCCATGGGCACCGCCATCGTCCGGCGCGTGGCGGTGGGCAAAAAGATACTCCTGGGCGATATCAGCGAAAAAGCCCTGGAGCGGGTGAGCCACGATTTTCAGTACAGCGGCTATGACGTGCAGACCCACGTCGTGGACGCCTGTGACCCCGCTTCCCTGAAAGCCTTTGCGGAAAAGGCCGCCTCTCTGGGGCCGGTCAAGGTTTTCGTGATGACGGCGGGGGCCTCCCCCAGTCAGGCGAGCCCCGCGCACATCATCGCCCTGGACCTGATCGGCACCGCCTACGCCATCGACGCCTTTGGCGCGGTCATGGCCCCCGGCGGCGCGGGCCTGGTGGTAGCAAGCCAGACCGGGTATATGCCCTCGGCGCTGACAAAGGAGGACGAGCAGGACCTGGCCATGACGCCGGCGGCGGAGCTTGCCAAGCTGCCCTGCCTGGACGGGAGCAAGACGGCCTCTTCCGGCGCGGCCTACATCGTGGCCAAGCGGGCCAACCAGCTCCGGGTACAGGCGGCGGCCGCGACTACATGGGGCGAGCGCCGGGCCCGCATCAATACCCTCAGCCCCGGCATCATCGTCACGCCCCTGGCCTACGACGAGTTCAACGCCCCCGGCAACACCTACCAGGGCATGATAGACGCCTCCCCGGCCCGGCGCACGGGCACCATCGACGAGATCGCGGCAGCGGGCGCGTTCCTGCTGGGGCCGGACGCGGGATTCATCACCGGCACGGACCTTCTCATCGACGGCGGCGTCATCGCCTCTATGCGGGCGGGCAAGTTTGCCCTGGGCAGAAAATAAAAAGGAGAACATCAACTATGAAAACCCTGATCGCCTATTTCTCCCACGCGGGACAGAACTACTCCCATGGCGGCAGCGGCTTTTCCAACTCCCTGCGGGACATCGCCCGGCTGTGTCCCGGCGCGGCCATCACGGAGGGCCTTGCCATCCACGGCGATGACGCGGCCACATGCGACAGAGCCCTGGCGAAAAAGGCAATCTTTCTGAAGACGGACCGCTGTTACGATATACAACGATTCAGGCGGCACCCAAAGTTGGGCGCCGCCTGATCATTACTGTGGATCATGATGCCGGGCAGATCACACGCTGATATCCCGCCTGCCGGTGATCTTGAAGAACAGCAGCAGGGACAGTACGCTGGTCAGTGTCAGGATGGTGGAATAGGCCGCCGCGTTGCCAAAGCAGTCGCGGATGACTTCCGTATAAACGGAGACCGTCAGCGTCTGGGTGGAGGCGCGGTAGAGCATGATGGACGAGCTCAGCTCGCTGATGACGGTGACCCAGCTCATGATGGCGCCGGAGACGACGCCGGACATCATCATGGGGAGCGTGACCTCCGCGAAGGACTTCAGCTC
>CANRKN010000177.1 GCA_947631215.1 uncultured Oscillospiraceae bacterium | reverse complement strand
GCCCCTTCCAGGGGCTACGTCCGTATTTGCCCCTTCCAGGGGCTACTCATGCCACCAGTTTACTGGTGGTCATGACTCAGAACCGGGCCATGCGCTCCGCCACGGCCCCGGCATCCACCGCACGGATGGGCAGCAGGGGCGCGGGGGGCACGTCGTAAGGCCCAAGGACTTTTTCAAACCAAGATACGTCCCGCCAGGCCCCGGCCTTGTACCCCGCGTTGGGGGAGAGCCCCACCCGCGTAAAGCCCAGGTCTGCGTGCATCGCCTCGCTGGCGGCGTTGGGCACGGTGACGCAGCCCATGGCCGTTTTGAGCCCCTGCATGGCGAGAAGGTCCATGAGCAGGCTGTACAGCCGCTTGCCCAGCCCCTGGCCCGCGGCGGATTTATCCAGGTAGATGCTCAGCTCCGCCACCCAGTCGTAGGCCACCCGCTCCCGGGACCGGTGGGCGTAGGCATAGCCTATGGGCACGCCGTCCCGCTCCAGGACGAGATAGGGGTATACTTTGGAGATGTCCCGGATGCGCCCGGTGAACTCCTCCGCCGAGGGCAGGGTGTACTCAAAGGTGATGGAGGTGTCGATATACTGCGCGTATATGGCCAGCAGGGCGGGACCGTCCGCCTCCGTGGCGAAGCGCACGGTATAGTTCTCAGCATATTCCAGCCGCAGGCCGGGGTTCTCCCGGACAGCATCCTCCAGCACGGCCAGGACGCGCGCACCATAGCCGCTTTCCCGCATGCTCTGGGCGTCATGCAGCACCAGCGTCACGCCGGAAAGCTCCGTCAGACAGTCGTGCAGCGCGTCCAGATTGCCGCCATAATAGTCCGGCAGGTCCAGGGCCTGTTTCAAATAGGGGTGTGCCTGCTCCTTCGTCAGGAGCTTTGCCCCGTCCAGTTCTACTCTTTTCACCATGTCACCTCATAGTCTTCCGTCACGTACACCTCGTCGAAGTGCTCGTAGTGGTCGTGGGTGTAGAAGAAAAGCCCGTCATTGGAAAACACCAGCCGCCGGGAACCCCGGGAGCCGTAGCTGTCCGTGTCGATGTCGCACTCGGTATAGGACCGGCCCTTTGCCTCGGGCAGCAGACCCTCGTAGTTGCCGAAACGGTCTCCGCCGATGGCGGCCCCGTCCAGATAATCCTCTACGGACCCGCCCTGCCAGCCCAGGTCCCGGGCCTCGTCCTTGGTGATATAGTTGGGGGGCAGCTCGCCGTAGGCCATGAGGTACAGCACCACGTTCTCCACGTCGTAGTAGTACCCGCCGTACTCCGGCGCCCAGTCCTGGGCGTCGTTCTGTTTGGCGCTGTCATCGGATGTGAGCAGGCTGTCCGCCTCCGTAAGGGCGTCGGCCAGGAGCCGGCCCGCCTCGTCCTCCGCGCCGCCGCAGGCCGTGAGCAGCAGCATGAGCACGGCCAGCAGCAGGCAAAGCGTTCTTTTCATATGTATCCGTCCGTTTCTGTTTGGTTTTGGTTCTATGACAGTTTATCAGATATGGCGGGAAAATGGTAGAGGGCGGGCGAAAATATTAAATTTGCGCCGGGCACTGGACCGGCGGGCGGTGCGGGATTATAATGGGAGCGGAAAGAAAAGAGGGGAGAGCCATGAGAAAGGGAAAGATCATCGCGCTGGCCATAGCGCTTATCCTTATATTGGGCGGAGAGCTCTATCTCTTCGCACGGTGCAGCCGGGAGGACCTGCCCGTGCCCGCGCCGCTGTCCAGCGCGCTGGCCCAGGCCCAGGTCACCACGCCTGTGTCCGAGACCATGCCCCCGGCCCCGGCCTATACCGCCCCGGCGGGGTACACCAGCCCGCCGGTCTACACGGCGCCGCCCACCCAGCCGCCGCTGGAGACGGCCCCGCCCACCCAGCCGCCCGCCACGGACACCCCGGCGCCTACGGTCACGCCGGAGCCCACGGCCACGCCGCAGCCTACCGCGCCGCCCACGGAGCCGCCCGCCACGGCGGCGCCCGGCACGGTGGTGTCCAGCGGCAGCGCCGTGTCCAGCACGGGCACGAACCTGAACCTGGCCATCTCCTGGCAGGGGGTGGATATGGGCGGCGGGACCACCCGCTATACCGTCAGCGGCTCCATCCAGTCCTACAGCCTGCAGGTCATCAGCGAGCCGGTGACGGTGTCCCTGGCCGGCTACAGCACCACAGTATCCGGCAGCGCCATCAATGTTATGGACGACAGCTACACCGTGACCAGCCTCTTTACCGCGAGCCTGGACGTGCCCACGGGCACCACGGGGAATCTCTCCGCCACCTGGAATTTCCAGGGCTCCTACAGCGGCGTGAGTCTGCCTACCGTCACTGCCACGGGCTACGTGGGATGATATAAATACGATAAGCGCCCCGCTCGGCTGAGCGGGGCGCGTTCTCTATGTGGAGCTCAGTCCTCCATGGACCGGAGGGCCTTTCTGAACTGGAAGAAGAACAATATGGCGGTGAAGGTGACGGCCAGCACGTCTGCCACGGGCTCGGCGGTATAGACCGCCATGGTCTTGTCCGCCATGAGATGGGGCATGAGGTAGATGAGCGGCAGCAGGAGCACGAACTTTCGCATGATGGCCACGATGGCGGAACTGCCCGCCTTGCCCAGGGACACGAAGGTCATCTGGCAGGCGATCTGGATGCCGAACAGGCCCATGGCCCCGCAGTAGATGCGAAGGGCCTTGGCGGCGAAGTCCAGGAGCGTGGGGTCCGGGGTGAAGATGCCGGCGAACAAACGGGGAAAGAGCATGATGAGGGCCCACAATGTGCAGGCGTAGCCCATGCTCACCGCCAGGAGCCACCGGAAGGTGGACTTCACCCGGGCCACGTTTTTCGCGCCGAAGTTGTAGCTGGATATGGGCTGGGCCCCCTGGCCCAGGCCCTGCAGGGGCATCATGGCGAACTGCATCACGCTGGTGAGGATGGTCATGGCCCCCACAGCCACGTCCCCGCCGTACTTTAAAAGCGACGAGTTGAAGCACACGGAGATGACGCTCTCGCTGCCCTGCATGACGAAGGGGGCTATGCCCAAGGCGATACAGGGCAGGGCCAGGTCCATGCGGATGGGGAGGGTGTCCTTTTTGAGCCGCAGGATGCTCTTTTGGCCGGAGAGGAACTTCACCACCCAGACGCAGGATATGCCCTGGCTTATCACGGTGGCCAGGGCCGCGCCCCGGACGCCCATATGGAGCAGGAAGATGAATATGGGATCCAGGACGATGTTGCACACCGCGCCGATGAGCACCGTGAGCATGCCCATCTTGGCGAAGCCCTGGGCGGTGATGTAGGCGTTCATGCCCAGGGTTAGCTGCACGAAGGCGGTGCCCAGGGCGTAGATCTGCATGTAGGCCGCGGCGTAGCCGATGGTGTTCTCGCTGGCGCC
>CANRKN010000176.1 GCA_947631215.1 uncultured Oscillospiraceae bacterium | reverse complement strand
ACGCCAAAATACTGGAACGGGCACAGCAGCTTCCGGTCGATGGCCTCTGGCAGCCGGATCTCTGCGGCGATGCGGTTATTGAAATACGACAGGATGCTCTTGCCGTCCATTCTCTCCGGCGTTGCGGTCAGGCCCAGAAGGATTTTGGGCTGGTAGTAGTCGAGCAGCTTCTGGTACGTCGGTGCCGCCGCATGGTGGAACTCATCCACGACGATGTAATCGTAGAAGTCCGGCGAAGTCTTCTCCGTAAAGTCTTGGGAGTTGAACGTCTGGATGGAGATGAACAGATTATCAATGCTCTCAGGCCGGAAGCTGCCCACAAACATTTCTCCGAAATTGGCGTCCTTCAGCACCGCCCGAAAGGTATACAGGCTCTGCCGGAGGATCTCCTCACGGTGGGCAACAAACAACAGACGGCAGGGTTTTCCCGGGTTCTGCCTGCGAAACCGTTTATAGTCCAATGCAGAGATGACCGTTTTCCCCGTGCCCGTGGCGGCTACCACAAGGTTTCTGGTGTACCCCCGCACGGAGCGCTCCGCATCCAGCTTGTCCAATATCTCCTGCTGGTAGGAGTAGGGCAGAATGTCCAGGGTATAGACCTCGGCATTGCTGCTGTCAAAGTACTTTTCCGCCTTCAGCGCCCGGGCCAGCCGCTCCTTCTGCCCCTCATCGTAGTACTCAAACTCATTGGAGTTCCAGTAGCTCTCAAACGTCGCGGCGATCTTGTCGATGGTCTCCGGCAGGTCGCTTTTCGTGACCTTCACGTTCCACTCCAGCCCGCTGGACATGGCGGCGTTGGACAGGTTTGACGAGCCAACATATGCCGTGGTGAAGCCGGTGTCCCGATAGAACACATAGGTCTTGGCATGCAGGCGTGTCCGCTTCGTGTCATAGCTGACCTTGATTTGGGTGTTGGGCAGCTGGCGGAGCTCCTCGATGGCCTTTACATCGGTGGCGCCCATATAAGACGTGGTGATGACCCGCAGCGTACCGCCGCGCTGGGTGAACGCTGTGAGCTCATCCATGATGAGGCGCAGGCCGCTCCACTTTATGAAGGAGACCAGCATGTCGATCCGGTCGCTGGTGACGATCTCCTTTTTCAGCTCGGTATACATCTGCGGTTCATGCACCGCGCCGGTGAAAAGGGAGCTCTGCGCGATGGATGTCACAGGCCGGACGATTTCCGCTTTCTCGTCCAGGGCGAGCATGCTGTTTTGCTTGTCCAGGAGCGCGAGAAGCTGCTCCGCGCGTTCCGCCACAGTGAGCTCATCGAAGTCGGCCTCGGATGTTTCCGCGATGATCGTGGATACGATGCGGTTGACCAGTTCCACCTGAGAGTTTACGTCGCCGCCGTTGTCCTGGACATTTTCAAGCCCCTTCTCCACCACGGCGGCCACATACTTTGCCAGGACCTTTGCCGCCTCCGCAGCGTCAATGGGCGCGGTCTGACTGAGCTTGTCCGTTGCGGCAAGCTCCCTGTCCAGCGCCTTATTGATGACCTGTTCGTATATCCCGTTATGCAGCATGCTCATTCCTCCGTCCACTCCACGTCCGAGCTATCCACCAGCTCCCGATACCGGAAGCACTCCTTCACGTGGTCGTTGACGATACCGCAGGCCTGCAGGTGGGCGTAAACCGTCACGCTGCCGATGAACTTCATTCCCCGCTTTTTCAGGTCCCTGGCGATGCGGTCGGAGAGGTCGTTGGACGCCGGGATGCGGCCCAGCTCATGGCCCTTGTAGAGCATCGTCTTCCCGCCGGTCCAGCCCCAGAGATAGTCCGAAAACGTGCCGAACTCCGCCCGGATGCGCTGTACGCACCGGGCATTATTGATGACTGCCTCGATCTTTCTCCGGGAGTGGATCATGCCGGGCACGGCCATGATGCGGTCCACATCCTCATCTGTGTAAGCCGCGACCTTGTTATAGTCGAACCCATCAAAGCAGCCGCGGAATATCTCCCGCTTGCGTAGCACCGTGTCCCAGCTGAGGCCGCACTGCATGGCCTCCAGCATGAGGAACTCGAACTGTTTGCGGTCGTCATGGACCGGCACGCCCCACTCCTCGTCGTGGTAGCGCGTCTGCCGCTCGTTCATCAGGCACCAGGGACACCTCTGCATAGCAAACCCTCTCCCGCTGCATTATCTTTTTTTCGGCAGATTTTAAGAAAACTCTAAAATCTGCCGAAGTTTTTACCCAGCCCTCACGCCAGGGTACTCTACGTCCACGGCTACACCGAACATATCCTCCACCTCGCCGGCCAGGACGATCTCTGCCGCCAGGCCGTGGTCCGCCGCCAGCTGCTCCATCATGTACCGGGCCGCCTCCTCATGCCGGGCGCCCGTGATGACATACACGCCGTCCTTTGCACCGATTCGGCGCATGGGCAGGCGTGTCACCTGGTCAGGTCCGGCCTCTGCCCGCAGCGCATCTCGCCACACTTCACGATAGCTTCTCAATATAATGCTCATTTTTAGTCCTCCTTCCGTATTTTACCGCAAAGCCGCTTATCCGGCAATGCCAAGTTAGCTGCCGTCAGTCTTCATCGTCCCACAAAAAGTCGTAGAACATCATCTCCCCAATGCTGAAAGGGCGGTCCCGCTCTGCCTTTTTCATCTTTCTGTACGTCTCGCCGTCCACCGTGATAGTTCTCTCTTCAAAGACCTTCTTCTTTCCGAACAGGCCGTATTTCTCCACCTGGACCAGCGCTCTGACCTTGTGATTCATAAAAACACCTCCCAGTATCCCCATCCTACGCGTATCGCTGTCCTATAAACTGGTCAGCCGAAAAGTCTGCTGGACTACTCCGATAAAAATCTTCCGAATGCCATCCCCAGCAGTCCGTTCAGCTTGAAATTACGTATTTTACGTAATATAATAAACATTGAAACACGTCTCCGCAGACGACGTGATGCCTATTGTGAATGGCCATGACGTGTAATGCCAAAGGAGGAGTTATCGTGAAAGAGTATGTCTATCCGGCAGTATTCCATCTTAACAAAGATGGGACGTATACCATTACTTATCCCGATTTGCCTGGGTGCATCAGCGAGGGAAAGTCGCTGAGCAACGCGGTCTATATGGCTGAGTCCGCTCTGTCCCAGTGGCTCGAATATCTCATCGATAAAAAGCAGGATCTCCCCGCTCCCAGTGATATGCAAAGCATTCAAGTTGAGGAAAATGAATTCGTTAATCTGACATGCGCAAATGTAAAAGACGGATGCGCCGTAAAGCGAACGGTAAGCATTCCAAAATGGATGGACGATGGAGCTGCAAAATCAAACCTCAGTCTGTCACGTGTTTTACAAGACGCATTGAGAGACCGTTTACAGGCGTAAATGTGATATATAAAATTCAGGAGGCACAGAAATGTGCCTCCTTT
>CANRKN010000175.1 GCA_947631215.1 uncultured Oscillospiraceae bacterium | reverse complement strand
AGTCCTCCCGGTTGCCCACGGAGATGATGTCGAATATCCGCTTTTTCCGCGCTTCCCAGCTCACTGCCTCACCACCTATAATACCATGACATTATATCATAGAAATAATTTTGCGCAACTGTCTCGCAGCCGTCAATTCTTAAGAATTTTGGAAGATTCAGCGCTCCCCCGTGACGGCCTCATAGAGGGCGTCCGCGTCCGCCGCCAGGGCCTTGGGCCCGTAGAGCGCCAGCTCCTCCCGGGAGCGAAAGCCCCAGGTCACGATGATTTCATCGAGCCCCGCGTTCCGGGCGGTCTGCACGTCCACCTCCGAGTCGCCGATGTAAACGGCCCGGCCCTTTTCCGCCCCCAGGGCCGCCAGGGCCTTTTCCACCATGTCCGGTGCGGGCTTTTTGGCAACCTCCGGTGTCTCCCCGATGGCCACGTCGAACTGGCCGGGGAAGAACCGCTCACACAGGGCCTTCACGGCGTAGTCCACCTTGTTGGACACTACGGCCAGCCGCACCCCCGCTTTCCGCAGGCGGCCCAATAGCTCCGGCACACCCTCATAGGGCCGGGTGGTGTCCAGGTCATGGCTTCTATAGTGCTGGTGGAAGGTCTCATAGAGCCTGTCCAGCTCGGTGGGGTCCGTGCCCGCCGGGGCCCCCCGCTCCACCAGCTTTCGCACCCCGTTGCCCACGAACCGGCGTACCTCTTCCAGGGTCCGCGCCGGGTAGCCGTGGCTCGTAAGCGCGTAGTTCAGGCTGTTTTTCAGGTCCTCCAGGGTGTAGAGGATGGTCCCGTCCAAGTCAAATATGGCAAAATCGTACCGATCCAAGTTTCTCTCTCCTTTTTCTCACCTGCGGATGAATGCCGCGTCCCTCGCAGGCTCCGCCTCGTCGGAGACGTACCGCTCCACATGCATATGCAGGTCGTACTTCTCCCGCAGCGCCGCGATTTGCCCCATCATGGGGGAGGCATGGTGGGCGTCCAGGGCGGCCTGGTCGGCCCAGCTGTCGATGAGCAGCACGGTCTCCGCATCCTCTATGGGGAAGAAGTACTCGTACCGCAGATTCCCCGCCTCGGCCCGGATGGCTCCCGCCGTCCCGGAGGACGTCATCTCCTCCGCGAACCGCCGCGCCGCGCCCTCTTTGCCCGTATAATATAGATTCACCGTGATCGCCATAGCTGCTCCGTCCTTTCAAAAGATTCCTTATTCCGGCCGCCACTGGCACCGGTCCATATCCACCGTGCCGTCCGGGCGGAAGGTCACGCCCTCCGCCTCCAGCAGGAACCGCTGGCCGTCGGGCATGTACGTATCAAAGGCCTGTTTCGTGCCGCCGAAGCGGTCCACCACACGGTGGCAGGGCACGTCCTTGTCCGCCGGGCAGGCGGCCATGGCATAGCCCACCAGCCGCGCACCCCGGGGCCGGCCCGTCAGACGGGCGATCTGCCCGTATGTGGCCACCTTCCCCGGCGGTATCTGCCGCACGACGGCCCATATCTGCTCAAAGGTGTTCATTGGCGTTCCTCGCGATGATCTGTCGCGTTGATCGCTTCCCGATAAACGGGAAGTTGTCAAAGCCGTCTAAACACCGTCATACAATGCTGTTAGTTCCCGTGTATCAGGAAATACCCGTTGGCGGCAATTATCACGACCGCATAAATGACCATTACCCGATATGCCGCTTTAAGCGTTTTGTCGGCGGTGTTCTTGATTGTGACGACGAGATACAGCACCCACACAAGATGTGCGGCGATTATAAGACCATTATTGCGTATTAAAACCGTCAGAAAGAAAAGCACATTTACGATTTTCATCCCTGCGGGTGAAAGAAGAATTGCTTTGAGCCTCTCCATAAACGATATGCCTCCACTAAATACCGATTTGTCGCGCGGTCCCGGCGCCCACCTCCGGCTGTCCTCACCTGTTATTGCTCTTGAACACATCCGCCACCTCGCGGATGGTCATAAACGCCGCCGGGTCGATCTGGTGGACGATGGTGCGCATGCGGGATATCTGGAACCGGTTCACCACGAAATAGACGATGGTCTTTTCCGCGTTGGAGTAGCCGCCCACGGCGGCGATCTTCGTGGTGCCGCAGCCAAAGACCTCGATGAGGGCGTCGCTGATGGCCTGGGGCCTGTCCGTGATGATGAAGACCTCCTTGGACCTATCGAAGCCCTCCACGATGAAGTCCACGGTCTTCAGCCCCGCCATGTAGGTGACGATGGAGTAGAGGGGCAGTATCCAGCTGTGGATCACGCAGCCGCAGACGATGTACAGCAGCACGTTGTAGATCATCACGAAGGTGCCTACGGTGATGTTCAGGGACTTGGCGAAGATGACCGCCATCACGTCCACGCCGTCGATGGCGCCGCCATAGCGGATGGTGAGGCCGCTGCCCACCCCGGAGATGATGCCGCCGAACAGGGCGCACAGCAGCAGGTCCTCCCCCGCCAGGGGCGAGGCCATGCTCACGTCGATGGGCAGCACGTCCGTGATGAGCCAGGAGGCGGCGGAATACACGCTCACCGCGAAGATGGAGTAAACCGTGAAGGCGAGGCCCTGCTTTTTCGCCCCGAAGAGAAACAGGGGGATGTTCAAAACCAGCAGGAAGAAGGAAAGGGACAGGCTCTCCGGCGTCACCTGGGAGAGCAAAATGGAGGTGCCGGAGATGCCGCTGTCATAAAGCCTCACCGGCGCCAAAAACACCGTCACGCCAAAGGCGTTCACGCACCCGGCTATGAACAGGAACAGGAAGTTCTTCCACCGCAGGGCACTTAAGCCCTGGGTCAGCTTGCTCTTGACGTCTGCTTTCATGCTCTCCCTCCCGTTCCCGTTGGTGTATTGTCAGACATTATAACATGTTCCTGTCATTCCGGCAATCAGGGGATTTTCGATGGAAATTTGTTCAGGGCGAGGCGGCGGACCGAAGGCGGGCTTATGCCCGTCGAGGGAACGCCAACGAAGCCCTGGGCAAATTAACGCGAAAAAAGACCCGGAGCTTTTCAACTCCGGGTCTTATGTTGGCAGCGACCTATTTTTCCAGTCCGTCTCCAGACAAGTATCTTCGGCACAGTCGGGCTTAACTGCCGTGTTCGGAATGGGAACGGGTGGACCCCCGATGTAATAGCCACCAACTTTTTCAGGGCCGTGCGCCCTGAAGACTGAACAATGGGGTGGGTGGAGGTTGGAGCAGGGCATTGAGTCTGCATACTGCATAGGTCAAGCCCTCGGGTTATTAGTACCGGTCGGCTGAACACATTACTGTGCTTACACCTCCGGCCTATCAACGACGTAGTCTTCGTCGACCCTTACTCCCTAAAAAGGATGGGAGATCTTATCTTAGGGGGAGTTTCACGCTTAGATGCTTTCAGCGTTTATCTCGTCCAGACATAGCT
>CANRKN010000174.1 GCA_947631215.1 uncultured Oscillospiraceae bacterium | reverse complement strand
AAGCCCGCGATAAGCTCCTTCACCGTGGCCTCATCCCCCCACTTGCCGATGGGATACGTCCACAAAGTGATGTCCGCCGCAGGCGCCTCCAGCGCGGGGCCGGGGCCGGTCACCAGCGCGGGATTGACCTTGGCTTCCTCTTCCTCGGGCTCCTCGGGCTCTTCAGCGGGCTCTTCGGGCTCTTCCTCAGCCTCAGGCTCCTCAGCGGCCTCTTCGGCCTTGCCGGCGTTCTCATTGCTCAGCGCGGTGATCAGTCCGCCGAAAGCGGCGGCCGCGTCCACGGCCACAGGCTCCTCCGCAGGAGCTTCGGGCCCTTCCTCAGCTTCAGGCTCTTCGGCGGCTTCCGGCTCCTCCTCAGCGGGAGCCTCATAGCCGGCCGCGGCGTTGGAATTGGTCACGAAGGTAGCCAGCTCCTCGGCGGGGTCGCCGCCGGTGCCCACACGCTGCAGCATGTTCCACCACTCAGCGCGGGCTTCCGTCCAGCCCGCCGCCACCTGGTAGTAGTCGCCCAGGTACGGCATCAGCTTCGTGTACTCCGCCATGATCGCGTTGTCAGACCAGATGTCAGAGATGTCCTCCCCGTCCACCGTGTCGCGCACCGCAAAGTAGCTCGCCGCCTTCACAGACGCCGTCAGGCCGTCCTTGCTGTCCGCCATGTACTTGATGAACGCCTTCGCCGCCGCGATCTTGTCAGCGTCGCCATTGTCAAAGATGCCGAAGCCCCAGATGCCGCCGCAAAGCTGGCTCTCGCCGGTCTCGCTGGGGAAGCTCATGAACTCGATCTTCTGCCCGTTGATCGTCAGCTCCTCACCCGTCCCCGCGGAGTTCGGGTTCAGCTGCTGCGCGATGTTCCAGCAGAACGCCATCTTCAGCACTTCCTGATAGAACAGCGCGATCTCCTCGCCGCCGTTGATGCCCGGGTCGAACGCGATGCCGTCCAGTCCCTGCAGCAGCTCCAGTGCCTTCGCGTTCGCCTCGTCGTCAGCCGTGTAGGCCGTGTGCTCGGCGTTCGTGAACGTGCCGCCGTACAGGTTGTTCACCAAAGCGCGGGTCCCCTGGTCGCCGCCCTGGTCCTTGCAGTACACAGCAGCTACCGTGTCGCCGTAGTGGTCATACAGCGCCTTCACGGCCTCGATGAACTGCTCCGTCGTCCAGGTGTGGCTCTCCAGATCCACATACTGGTCCGCGCCCGCTTCCACGAACGCGTCATAGTTGATTGCCATGCAGTGCGCCGTCATCACCACGGGGAACTCGTACAGAGCCCCGTCCGCGTTGAAGCACGCCGCCTGCACCGCCGCGTTGACCTCTTCCCCGTCATACTCGTCCCAGATGTCGCTCAGGTCCACCATCAGACCCTTGGCGCCCCAGTTCGCCACCAGGCGCTCGGGGCCCTCCAGCACCAGGTCCGGTGCCACGCCGCCCTCGATGGCCGTGTTCACCTTGTTGTCGCCCTCGGTGTAGTCAAGATACTCCACCGTCACGTTGATGTCGGGATACACCTCGTTGAAGCCAGCGATAAGCTCCTTCACCGTGGCCTCGTCGCCCCACTTGCCGATGGGATACGTCCACAAAGTGATGTCAGCCGCAGGGGCTTCCAGCGCAGGAGCCACCACAGCAGCTTCGGCGGCCGCAGGCTCCTCGAGAGCGGCTTCGGACTCGGCCTCGTCGGCGGGAGCCTCAAAACCAGCCGCGGCGTTGGAATTGGTCACGAAGGTGGCCAGCTCCTCAGCGGGATTGCCGCCGGTGCCCACGCGCTGCAGCATGTTCCACCACTCAGCGCGGGCTTCCGTCCAGCCCGCCGCCACCTGGTAGTAGTCACCCAGGTACGGCATCAGCTTCGTGTACTCCGCCATGATCGCGTTGTCAGACCAGATGTCAGAGATGTCCTCTCCATCCACCGTGTCGCGCACCGCAAAGTAGCTCGCCGCCTTCACAGACGCCGTCAGGCCGTCCTTGCTGTCCGCCATGTACTTGATGAACGCCTTCGCCGCCGCGATCTTGTCAGCGTCGCCATTGTCAAAGATGCCGAAGCCCCAGATGCCGCCGCAAAGCTGGCTCTCGCCGGTCTCGCTGGGGAAGCTCATGAACTCGATCTTCTGCCCGTTGATCGTCAGCTCCTCACCCGTCCCCGCGGAGTTCGGGTTCAGCTGCTGCGCGATGTTCCAGCAGAACGCCATCTTCAGCACTTCCTGATAGAACAGCGCGATCTCCTCGCCGCCGTTGATGCCCGGGTCGAACGCGATGCCGTCCAGTCCCTGCAGCAGCTCCAGTGCCTTCGCGTTCGCCTCGTCGTCAGCCGTGTAGGCCGTGTGCTCGGCGTTCGTGAACGTGCCGCCGTACAGGTTGTTCACCAAAGCGCGGGTCCCCTGGTCGCCGCCCTGGTCCTTGCAGTACACAGCAGCTACCGTGTCGCCGTAGTGGTCATACAGCGCCTTCACGGCCTCGATGAACTGCTCCGTCGTCCAGGTGTGGCTCTCCAGATCCACATACTGGTCCGCGCCCGCTTCCACGAACGCGTCATAGTTGATTGCCATGCAGTGCGCCGTCATCACCACGGGGAACTCGTACAGAGCCCCGTCCGCGTTGAAGCACGCCGCCTGCACCGCCGCGTTGACCTCTTCCCCGTCATACTCGTCCCAGATGTCGCTCAGGTCCACCATCAGACCCTTGGCGCCCCAGTTCGCCACCAGGCGCTCGGGGCCCTCCAGCACCAGGTCCGGTGCCACGCCGCCCTCGATGGCCGTGTTCACCTTGTTGTCGCCCTCGGTGTAGTCCAGATACTCCACCGTCACGTTGATGTCGGGGTACACCTCGTTGAAGCCCGCGATAAGCTCCTTCACCGTGGCCTCATCCCCCCACTTGCCGATGGGATACGTCCACAAAGTGATGTCCGCAGCGGGGGCTTCCATAGGAGGCTCCACCGCTTCCTCGGCGGCCTCGACGGCGGCGTCCACAATGGCCTCGCCGGCCTCCTCGGCCAGCTCATCCACCGCTTCCTCCGCGTCGGTCGCGGACTCCGCCTCGACCGGGGCCTCCTCCGCAGGGGCCTCGGTCTCGGTGTCCGAAGCCTCCTCAGCGGGCGCTTCCGGCTCCTCCGGTTCCTCAGCCGCAGGCGCTTCCGGCTCCTCCGGCTCTTCGGCCGCGGGCTCTTCCGTGGCCGCTTCAGGCTCCGGGGTGACCTCGGCCGTCTCTTCCTTCTTGCTGCCGCAGGCCGCAAGGGAGAAGACCATCGCCAGGCACAGCACCAGAGCGAGCCATCTCTTCATATTCATGCGTCGTCCTCCTTAAAAAATTTGAATAATTTTTGCTTACGAAAATACTTTTACGCTGTATAAATCTTACAATATGTCAAGAGCAATGTCAATAAAAATCCACCGGGGACAGACAACTATTTTTATTATGTCTACCGCGTCAGGACGGGCATACAGCCTTG
>CANRKN010000173.1 GCA_947631215.1 uncultured Oscillospiraceae bacterium | reverse complement strand
GCCGTCAATACAACGATTTTCTGAAAAGAAGGAGAAACGCCATGAAGAAATTCATCTCTCTGCTGATCGCGCTTGCGATGGTCCTCAGCCTGGGCACCGTTGCCTTTGCTGCCGACTATCCCACCAAGGGCATCTCCGTCATCTGCCCCTGGGCTGCCGGCGGCGGCACCGACGCCTGCCTGCGTGCCTTCTGCGACGCTCTGGGCCGCCAGCTGGGCGTGACCCTGACCGTTGACAACCTGACCGGCGGCGGCGGCATCATCGGCCACCAGGCCATTGCGGACGCCGATCCCGACGGCTACACCCTGGGCATGATCACCTTCGAGCTGGCCACCTACAACGCCCTGGGCCAGAGCGAGCTGACCGATCTGAGCTATGATCCTCTGTGCCGCGTCAACACCGACGCCGCGGCCATCACCGTGAACGCCGAGTGGGCCGAGTCCAACGGCATCACCGACCTGCAGACCTTCATCGATTACTGCAAGGAGCATCCGGGCGAGGTCCAGATGGGCGGCTCCTCCAACGCCTCCGTGTGGCACATCGCCGGCGGCTATCTGATGAATGAGACCGGCATCGAGATCCAGATGATCACCTACCAGGAAGGCGCTGCCACTGCCGTGCAGAACGCGGCCGGCGGCTTCATCCAGGGCGTGACCGTCTCCCTGGCCGAGGCCCGCTCCTTCATCGAGTCCGGCCACCTGATCTGCCTGGGCGTCATGGACGCTGAGCGCAACCCGTCCTTCCCCGACGTCCCCACCTGCGCCGAGCAGGGCTATGACATCCAGTACTTCACGCAGCGCGGCCTGGCTCTGCCTCTGGGCGTCGACCCCGAGGTCAAGGCCGTTCTGGAGGAGGCCTGCGCGGCTGCCGCCGAGGATGAGGCCTTCGTGGAGTTCATGGACAACAACGGCCAGACCATCGCCTACCAGAACTCCGAGGATTATGCCGCGTTCCTGGCGCAGAGCATGATCGACGTTCCCGCGGCCATGGCGGCTGTGGGCCTGGTTGAGGCCGAGGAGCCCGCTGCCTGAGTTATTCAGACGCGAGCACCCTTGCTTGAATGACCCGACGGGCAGGCGAATGCCTGCCCGTCTTTTGATAGGACCCGATTCGGATATAAAGGAGTGATCTCATGAAAAAGACCCAAACGAAGGCGTTCGCCAACCTGGTGGGCTCCATCGTTTTTGGCACCCTGGGCCTGTGGGCGCTGGTACAGACATTCAGCTTCCAGGAGGCGGGCGGCGCCACCACCTATGTGCAGCCGGCCGTGTTCCCCCGGATCATGTCCATAGGGCTGCTGATCTTCTCCGTGGCGCTGCTGGTGCAGTCCGTGTGGAAGCTTCTGCGCATGAAGCCCGAGGACGACATGGCCCAGCCCGCCGAGAGCATCAATTTCATCAAGGACAAGGGCGTGCTGGCGGGCCTGGCGGTGATCGCGCTGTGCATCCTGTTCGTGGTGGGCTTTGAGCCGCTGGGCTATGTGCTCACCGCGGCGCTGGTGAGCGCGGCCATCATGCTGCTGATCGGCAAGCGCAACGCCCTGCAGATCATCCTGGTCTCGGTGCTGGTGCCGCTGGTCATGTGGCTGCTGTTCTACAAGCTGCTGGCCGTGAATATCCCCATGGGCGTGCTGCAGTTCCTGCGCGACCTGGTGGACAAGATCTGAGAGGGGAGGTACTTGCATGAATTGGCAACTATTGGCTGAAAGCTACGCGGCTGTATTCACCAACCCGCAGGTGCTCCTCATGACCCTGCTGGGCGCCGCCGGCGGCGTGCTGCTGGGGGCCATCCCCGGCATGACCGCCACCATGGGCGTGGCGCTGCTCATCCCGTTCTCCTTCGGTATGGACCTGGTGCCCTCTCTGGGCCTGCTGCTGGGCATCTACTGCGGCGGCATGTACGGCGGCTCCATCTCCGCCATCCTCATCCACGCCCCCGGCACCCCCTCCGCGGCGGCCACGCTGCTGGACGGCTATCCCATGTGCCAGAAGGGCGAGGCGGGCCGGGCCCTGTCCGTGGCGATGTTCTCCTCCTTCTGCGGCGGCGTCATCGGCGCGCTGGTCATGACGTTCCTGTCGCCCATCATCGCCAATATGGCGATGAAGTTCGGCCCCGGCGAGATGTTCATGCTGGTGGTGTTCGGCCTGTCGGTCATCATCGCCATCTCCGGCAAGAGCATCGCCAAGGGCATGATAAGCGCCTTCTTCGGGCTGCTGCTGTGCACCGTGGGCCTGGACCCCACCAACGGCATCCCCCGGTATATCACCTACAAGCAGACGGACCTGCTGGAGGGCTTTGAGTTCATCCCCCTGCTGATCGGCCTGTTTGCCGTGGCGGAGATCATCGCCGGCGTGGAGCGGATGATCAACGGCAAGGAGAAGCAGGAGCGCTCCACCGAGAAGATCAAGAACGTCCTGCCCGACTGGCACACCATTTTGAAAATTTGGCCCAACATCCTGTCCGGCGGCCTCATCGGTACCTTCATCGGCGCCATCCCCGGCGCCGGCGGCGACATCGCCGTGTTCGTGTCCTACGGCTTCTCCAAGAGCGTGAGCAAGCACCCGGAGCTCTACGGAACCGGCATCCCCAACGGTGTGGCGGCCACAGAGTCGGCCAATAACGGCTGCTCCGGCGGCGCTATGATCCCGCTTCTGAGCCTGGGCGTGCCCGGCGACGCCGTCACGGCCATCATCCTGGGCGCGTTCATCATGAAGGGCATCCAGCCCGGTCCCATGATGTACATATCCGAGCTGCCCACGGTGTACAAGGTCTTCGCGGCCCTGATGCTGGCCAACCTGGCCATGCTGGTGGTGGGCTGCTGCGGCGTGCGGTTCTTCGCCAAGATCGTCTCCGTGGAGAAGAAGATGCTCTATCCCATCATCTTGGTGGTGTCCATCCTGGGCGCGTTCTCCATCAACAAGAGCGTGTTCGACGTGGGCGTGTGCGTGGCCTTCGGCGTCATCGGCTGGCTCATGAACAAGTATGAGTTCCCCCTGAGCCCCATCCTGCTGGCGCTGATCTTGGGACCCATGTGCGAGCAGAACTTCGTCCGGTACATGAACATCCAGCACGGCAACTTCTTCGCTATCGTGAAGTCCCCCATCGCCATGGTGTTCGCCGGCGTGGCGCTGCTGGTCATCGTCTACTCCATCTACAACCAGCATAAGATCAACAAGCGTGAGGCCGCGGCCCGCGCGGCGGGAAACGCCGAGTAAACCTGATATGACGGAAAGCCCCGCGTGAGCGGGGCTTTCTCTATCCTGACTGCGAGGTGAGCGCATTGAGACAAGAGGTCATTGAACGCATCCAGGCCAAGAAGATCATCACCATCGTCCGGGGCGTGTACGGCGAGGATATATGCTCTCTCGCCCGGGCCCTGGCGGCGGGCGGCATAGAGCTGATGGAGGTCACCTTCGACCAGAAGAATAAGGACTCCTGGCAGGACACCGCCGCCGCCATCCGGGCCATCGGC
>CANRKN010000172.1 GCA_947631215.1 uncultured Oscillospiraceae bacterium | reverse complement strand
GGCGTGGACCGGAAGATCATCGCCAAGGGCATGGGCTGGTTCAGCCCCATCCGCTACTCCGAGCTGCCCCGCTACTATCGGGAGAACATCGACGTGGACGTGGTGATGATGCAGGTCCCGCCCATGGATGCCCACGGCAACTTCTCCCTGTCCCTGGCTCCCTCCCATCTCTATGACATGTGCGCCAAGGCAAAGCACGTGATCGTGGAGGTCAACGAGAACCTGCCCGTGGTCTACGGCCTTTACAAGAGCGAGATCAACATCCAGGACGTGGATTATGTAGTGGAGGGCTCCAATCCCCCCGTGGCGGAGCTGGGCTCCGCCGCCCCCAGCGATATCGATATCGCCGTGGCCAACCTCATCGTCCCCGAGATCCCCAACGGCGCGTGCCTGCAGCTGGGCATCGGCGGCATGCCCAACGCCGTGGGCGCCATGATCGCCCAGTCGGACCTGAAGGACCTGGGCGTACATACCGAGATGTACGTGGACGGCTTCGTGGACATCGCCATGGCCGGGAAGATCAACGGCAAGAACAAGACCCGGGACTACGGCCGGCAGGTGTTCGCCTTCGCGGCGGGCTCCAAGAAGCTGTATGATTATGTAAACCGCAATCCCGACGTGGTGGGCGCGCCGGTGGACTACACCAACGATGTGCAGGTCATCGCCCAGCTGGATAAGTTCATCTCCATCAACAACGCCGTGGACCTGGACCTGTTCGGCCAGGTGAACGCCGAGTCCGCCGGCATCAAGCACATCTCCGGCACCGGCGGCCAGCTGGACTTCGTCATGGGCGCGTATCTCTCCAAGGGCGGCAAGAGCTTCATCTGCCTCAGCTCCACCATGAAGGCCAAGGACGGCACCGTGAAGAGCCGCATCGTGCCCACCCTCACCCCGGGCTCTATCGCCACGGACCCCCGCTCCTGCGTGCAGTACATCGTCACCGAGTACGGCATGGTGAATCTGAAGGGCCTGTCCACCTGGCAGCGGGCCGAGGCGCTCATCTCCATCGCCCACCCCGACTTCCGGGAGGAGCTCATCGCCGAGGCCGAGAAGATGCACATCTGGAGAAGGAGCAATAAGTAAAACGTTTATAGATTCAAACCCCGCCCGTTCCCGGGCGGGGTTTTCGTATTGGAGGCTCCCTTGTGCAAAGGGAGCTGGCTCCGGCGTCAGCCGGAGTCTGAGGGATTGTTGCGTCGCGGACGTTTACAACCCCTCCACCTCGTCGGAGCACGCAAGTCAGGTCTCCCTTTGCCGCAAGCGGCAAAGCTCGAATGACTCGCGGCTCCTCCTCTTCTCCACGCGACCCGCTTCGCTGGGCTCGCGCGGGGACCCCAAAAATCGTGCGGTCCCCCTCCCCTTGCACAGGGGAGGCTTTATTGCGCCGCTTTATGGCGAGGACATTATTCCTCGCTGGCTTCGGCGGAAATGTACAGCTCTTCCGCTTTGTCCAGGGCCTGCTGCAGCGTATCCCGCCCGGCGGCGTTCTCCGCTGTCTCCGGCAGCTTGTCCAGCGCCTCCGACGCCGCAGCGCATAGAATGGCATACATCTTTTTGTAGTCCGGCATGGTGCTCACCTCCGAAATAGATTTTAACATTATCTAATGTAAAAGTCTATAGTCTGATGCAGCAACGTCCCTATTATCTGATTATTACATTAGATAACGGGGGCGTCTATCGTGGTGAGGATAAATGTGCTGGAACTTTTGGAGAAGAAGGGGAAGACGAAGTATTGGCTTTATAAGCAGCTGGGGATGAGCTATCAGAATTTCAGCCGTATGGTCAATAATGAGACCAGTTCCATCAAACTGGAGCGCATCGAGACCCTTTGCCAGCTCCTGGACTGCACGCCCAACGAGCTTTTTGTGATCGACTGGGATAAATAAAGCCTCCCTCATCAGAGAGGCCATACACAGTGAACCCCCGCCCGGGAACGGGCGGGGTTATTCCTCTTTCACATACACGCGGGAGACTTCGCCGTTCATGTCCGGCAGGAGGCGGTCGAAGCGCCAGCCGTATCTTTCATACAGGCCCGTCTCGCCGGTGGAGATGTAGACGCGCTTTGCGCCCTCGGCCCCGGCGATTTGAAACGCGTGGTCCAAAAGCCGGCCCGCGCAACGGAGGCCCCGCCAGGCGGGGAAGGTGTACACGAAGCCGATCCAGGGGCCCAGGTCCGTGTCCCGCACGTCATCCTGCTCCGCCAGCATGCAGAAGCTGACCAGATCGTCGCCTTTGGTCAGAAGATACACTCGGGCGGTCTTGCCGCACAGAGGCCGAAAGGCCCCGGAGCACAGCAGCCAGTAGAGGAGCTGCCCCGCGGCCCAGTCGCTCTCCTTGAGCTTGTCCAGCCAGAAGTCCTTATCCGGCTGAGACAGGGAGTAGTATTCCAGAATATCCATGTCACACCTCAAACCGCTCCGCTGCACGGACGGTGTTGACGAGATACTTTATGACCTCCACGGGGTATTGGCCGGCGGCGGTCTCGCCGGTGACCATCACGGAGGCGGCGCCGTCCAGCACGGCGTTGAAGATGTCGCTGATCTCCGCCCGGGTGGGGACGGGACTTCTCTCCATGCTGGCCAGCATCTGGGTCACCACCATGAAGGGCTTGCCTGCTTCCCGGCACTGGGCGGCGATGCGCTTTTGCAGGGCGGGCAGGTCCCACAGGGGGACGGCGTTGCCCAGGTCACCCCGGGCGATGACGATCTCATCCGCGGCGGGCAGGAGCTCCGCCAGCCTCTCCGCCCCGGCCAGGTTCTCGATCTTGGCGAACAGGCGCACATGGCCGCAGCCCGCCTCTGCGAGCGCAGCCCGGACGGCCTCCAGGTCCGCCCGGTCCCGGACGAAGGGCTGCATGACCCCGGTGATGCCATACGCCGCCCCGTCCCGGAGGTTTTCCTTATCCGCCTCCGTCAGGGCCGGCAGGCGCACGTCCAGCCCCGGCAGGGCCAGGCTCTTCCGGCTCTGGAGCATGCCGCCCCGCAGGACCCTTGCCCGCCCGCCGCCGGATACCTCCAGCAGCAGCTTTCCGTCGTCCAGGAGCATTTGCTGGCCCACCGCGAGCATAGGCAGGACGGGGGCGGGCAGGAGGATGTCGTCCAAGTTTACGGTCGTACCCTCTTCCAGCGCCAGGGGCGCGGCCAGGGCGCCCACCCGCAGCTCCGGCCCCTGCATGTCGATGAGCAGCCTGGGCGTCACGCCCGCCCGCTTCGCGGCGGCGTGAAAGGCGTCCAGCAGGGGCGCGGAGGAGCGCAGCGTGGTGTGGGAAAGGTTCAGGCGCATGCCGGTCATGCCGGCGCGGAACATGGCCTCCAGCGTGTCCTCCGACCCGCAGGCGGGGCCCAGGGTGCCGTATATCTCCAAGGAACGCGCCTCCTTTTAACTCTATGTGAAAAACATATCATATCCCCCGCCGGGGCGCAAGAGTTTCCAGTTATCGCCTATTGACATACCCGGCGGATTTTGGTATATTTAGCGAGGTGCATAAGAAAAAGTTTTGCCAAACATTAAAAACACTCAC
>CANRKN010000171.1 GCA_947631215.1 uncultured Oscillospiraceae bacterium | reverse complement strand
TCGATGAGGCCCAGCTCCTCCATGCACTCCGCTACCAGTTTATGTACGATACCGTGGCTGCAGCCGGGGCAGTAGTGCACTTCCCGGTCCTGCAGTCCCGCGCTCTTGCGATATACTGTGGTCATATCACTGCACCTCCTGAAGGATCTTCTCCGCTTCCTCGGCGATCTCCTCCACGCTGGGCACCATGCCGCCCACCCGGCCGTAAAACCGCACGGGCTTGATACCCTGGACGGCAAGCTGCACGTCCTCCAGCATCTGGCCCAGGCTCATCTCCACCACCAATATGGCCTTGACGCTGGGTTGGGCGGCCAGCTCCGCCAGCCGCTTCGACGGGAAGGGCCACACGGTCTGGGGCCGGAACAGCCCCGCCTTGACGCCCTTGGCCTCCAGCTCCTCCGCCGCGGACAGGGCGATGCGGGAGGGGGTGCCGTAGGCGGCGATCAGGATCTCGCAGCCCTCGGCGTCCTTTTCCGCCCACCGGGTCTCCTTCTCGGCGATGGTCTTATATTTGGCCTCAAGATGCCGGTTGAAGTCCTCGCAGTCCTGGGCGTCGATACGAAGGGAGGTCACAAAATTGCTGTGATCCCGGCCCTTCCGGCCGCCGGCGCACCAGTCCTTGGGGGGCAGCTCCCGCTTGGGGATATCGTGCCACACAATGGGCTCCATCATCTGGCCGATCATGCCGTCGCCCAATATCATCACGGGCATGCGGTAGATGTCCGCCAGGTCGAAGGCCTCCTGGGTCATGTCCACGGCCTCCTGGATGTCGCAGGGGGCCAGCACGATGGTGCGGTAATCGCCGTTGCCGCCGCCCCGGGTGGCCTGGAAGTAGTCGCACTGGGACGGCTGGATGGTGCCCAGGCCCGGGCCGCCGCGCATCATGTTCACCACCACGCCGGGCAGCTCGCCGCTGCTCATGGCGCTGATGCCCTCCTGCTTCAGGCTGATGCCGGGGGAGGAGGAGGAAGTCATGGCCCGCACGCCGGAGGCCGCCGCGCCGTAGACCATATTGATGGCCGCCAGCTCCGACTCCGACTGGACGAACACGCCCCCCGCCTCGGGCAGATGGGCGGACATGTATTCCGGTATCTCGTTCTGAGGGGTGATAGGGTAACCGAAGAAGCACTTGCAGCCCGCCCGTATGGCGGCCTCCGCCACGGCCTCGTTGCCCTTCCACAGTTCTTTTTCCACGGTATTCATCTCCTTTACAACCGTTATTCCTTCTCAATGCTGATGACCGAATCAGGACAGATCTTCGCGCAGCTGGCACAGGCGATGCACGCCGACGGGTCCGTCACCGACGCCGGGTGGTAGCCCTTCACGTTGACGGCGGCCATGTCCAGCGCCAGGATGTGCTTGGGGCACACCGACACGCACAGCTCACAGCCCTTGCAGCGGTCGCTGTCGAAATGTAAAAACACGGTCATAGGTTGTCACCTCCCCTCTCCCTCGCGCTCATCAGCGCTCCCAGGGCTTTTTCATGTAGATATCTATGGGGAACACCGGCTCCGCCAATGGGGGCAGCCCCGCCGCGATGGGCCGGGGCGCCGTGTGGCATATCACCGGGATGTTCGTAACGTAAGAGACCTCATCGGCCAGTCCCACGCCCAACAGCACGTCGTTGGCCGTGGTCTCGGCGCAGAGATGGGTATTATTGACGATACCCGTCACGGGAAGGCCCATCTCCTCCTCTATTTTCCGCAGGGAATAGAGGGCCTTTTCCAATGTGGCGGTCTGGGGCCGCCGGGCGTTCAAAACGAACCAGACGGCGAAGTCCCTCGCCGCGATCTGGTGCCGGTACCGGGCCAGGACCCGGGCCCCCGAGTCCCCGCCGATGTCCAGGACACTGTAGAAGCTCTCGTCCTGCAAAAGGGTGTTGAGCTCCGCAGGCAATGAGGGGACGTCCGCGTCTATAAGGCTCTGGGCGGAGGCCACGAACCGGATGCCAAGAGATTTGAACATCTCCCGCTGCTCCCGACTGCGGAAGTAGGGGTTCACCACGTCCAGGTCCGCGATGGCGGTTTTTTCCCCGGCCTTGGCCAGGGTTACCGCCATGTTCACCGCCAGCTCCGTCTTGCCGCCGCCCATGTGGCCCACGATGGCCGTGAGCCGGTGGGCGGTCATCCAGGCGGGAAGATCATTCGTCATGGGCGCCTCCTCATATCAGGATGTGCATGGCCTTGGCCTGGGCGGTCAGCTCCTCCCGGAACTTGGGATGGGCGATGGCGATCAGGGCTTTGGTCCGCTGGGACACGGTCTTGCCCCGGAGCTTGGCAAGGCCGTACTCCGTGGCGATATAGTCCACGTCGTTCTTGCTGGTGCTGATGCGGGCGCCGGGGTTCAGCGTGGGCCGGATGCGGCTCACCGTGCCTCCCGCGGCGGTAGAGGGGAAGGCGATGAAGCTCTTGCCTCCCGGCGACTGGATGGCCCCCCGCACATAGTCCGTCTGGCCGCCGGTGCCGGACACGTGCACCGTGCCGATGCTCTCGGCGCAGACCTGGCCGAAGAAGTCCACCTCCAGGCCCCCGTTCACGGAGATGAAGTTGGGGTGCCGGGCGATGACCGCCGGGTCGTTCACGTAGTCCACCGGCAATATCTCCACATCCGGGTTCCCGTCCACGAATTTATAAAGCCGCTCCGAGCCGAAGGTGAAGGTGGCCACGGTTTTGCCCGTGTGGATGGGCTTTTTCATATTCGTGACCGCGCCGCACTCGATGAGCTCGATCATGCTGTCGGGCAGCAGCTCCGTGTGGATGCCCAGGTCGTGCTTACCTTTAAGCGCCAGGCCCACCGCCTCGGGCACCGCGCCGATGCCCAGCTGCAAGGTCGCGCCGCTGGGTACCTCTTCGGCGATATACCCGCCGATGGTCCGGCTCACGTCATCCAGCTGCGCCGGGGGCAGGATGGGCAGCGGCGCGTCCGACTCGCACAGCGCCGTCACTTGAGATATATGTATCTTCGGGGCCGTCACCGCCCGGGGCATTTTGGGGTTGACCTCCAAAAAGATGTGCTCCGCCTTTTCAAACAGCGCCGCCGTATAGGACCCGGTGACCCCGGCGCTGAAAAACCCGTCGGCGTCCATGGGGGACACAACGATCATAAAGGCGTCCACGTGGATGTAGTCCCGGTACAGCCCCGGCATATCCCGGTAGTAGCAGGGCATGATGTCCGCCTCCCCCCGGTTGGCCGCCGCCTTGGCGATCTTCCCGGAGAACCAGGACACGGGGGTGAAGACGCCGGGATAGGAGAACATGGCGCTGGGCATGAGATCCAAAAGGCCGTGGAAGGTCAGGTCCTTCACGTCCCCCGCCCCGGCCCGGCGGCCCAGGGCCTCCAATATGGCCGGGGGGATGGCCGCCGCCGCGTCCGTGACGCAGGTCCAGCCGCTCTCTATCATGGCCGCCACACCGTCGGCGCCTGTCAGCTTCTTCCGGTACTCGCTTTTATAATCCATTCTATTTTATGCGCTCCAATACGTGAGTGTTTTTAATGTTTGGCAAAACTTTTTCTTATGCACCTCGCTAAATATACCAAAATCCGCCGGGTATGTCAA
>CANRKN010000170.1 GCA_947631215.1 uncultured Oscillospiraceae bacterium | reverse complement strand
AAAGTCCTCCCGCATGGGGGAAAACACATCCAGCAGGACCCCCTCCTCCAGGCACACGCACCCGTGTTCCACCCCGTCCTCCTTGAGGAGGGTGTCCCCGGTGCGCACGACGCGCTTTTCGCCGCCGATGGTAAACTCAAAAGCGCCTCTGACCACATAGGTGATCTGGGTGTGGGGATGGCTGTGCAGGGAACCCACGGCCCCCTTTTCAAACCGGTTCTCCACGCACATGACACTGTCGGTGAAGGCCAGGACCCGGCGGGTCACGCCCTCGCCCCCGGGACCGGGGACGGTCTTGGCGTATTCCACCCACCGCTGTTTCTTTTCCGGATAGCTCAGCATAGTATTATACTCCTTTTCGCAATGGGAGGCAAATACCCTCGGGTATTTGCCTCCTGTTTGTCGTCAGAGTACGCAAGCCAAGTCTCTCTTTGCCGCAGGCGGCAAAGCTCGAGTGGCTCGCGGCTCCTCCTCTTCCCCATGAAACCCGCTTTGCTGGGCTTTCATGGGGGCCCGGCTTTAATTTACTTGCCCAGCAGGTTGGGCAGGAACATACTGATTTCGGGAATGAAGGAAATCAGCAGCAGGGCCACGATCATGCATATGTAGAAGGGTAAAGTGGCCTTGACCACCTTTTCCATTTTCGTCTTGCCCACGGCGGAGCCGATGAACAACACCGCGCCCACGGGCGGCGTCAGCAGGCCGATGCCGCAGTTGAGAACGATCATGATGCCGAACTGGATGGGGTCCAGCCCGCAATACTGGGTGGCGATAGGCAGGAGGATGGGCGTGGCGATCAGGATGATGGGGGCCATGTCCATGATGCAGCCCAGGACCAGCAGGATGAGGTTCAGCAGGATGATGAGCACATAGCGGTTGTCCGTCAGGCCCACGATGGCCTTGGCGGCCATATCGGGCACATGGAGCAGGGTTAGGCAGTTGCCGAACACATTGGAGGTGGCGATGAGGATGAGTACGATGGCCAGTGTGTTGACCGCCTCGTCCAGGCTCTTCCACACGCCCTTCCAGTTCAGGCCCTTGTAGATGAACACGCTGACGATCAGGGAGTAGATGACCGCGATAGCGGCGGACTCGGTGGCGGTGAACACGCCGCCGACCACGCCCACCACCACGATGATGATGGCGGCCAGAGCCCAGAAGGAGGTGCCCAGCTGCTTAAGGAAGCCCTTGAGGCTGAAGCGCTCGCCCTTGGGATAGTGGCGCTTGACGGAGATGATGTAGGAGCCCACCATCAGGCTCACGGCCAGCAGCGCGCCGGGCAGGTAGCCGGCCAAAAACAGGCTGCCCACGGAGATGCCGCCGGCGGTGGTGGCGTAGATGACCATGTTGTGGCTGGGCGGCACCAGCAGGCCCTCGCAGGAGGAGGTGATGGTGACCGCCGTGGAGAAGTCCGCGTCATAGCCCTCGTTGACCATCATGGGGATGAGCAGGGAGCCCAGGGAGGCGGTGTCGGCGGAGGCGGAGCCGGAGATGCCGCCGAAGAAGTAGGAGGCCACGATGTTCACCATGGCCAGGCCCCCGCGCATCCAGCCCACCAGGGAGTTTGCCAATGCTATGAGCTTTTCCGATATGCCGCCGGTGCCCATGAGCACGCCCATGGTGATGAAGAAGGGCACGGCCATCAGGCTGTAGCTCCACACGCCCCGGACCATCTGCTGGGGCAGGACCACAAGCTGCTGACCCTGGGTCAGCAGGCACAGGACTGTGGACAGGCCCACCGCGTAGGCGATGGGGAAGCGGAGAAAGATCATGACCAGGAAACTTCCCAGCAGAACGACAGTACCTAAGGTCTCAGGACTCATACTTTCTTCCCCTCCTTTTCCGCCGGCACGAAGAACGCCTTGATGTGATTATAGACGGCTTCCAGCTCGAAGATGATCATGCCCACGCCCGCCACGGGGATGGGGAAGTACATCCAGAACCGGCTCAGCCAGGGCATGGACTCATACTTGCCGAACTTGGCCAGGGGGGACTGGCACACCTGCCAGCCGTAGTACAGGAAGATGATGCCCAGGGCCATCACGGCCAGGTCCGCAAGCACGTCCAGGACCATGATCAGCTTGTCGGGCAGATAGCGGTCCAGGGCCGTCATGCGGATGTGGGCCCCCTTGCGGATGGCAAGGGTGGCGGAGAGCACGGCCATATAGACCATGCAGGTGAGCACGACCTGCTCCGTCCAGGCGGGGTCGGGGATGAAGGGCACATATCGGCCCAGCACGGCGAAAGACGTGACCAGGATGTCGATGGTCAGCAGCAGCTTGCAGATGACCATGATCACCTTGTAGGCCACGTCATAGACCGGACGGATCTTGTCGAGCGTAACGAAGAATTTCGGCATATGTAACGCCCGCTCCTTTCCTCTTCATGAAACGAACGGCGGGAGCACAGGAGGACCCTGCGCTCCCGCCGCGGAGTTATGTTTTAGTTCTTAGGGGCAATGACTCAGGGAGCCATGTCCAGGATCTGCTGATAGAGCTCGTCGTTGCCGTTCATGTTGGCAGTGATGACGTCGGCGCAGGCGTCAGCCCAAACGCTCTTGTCCTCGACCTCGACAACATTGATGCCCTCGTCCTTCAGCTCCTGCAGGACCTCGTCCTCAGCAGCCTGGGAATTCTCAGCGTTCTTGTTGGAAGCGTAGTCGGCAGCCTCCATGATCCAGCCCTGCTGCTCCTCGGTCAGCTTGTTCCAGGCGGTGTCGGTGATGACCAGCTGCACGGCGCCCAGCGTGTGGCCGTCGAGGATCAGGTTGGGGGCGACTTCCTGGAAGGCGTTGGACTTGTAGTTGGCGATGGGCTGCTCAGCGCCGTCGCAGACGCCGGTCTGCAGGGCGGAGTAGAGCTCATTGAAGTTCACCACGGTGGGGCTGGCGCCCAGGCCCTTGACCAGACCGGTCATAACGGGGTCCTCGGACACGCGCAGCTTCATGCCGGCCAGGTCCTCGATCTTCTCAACGGGGTCCTTGGTGAAGAAGTGACGGAAGCCCTCCTCGCCGTAGCAGATGCCCCGCAGGGGCAGGCCGATCTCCTGGGGCTCCATCAGGAACTCGTCAGCCAGATCGCTGTTGGCGAAGGCCCAGAAGTGGTCGCGGGAGACGAAGGTGTAGGGCAGGCTCAGCAGAGTGGCCTTGGTGCAGCCGTAAGCGTTCAGCGCGAAAGCGGAGATACGGCAGATATCCACGGCCTCGCTGCCGCCCAGGATGCCGTCCAGGATCTGGGCCTCGTTGCCCAGAACGCCGTTGGGCTGCAGGTCGATCTTGATGCTGCCGCCGGAGATCTCTTCCACCTTGTCCTTGAAGTCCTGGGCCAGGGTACCCACGATGGTGTCCAGGGGGTTCAGCTCGGCGTAGACCAGAGTCACCTCGGGATTCTCATCCGCGAAGGCGGTGGCGCCCAGGCTGGCGATCATCAGCACAGCCAGGAGCATGCAGAGAAGTTTCTTCATTTTCAGGTCCTCCTAAAAAATTTTAGACTGTATGTTCTGGCCCGCTCCCGGGCCGGGGATACGATGCGGAAAGCCCCATCATGGGATAGGCACTATCCCATG
>CANRKN010000169.1 GCA_947631215.1 uncultured Oscillospiraceae bacterium | reverse complement strand
GGTAATCTTTATAATTTATGTATATCTTATTTTAAAGGACCTGACGCCATGTACCGTCCCCTTGCAGATGAATTCCGGCCCCAGACCCTGGACGACGTGTTTGGCCAGGAGCATATCCTGGGCGAGAACGGCATGCTCCGGCGCATTGCGGAGAGCGACCACATCCCCTGCATGATATTCTACGGCCCCTCCGGCACAGGCAAGACCACCGTGGCCCGCATCATCGCCCAGCGCACGGATCGCCCTCTGCGGCGCTTAAACGCCACCACGGCGGGCCTGGCCGACATCAAGGCCATCATCGACGAGCTGGACACCCTTCTGGCCCCGGAGGGGGTGCTGCTGTACCTGGACGAGATACAGTACTTCAACAAAAAGCAGCAGCAGTCCCTTCTGGACTTCATTGAAAACGGGAAGATCACCCTCATCGCCTCCACCACGGAGAACCCCTATTTCTGCGTGTTCAATGCCATCCTCTCCCGGAGCACGGTCTTTGAGTTCAAGCAGCTCACGCCCGGGGATGTAAAAAAGGCCATGGAGCGGGTGCTCAGGCTCCTGCAGGAGCGGGACGGCGTCACCATCTCCCCGGAAGAAGGTGTGCTGGACTATATCGCCTCCGCCTGCGGCGGGGACGTGCGAAAGAGCATCAACACATTGGAGCTCCTCTATTCCACCGCCCGCATAGGCAAGGACGGCATGGCGTTCACTATGGCCGACGCCCGGGCCGTCACCCAGCGAAGCGCCATGCGCTACGATAGGGACGGGGACGAACACTTCGACATCCTCTCGGCGCTGATGAAGTCCATGCGAGGCTCGGACCCGGACGCGGCGCTGCACTACCTGGCCCGGTTTTTGGAGACCGGGGACCTCTTAGGCGCCTGCCGGCGCATCCTCTGCTCCGCCAGCGAGGACATAGGCCTTGCCTACCCCATGGCGGTGCCCATCGTGAAGGCCTGCGTGGATTCGGCGCTGCAGCTGGGCCTGCCCGAGGCGCGGCTGCCCCTGGCCGAGGCGGTGATATTTCTCGCCACCTGCCCCAAGTCCAACACCGGCTGCATGGCCATCGACGCGGCCATCGCCGACGTGAAGGCGGGCAAGGCCGGTCCCATCCCCCGCCAGCTTCAAAACGTCCACGCCGACGGCACGGGCTTTGAGCGGGAGCAGGGGTATTTATATCCCCACAACTTCCCCAACCGCTGGGTGGCCCAGCAGTACCTGCCCGATAGCCTCAGGGACGCCCGCTACTACGAATACGGCGACAACAAGACCGAACAGGCCGCGAAAAAGTATTGGGACCTAATCAAGGGAAAAGGGCAGGTTTAGCACGGCCTGGCCCGACAGTATCCCTGCCGCTAAAGTTCGCTTCGCTCACCAACCGCGTCCGGGACACTGCCGGTTCCAGCCGCGCGTCTGGTCGGCAATAAAAGCCTCCCTCTGACGAGGGAGGTGGCTCGCCCGCCAGGGCGAGACGGAGGGAGAGACAGACTATTTCCCTCCCCCAGTCAGCTTCGCTGACAGCCCCCTCGTCTGAGGGGGCCTATTCAGATAACTCTCCCCTTCACTGTTGCGATTATCTCCCTTGCCTTCAGCACCTGGTCCGTGCGCACGTTCACGGTGAGTTTCGCCTGGCCGGCAGTGGCGGCGGTCCGCTCCATGGCGGCCCGGGAGCCCAGCACCGCCGCGTACATCTGCCCCGGCAGGACCCCTTCCGTCTGACGCCGGTCGAAGGCCGGGCCCATACTCAGAAGGGGCATATCGTTTTCCGGCTTCCGCCGGGGCGCCCGCAGGTCCGCCACCGAGAACTCCACCCCGTTGCGCCGCAGGCGCATCAAGGCTAGGTCTGCCCCGTCCCTGTCGTCAAATACAGCCGTGAGCTGCGTCGTCATGAGCATACACCTCTTTCACGAGGTAGATTGCCCCATATCCAGGAGGAAAATACCATGCGCTACGAAGGCGATATCTACCGTCCCCCCGGGGAGTGGAAGAGCTATCTGCTCCAATGCACCGTGGGCTGCTCCAACAATACCTGCACCTTCTGCGATATGTACAAGGCCAAGCGGTACCACGTCCGCCCCCTCAGCGACGTGCTGGAAGATATCGAAATGGCGAAAGGTACATTTTACCGGGAGACGGAGACGGTATTCTTATGCGACGGGGACGCCATCGACCTGCCGGTGGACTATCTGCTGGCGGTGCTGGACGCGCTCTACAAAGCCTTCCCCCGGCTGCGGCGGGTGACCACCTACGCCGGGCCCCTGTCCACCCTGCGGAAAAGCCCCCAGGAGCTCAAGGCCATCCGGGCCGCGGGCCTGCAGCGAGCGTACCTGGGCGTAGAGACCGGGGACGACGCGCTTTTGCGCCATGTGAAAAAGGGCGTGGGCGCCGACGGGATGCTCCGGGCGGGGCTGGCCCTGGTGGAAGCGGGGTTCGACCTCTGGACCATCGTGATAACGGGCCTGGAGGGTGGCGGCCGGGAGGCATTGGAGCGAAACGCCGCCCTCACCGCGAAGATGATAAACGAGATGGGCCCCAAGCACCTGTCCTCCATGACCTACATGCCCGTGGAGGGCACGCCCATGTACGAAGAGGTCCGGCGGGGGGAGATGACCCTGCAGACGCCATTCGAGAGCCTTCTGGAGGTGCGCCGGCTGGTGGAGCAGATAGAGCTTTCCGGCCTTCACTACACCTCCAACCACGCCTCCAACTACCTGCCCATCAAGGGCACGCTGAAGGAGGACCGGGCGCGGATATTGGCCCAGCTTGACGAGGTGCTGGCCGCCAAGGACCCCGCTATGCTGCGGGACAACGCTATGAGGGGGCTTTGATATGACGGATACCATACGAGCCGATGTGCAGGCCCTCTGGGACTACATGCACGTAAACATGGCCCCTGCCAGAGCCGACGTCATCGTGGGTTTTGGCTGCTACGATGAGCTCATACCCCTCCGGGCGGCGGAGCTCTATAAGGCGGGATACGCCCCGCTGGTGGTGTTCTCCGGCGGCCTGGGGCGCAATACCGCGGGCCTCTGGCACACCACCGAGGCGGAGCGCTTCGCCGCTCTGGCCATGGAGGCGGGGGTGCCGGAGAGCGATATCCTTCTGGAAACATGCTCATCCAACGCCGCGGAAAATTACCTCTTCACAAAGGCGCTGCTGGCAGAGAAAAATATCCCCGCCGCCCATATTCTCGCGGTGCACAAGCCCTATATGGAGCGGCGGGTATACGCCGCCGTGCCCATCTACTGGCCCGAAGCGGACTTTCTCATCACCTCCCCCCAGGTCACCATAGAGGAGCATATCCGTGCCGCCCAGGCCGTGGGCATGACGGAGAAGGGCGTCATCGAGACCATAGTAGGGGACGTGCAGCGCATGGCCCTCTACCCCTGCGCCGGGTATCAGATCCCCCAGTTCATCCCGCCCGCAATAAGGGAGGCCTATGACCGGCTCACCGCCGCGGGCTATACCGGCCAGCTCATCCAATAAAAAACACCGCCGCCCCGCAGTTTCGGGTGCAGAAGTCAAGGGGAAGTAGACAAGAGGAAGCAACCAAAGGATCAAAAGCCCAGTTCAGCCTTGTACTGAGACG
>CANRKN010000168.1 GCA_947631215.1 uncultured Oscillospiraceae bacterium | reverse complement strand
TGTATGCGATGATGTCATCCGGGGGCGCTGCATGGCCGTGCCGGAGAATGAAGCTGACCTGCTCACTGGAGAGAAGCTCGGTAAAGATCATGGCCTGCTTGTAAAACCGGCAGCTCCGCCAGACCTCGTTGGATTTACGGATAATGGCCCGCTTGCCTTTTATCATAAAGGAATACCCCCTTCTTTCAGCTGCTCATGGCAGATGGCCCTGGCGCGTTCCTCCTCGCAGCAGCACCGTGGGAGCGGGCACCGCTTCTTCTGCTTGTCGTAGTGGAGGCAGAAGATACAGTCGCAGTCCTTTACGTTGTAGTCCTTGAAGCGATTATAGATCCGTGTGTATTCGCCCATAGCTCACCGCTCCTGTTCCGCGCTCCGGGGCGCTTTTGACTGAAGCTGGGTGGGGTACTTTCCGTCCTTGGGCTGGATGAAGTCAATGCGGTCACAGGCATAGATGGTGTTCTCGTTGAGAAGCCGCTGCCACGCGCCCTCGGTGGGCGTCCAGCGAAAGCCGTAGCGTTTGAGCATGGTGCGCTTGCTCTCGTCCGGCTTTTCATCGAAGAAAAGCTGGAGCCGGCTCTTCTCCGTGTTGGCCACGGCCTTGCCGCCGTCGAACTCCCAGCCCTCAAAGCCCAAAGTTTGGGCCTTGCTCAATTCATCTATGCGCTTCTCCAGACGGTGTATCTCGGCGTTATTATTGGTGAGCTGGAAACGGGGATAGGGCATAGGGTCCCAGGTGACGATCTTCATCTCGGCTTCCAGTTTTTCGGCCATCTGTTCTGTCATACGGGGCATACCACGGATGGTGCCATGCTTGCGATAGTAGGCGTTGACCTCTTTCATCCACTCCTGCCGTTCCTTGCAAGCCGTCAGCTTGCCGGTCAGCTTTTCAATGGCATCGGGGTCATCGCTGCGGATGGGGTCTTTATAGCTCATGGGATTCTCCTTTCTCACAGGCCCATCATCTCGCGCACAACGCGGTCGGACATTTTGACCGCGCCCACGAGAATGAGCATATTGAAAACAAGCTCGCCCACATAGCTCCATACCATCGTGACCGCCGCCGCGTCTGGATCGACCACGGGCGGCGAAGCGGCGAACAGGGAGAAGATGATGCAGGCGAGGACGATGATCGCGCCCTCCAGACAGACGGCGCAATAGCTTCGGATGAAGCTCTTTCCTATCTGCTGGGACGGCTCTCCGGCGAAAGATGACAGGGGCACGGGCGCGATGGCGGTGTAGAGATAAAGGCGGAAGAACCGTCCGTAGACGCTGAGTATCATCACAAAGGACAGCACCGTGACGAACAGGCCGCCAATGAGTGTGACCGCCCAGAGAGGGATGCTCTCAAAAAAGCCGCAGTCCTCCACGGCGGTGACGATCTCCGGGGGCAGCACCGTCTGCTGGGCGGTGCCGAAGCCCGCCGTGTTCATAATGGTGGAGACAACGCCCTGGATGATGCGGAATACCGCCATCATCAGTTCCAGGCCGTAGGTGATGACGCCCTTGGCGATAGCAAAGCGGACGAACAGCTTGACGGCGTGTTCCGGCTTTTTGACCTCCGCGAAGCTGCCGCAGGTTTTCATCACGCCCACCACGAAGAACAGCACCAGCAGGGCGAGGCCCACGGCCTGGAGCGCCCCGTTGATGGACACGATCACGTTCCAGATAGTGCCGCCCTTGAATGTTTCCGGCGACTGGGTGACGAGCTGCCATATCTCCGCCAGCTTTTCATTCCAGGTATTCAGGGCGCGTTCAAGATTCTGAACGACCCAGTTATCAGACACGTTTTGATCCCTCCTTCCTCCCAGACGGCAGGGCGTAGAGCCCCGCCGCCTTTGGGGAATGTGTCAGCCGGTGATAAGGTCGAGTATCTCTTTGGCAAAGGTGATGATGATACCGCCCGCCAGAGTGAGAAAACCGTTGCTCCGCTGGCTGGGGTCATGGCTCTGGAGGGAGAGGCCCACCTGGACGATGCCCCAGCCCAGCAGAATGAGGCCCACCGCCCGTATGAGGCCGAAGATGAAGTTGGACAGGTTGCCCACCACGGTGAGGGGGTCGCCGCCCGCTGCGTATGCGGCGGTGGACAGGCTGACCATCATGGCCGCCAGCACGACCAGAACGCAGTAGAAGCGGTAGCCCCGCTTCAGCTTCTCGGCCAGGGTCTGGGGTTCGGGTTCACGTTTATTCAGTTTCATGGATTGACCTCCTGATTCAATAAAAATCGAGCCTCCACATCCTCCTCGGACAGAAGCTCGTACTCGGTTTCGGACGGCTCAACGTAGTCATCGCCTGCGGTGACGCTGGGCGTCAGGGAAATAGTAGCCACGGCGTTCTCCGTGCGGCCATGCTCATAGGGCGGGGCCTTGCCGTCTGCGGACAGCGCCACATTGGGGTGTTTGAGGATGTCGAACTTCTCATCCTGGATGGGCCGCTCGCCCCGGATGAACAGCAGGGCGAAGCGGTTGTCCAGCATCCGCACCTCGGCGGGGTCCAGCAGCTCCCGCCCGCTGATCTGCCAGTTGGTGGAGTAGCTGCCGCTTCGTCCCCGGCTCTGTCCATAGGTGTTGGTGTCTATGGTCTCTTTGCCCAGCAGCTCCGACACATATTTGTGGGTGCTTTGCTCGTTGCCGCCCAGGTACAGAAACTCATCGCAGTTGCCGATGATGCTCTCCCACTGTTTTTCAAACAGGGCCTTGAGCTGGGCGATATTCTGAATGATGATGGACACAAACACCTGCCGTGACCGCATGACTGCCAGTATCTTGTCGAAGTCATCCGGCAGGGACACGTTGGCGAACTCGTCCATGAGGAAATGGACGGGCACCGGCAGCGCCCCGCCGTATTTATAATCGGCCACATAGAATAGCTGCTGGAAAAGCTGGGTGTAGAGCAGGCTCACCAGGAAGTTGAACGAGGTGTCGTTGTCCGGGATAAGGGCGAACAGGGCCACGGGCTTCTCACCCAGAGAGGGAAGGTCCATCTCATCTGTGATGGTGAGAGCCGCCATGCTCTCCAGGTTGAACTTCTCCAGCCGGGACGCCAGAGTGATCTGGATGGATTTGAGGGTCTTGGCGCTGCCAGAGCGGTAGTTCTTGTAATACTTGACCGCGATGTGGTCCGGCTCCTCCATCTCCAGACGCTCAAACAGCACATCCAGCGGGGAGAAGAAGCTCTCGTCGTCCTCCCGCACCTCGGCGGCCCGGAGCATCTCCATGACCATGGGGAAGTTCTGCTCATCTTCCGGGGCCTCATACTTCAGAAAGAAGATAAGGGCCAAAAGGAGCATGGAGGCGGCGGTGTCCCAGAATGGGTCTTGGGACTTGCTGCCCTTGGGCGTGGTGGCCTTAAACAGATTGGTCACGAGCCGCTGCACATCGTTGTCATCCCGCAGATAGACAAAGGGGTTATAACAGTGGCTCTTTTCCATGTTCAGCAGGTCCAGCACCCGCACGTCGTAGCCCTTGGCCTCCAGCAGCGCCCCGGAATCCCGCAGCAGTTCGCCCTTGGGGTCCAGGCACACATAGCTGACCTTGCCGTTGGCCTGGTACAGATTGGGCTTGGCATAGAACCGGGTCTTGCCCGCGCCGCTGCCGCCGCAGACCAGCGTGTTCAGATTGCGCCGGTGCTTTCGCCCGTCCAGACCCATGCGGACGTTCTGGGTGAATATCTTGTTGTCCTCGAACCT
>CANRKN010000167.1 GCA_947631215.1 uncultured Oscillospiraceae bacterium | reverse complement strand
GACAACTTCCTGTTCACCGGCCGGGACGGGGCGGAGATACAGCTCATCGACTGGGAGTACGCCGGCATGCAGGACCCCCACGTGGACGTCGCCATGTTCGCCATCTACGCCCTCTACGACAGGGCGCAGACCGACAGTCTCATAGACGCCTACTTCCCCGAGGGCTGCCCGGCGGAGACCCGGCTCAAGATATACTGCTACATGGCCGCCGGGGGGCTTTTGTGGAGCAACTGGTGCGAGTATAAGCGCAACCTGGGCGTGGAGTTTGGGGAGTATTCCCTGCGCCAGTACCGCTACGCCAAAGACTTTTACCGTCTGGCAAAGGAGCTGGGAGCATGAGCGCGCACACCGTGAGAAGGGCCATCATCATGGCCGCCGGGGAGGGCACCCGGCTCCGGCCCCTGACTTTGACCACGCCAAAGCCTCTCATCCCCGTGAACGGCGTACCCATGATCGAGTCCTGCATCGGCGCCCTGCGTGAAAACGGGATAACCGAGATATATGTGGTGGTGGGGTACAAGAAGGAGCAGTTTGCCTGCCTCCCCGCGAAATACCCCGGCCTTACGCTCATCGAAAACCCCTGGTACGACGCCTGCAACAACATCTCCTCCCTGTACGCCGCCCGGGAACACATAGAGGACGCCGTCATCCTGGACGGGGACCAGCTCATAAAAGACCCCACCGCCCTGGCGCCGGATTTTGACCGCTCCGGCTACAACTGCGTGTGGACCGATGCGCCCACCGACGAGTGGCTGCTGACCGTGGAGGACGGCATCGTCACCGCATGCAGCCGCACCGGGGGCCGCCATGGCTGGCAGCTCTACAGCGTCTCCCGCTGGACAGCGGAGGACGGGCGAAAGCTCAAAAAGCACCTGGAGCTGGAATTTGAGGAAAAGCAAAACCGCGGGATATACTGGGACGATGTGGCGCTGTTCTGCCACCCCGGGGACTACCGCCTGGGCGTGCGGCCCATGAACAGAGGCGACGTGGTGGAGATAGACAGCCTCGCGGACCTGGCCGCAGCGGACCCGAGCTACCGGCATCTTATGAAGGAGGGATGAACATGGAGAAGAAACCTACCGCCCCCAGGCGGCGTCTGGACCCCTTCACCACTATAGTGCCCTTCGGGGCGATATTGGCGCTGTGCGTTGTGTTCATCCTCTCGCCGGAGCGCTCCACCGGGGCCCTGGCCGCGATACGCAGCTTTCTCGGCGACAGCTTCGGGGTATATTACCTCATCATAGGTCTGGGCGTGCTCATCGTGTCCCTCTGGATATCCTTCTCCCCCATCGGGAAGATCACCCTGGGCAAGCCCGGGGAGAAGCCCAAATACGGCTTCTGGACCTGGGGGGCCATGGTGTTCACCTGCGGCCTGGCCGCCGACATCCTCTTCTACTCCCTGTGCGAGTGGATATACTACGCCCAGGAGCCCCATGTGGCGGAGATGGGCTCCATCCAGGACTGGGCCTCCACCTATCCCCTGTTCCACTGGGGCCCCACGGTGTGGAGCTTTTACGCGACCCTCGCCGCCTGCTTCGGGTTCATGCTCCACGTGCGGGGCGTGAAGAAGCAGAAATACTCCGAGGCCTGCCGGGCCATCTTGGGCCCTCACACGGATAAGACGGCGGGCAGGTTCATCGACGTGCTGGCGGTCATCGCCCTCATCGCGGGCACCGCCACCACCTTCTCCGTGGCCACGCCGCTTTTGAGTGCGGCCCTCACCTCCCTGGTGGGGGTGCAAAGCTCCAAGTACCTCACCATCGCCATCCTGGTCGTCACCTGCCTTGTGTACACCGCGGCGGTATTGAAGGGCATCAGGGGGGTGTCGTGGCTGGCCAACGCCTGCATGTACCTCTTCGGCGCGCTGCTTCTCTACGTGCTCCTCTTCGGCGGCCAGGCCCGGTATATCATCGAGACCGGCTTCACGGCCCTGGGGAACATGTTCCAGAACTACATCGGCCTCTCCACCTGGACGGACGCCCTTCGCACCTCCTCCTTCCCCCAGAACTGGACCATCTTCTACTGGGCCTACTGGATGGTGTGGGCGGTGGCTTCCCCCTTCTTCATGGGCTCTATCAGCCGGGGCCGCACGGTGAAGCAGGTGATATTGGGCACTTATATCTTCGGCGTGAGCAGCACGCTGGTGTCCTTCATCGTCCTGGGCAACTATGGCTTAGGCCTGCAGATGATGGGAAAGATGGACGTGCTGGGCTTTTACGGCGCCTGCGGGGACCTCTATGAGACCGTCATCGCCATCCTGGGCACCCTGCCCTGCCATCAGATCGTGCTGGGGCTGCTGGCTCTTTCCATGATCGCCTTTTACGCCACCAGCTTCGACTCCATCACCCTGGTGGCCAGTCAGTACAGCTACCGGGAGCTCACCGGCGACGAGGAGGCCGGCCGGGGGATGAAGCTCTTCTGGGCCATCCTCCTTATCCTCCTGCCCATCGCCCTCATCTTCTCCGAGGGGTCCATGAACAACCTGCAGACCGTGTCCATCATCGCGGCCTTCCCCATCGCCATGGTCATCGTGCTCATCATCGCCAGCTTCATCAAGGACGCAAAAGCGTATTTAAAGGAACTGGGCGGCTGACGCACCATCATAACTGCCAGTCCCCGGCCCCATTTGGCCGGGGACTTGTCTATTTTCCCAAAAAGCGGAACAATAGCATAAAAAGGATTGCAAATCCAGACCGTATCTATTATACTGTACGGGAATAAAATAAGGAACGGTTATGATAATGAAAAGTTATCTTGATATGACCAAGGAAGAACTCCGGGCCGAGCACGAGCTCGTCGCGAAGGAATACAAGGAACTGGCGGCCATCCCCCGGGACCTGAACATGGCCCGGGGCAAGCCAAACCCGGTGCAGCTGGACCTGTCCATGGGCCTGCTGGGCCAGGACCCGGCCGGCCTCATCGTCACCCGCAAGGGCACGGACGTGCGCAACTATGGGGAGCTGGCCGGCGTGGACGAGTGCAAGCAGCTGTTCGCGGACCTTCTGGGCGTGGAGCAGAAGAACATCATCATGGGCGGCCAGTCCAGCCTGAACCTGATGTACGACGCGGTGGTGAAGGCCCTGCTGCTGGGGGTCTACAAGGGCTCTAAGCCCTGGGGCCAGCAGGGGACGGTGAAGTTCCTCTGCCCGGTGCCGGGCTATGACCGCCACTTCGCCATATGCGAGGCCTTCGGCATCGAGATGATCAACGTCCCCCTGCTGCCCACCGGCCCGGACATGGACATGGTGAAGCAGCTGGTGGAGTCCGACCCGGCGGTGAAGGGCATATGGTGTGTGCCCAAGTACTCCAACCCCTCCGGCGTCACCTACTCCGACGACACGGTCCGGGCCTTCGCGGCGCTGAAGCCCGCGGCGGACGATTTTCGCATCTTCTGGGACAACGCCTACATCGTCCACGGCTTTGAGGCGGAGGACGACCAGCTTCTCAACATCTTCGACGCCTGCAAGGAATACGGCAGCGAGGACATGGTCTATGAGTTCGCCTCCACCAGCAAGGTCACCTTCTCCGGGGCGGGCCTCGCCGTCATGGCGGCCAGCGAGGGGAACGTGAAGTTCCTCCTCAAGCAGATGGGCGTGCAGACCATCGGCTACGACAAGATCAACCAGCTCCGCCACGTCCACTTCTTCGGGGACGTGAACGGCATATACGCCCACATGAAAAAGCACGCCGCCATCGTCAAGCCCAAGTTCGACTGCGTGCTGCACAC
>CANRKN010000166.1 GCA_947631215.1 uncultured Oscillospiraceae bacterium | reverse complement strand
GCTCAGCGCCAGAAATACCAGCGCACGGGTCCTGTATCTCATAATTTCTCCCAAGGGCGGTCAGGCCCGCCGGCGCGAAAAAACGCGCGGTTTGTCATTTTATGTCTACCTGAGACTATACCACGTTTCCCCATATAATGCAATAGCAACCTGCAAAATCCGATAAAAGGAAGTTTCTCCGCATCGGCCCATTGCATGCGGCGACGGGGGTAAAAAATTATGGAAACATACTCCCCATCCCGGCGGCCCGGGGCCGAAAGGAAGAAACGCGATTGCAATGTGTCTTGGTTTGGCGTATAATCATATAAATATATTATTGGAAAAGGTACGGCATGAAAAATACGGTTTGGAACATCCCGGACGAGGCGCCCATCCCGGAGGCGCTGGTCCGGGCGGGATGCACGCCGCTTTTGGCGGCGGTGCTGGCCGGGCGGGGCATCGCCACGGCGGAGGAGGCCGCCGCCTTCCTGGCGGAGGGTCCCTTCGAGCCCGAGGACCCCATGGCTCTGCCCGACATGGCCGCCGCCGCTGACCGGCTGCGGCTGGCGAAGGAGCGAAACGAGACGGTGGCGGTCTACGGGGACTACGACGTGGACGGCATCACGGCCTCCTGCCTGCTGGCAGACTGGCTGCGCATCTGGGGGGTCAGGACAGAGATATACATACCTGACCGGCTGGAGGAGGGCTACGGCGTCAACGCCGCCGCCATCGGCAAGCTGAAGGAAAAAGGCGTGAGCCTCATCGTCACCGTGGACTGCGGCATCACCGCCGTGGCAGAGACGTCCTATGCCGCCTCCCTGGGGGTGGACATGATTGTCACCGACCACCACGAGTGCCAGGATGAGCTGCCCGCCGCCGCGGCTGTGGTGGACCCCAAGCGGGACGAGTCCTGTCCCGGCCGACACCTGGCCGGCGTGGGCGTGGCGTTTAAGCTGGTATGCGCCCTGGCGGGGGACGGGAAGGCCATGCTGGAAAAATACGCGGACCTGGTGGCCGTGGGCACCATCGCCGACGTCATGCCCCTCACCGGGGAGAATCGGCGTATCGTGAAGCAGGGCCTCCAAAAGCTGCGCACCTCCCCCCGGCCCGGCCTCGCCGCGCTGATAGACCAGTCCGGCGTAGCGGTGGAGCGCCTGGGCGCCAATGCGGTGGGCTTCTCCCTGGCCCCCCGCATCAATGCCGCCGGCCGGCTGGGCCGGGTGGCGGACGCCGCCGCGCTCATATTGGACGACGACCCGGCGAAGGCCGCCGCCCACGCCGAGGCGCTGTGCGACATGAACCGGATGCGCCAGCAGTTGGAGGCGGACATATGGGACCAGGCCGCCGGGATGCTGGCCGGCCATAAACCGGGCGAGCCCATCGTCCTGGCCCGGGAGGGCTGGCACCAGGGAGTCATCGGCATCGTGGCCTCCCGCCTGGCCGATGCCTGGCGTGCCCCGGCTATCATGATCTCTCTGGACGGGGACAGGGGCAAGGGCTCCTGCCGCAGCTGGGGCGGGTTCAACCTCTTTGACGCCTTGGCGTCCTGCGGGGAACATCTGGACTCCTTCGGCGGCCACGCCCTTGCCGCGGGGCTCAACATCCGCCGGGAGAACATCGACGATTTCCGGGACGCCCTGTGCGCTTATTACGCCGCCCATCCCCCCGCGGAGGAGGAGGGCGTGAGCCCCGACCTTCTCATTGCAGACCCCGCCCTGCTCTCCATGGAGTGCGTGGAGAGCCTGGACCTTCTGGAGCCCTGCGGCAACGGAAACCCCCGACCCCTGTTCTGCCTGCGGGACGCCCGCCTCACCGGCGCGGCGCCCATTGGGAACGGCCGGCACACCAAGCTGCAACTGGAGCGCTTCGGCCGCCGGTGGGAGGCCGTGTGGTTCTCCCAGACGCCCCAGGACCTGGGCGCCCTGCCCGGGGACAGGGTGGACGCCGCGTTCCACTTACAAGTCAGTGACTTCCGGGGCCGGCGGACCGTGCAGCTTGTGATGGCCGCCCTGCGGCTGGTGGACATGGCCGCCCGCTGCCGGGACATCCTCTCCGGCGGGCCCATTGGGGACTATCATCTCACCCGCCCGGAGATTTCGGACCTGTGGCGGAGCCTCAAGGCCCAGTGCCCCTGCCGGGTGCGCCTGGCCCGTCTTAGTAAACTGGACGGGCGGCTGGAGGCCGCCCAGATCGCCTTAGGGCTCCGGGTGTTCGCGGAGCTGGGCCTGGCCAACGTGCGCTTTACCCAGGAGGATATGGACCTCTCCCTGGCCGCCTGGCAGGAAAAGACGGACCTCAACAACTCCCCCGCCTGGCGGGCCCAATCGGAACAATAGATCGACCCCTGTCTGTACATAAAACAAGGAAGAGAGTTTTATTATGGCAGAATTTTCCCCGGACATTGCCTTTGAGGCGCTGGCCCGCGTCCTGAAGGAGAACAGCCCCAACGCGGACCTGGACCGCATCCGCGGCGCCTTCGACTTCGCCGTGAAGGCCCACGACGGCCAGATGCGCCGGGACGGCACCCCCTACGTCACCCACACCATCGCCGCGGCCACCATCGCCGCCGAGATGGGCCTGGATGACGAGTCCGTCATGGCCGCGCTGCTGCACGACACCCTGGAGGACACCGACACCACCCACGACCAGCTGGAGGCGGAATTCGGCGCCGACGTGGCCGACATCGTGGAGGGCGTCACCAAGCTGACCCGGGTGCAGTACAGCACCATGGAAGAGGCCCAGATGGAGAACCTCCGCAAGATGCTCATGGCCATGGCCAAGGACATCCGGGTCATCCTCATCAAACTGGCGGACCGGCTGCACAACATGCGCACCATGAGCTTCCAGAGCCCGGAAAAGCAGCTTTCCAAGTCCCGGGAGACCATGGAGATATACGCCCCCATCGCCCACCGGCTGGGCGTGGAGAAGATGAAGGACGAGCTGGAGGACCTGGCCCTTCTCTACCTTGACCCGGTGGGGTACCAGGAGATCACCAACATCCTGGACAAGCGCCGGGACACCCTGGAGAAGTTCCAGGCCTCCATGGAAGAGCGCATCAGTCAGCGCATGGAAAAAGAGGGCATCGCCTGCACCGTCTACGGCCGGCTGAAGCACATTTACTCCATCTACCGGAAGATGTACACCCAGCACCTGGGCGTGGAGGAGATATTCGATCTGTGCGCCTTCCGGGTCATCGTGAACGACCTGGCGGACTGCTACAATGTCCTCGGCATCATCCACGAGATGTTCCGCCCGGTGCCCGGCCGGTTCAAGGACTATATCTCCACCCCCAAGCCCAACAACTACCAGAGCCTGCACACCACCGTCATCGGCACGGAGGGCATCCCCTTCGAGGTGCAGATCCGCACCTGGCAGATGCATGTCACGGCGGAATACGGCGTGGCGGCCCACTGGAAGTATAAATCCGGCGGCATAGGCAGCAAGGACGGCGACGAGGAGAAGTTCGCCTGGATACGCAGGCTCCTGGAGAGCCAGCAGGACGCGGACGCCCAGGACTTCTACCACGACCTCAAGGTGGACCTCTTTGACGACGAGGTGTTCGTCTTCACCCCCAACGGGGACGTGAAGAGCCTGCCCGCCGGGGCCACGCCCATCGACTTCGCCTACGCCATCCACTCCGCCGTGGGCAACTCCATGACCGGCGCCAAGGTGAACGGCCGCATCGTGCCCATCGCCTACCCCCTGCAGAACGGCGACATCGTCTCCATCATCACCTCCCACTCCGCCGC
>CANRKN010000165.1 GCA_947631215.1 uncultured Oscillospiraceae bacterium | reverse complement strand
AGCAGAACCCCCTGGGCCGGCTCACCGGCCGGGGCACCGTGGCCATCAGCACGTCGGGCAGCCTCTTTGAGTTTGACCACATCCCCGACGCCATCCACGTCCGGGACGCCCTCATGGAGCAGGTGGACCGTGTCCAGTCGGAACTGGACCGGCAGCGGGACGCGGACGCGGCCCGCGCCGCCGCCCGCATCCGGGGCATGCACCGCCGGAGGATGCGGGGATAGGAGATAATACAAAAAAGAGAGACGCTTCATGATGAAGCGTCTCTCTTTTGGTATTGTCATGTCAATCAGCTCTGTTCCCCGGCGGGCTCCGGCGGGGCGGGGGAAGTCTCGTCCGGGGCGGGAGCTTCTGGTGCGGTCCTCATGCTCATAGCGGTGTAGACGACCACCAGCGCCAGGGCGATCACGTTGGCGATGGACCCGTAGCGCATGGGCAGCAGATAGCGCATTTTGAGGTAGGCGTGGTATCCCAGCAGGGAGCCGAAATTGACGCAGAGGGCCGCCGGGGTGAACAGGGGAGACGACACCGCCAGCACCACCGTCAGGATGTCCGCCACGAAGAAATACCGGTCATGCATGTGGGGCAGGAAGAAGGGCACCCCCAGGCAGAACAGCAGCGCCGCCCCGAAGAGGGTCTTATTATTGAGGCTTTTGAGCTTTATGACCAGCCAGACGTATATCCCGCTGCAGAAGAAGAACGTGAGCACCACGCCCACCCGGGCCGCGGCGGCGTTGCTCATGGCATTGAAATCGAACAGGGCATAGAGGCTGGAGGCGTTGTAGTTGAGCCCGTCGCCGATGGTGCCGGTGTTGCGCACGTACAAGGTCAGCAGCTCCCAGAACCCCCGGCCGGCGAACACGGCGGGGAGGATGGTGGCGATGTACACCGAGGGGAAGAGGAAAATGTGTTTTATCTTGATGCGGCCGGAGACCAGGAAGAGGAAATAGACCGGCAGCAGGAAGATGCCCTGGAGCTTGAAGGACACCGATATGGCCGCCATGGCCACGGAGAGGCCGGGCCTGTCGTCCAGCGCCAGGTACACCGCCAGCACCGCAAAGGCGGCGTAGATGCAGTCGCACTGGCCCCAGAGGGCGCCGTTCAGCACCACCGAGGGCAGCCACAGCACCAGCATGAACGCGATGGCCTTCCGGTTGGGGTCGCCCTTGGTGAGCACGCCGGTGAGCTTCATGGCCCCCCAGGCCAGCACCACGTCGAAGAAGATGCTCAGGACCTTGACGAGGTAGAGGTCATAGACGTTGGTGATGGAGATGAGGGAGAGGAAGTAGAGGTAGGGGACATTGTAGTTGCAGCTCCATATCTCCTGCCCCAGGCCCTTCCAGGGCCCCGCGTCCCGCAATGCCTGGATCCATACCCGTATCCAGTCCTGGTAGTCCAGCGTCTCATAGGGCAGCACGCAGTAGCGCAGCACGAAGGCCAGCGGCACCAGCGTCAGCGCCAGGATGCGCCGGGTCTTGTCCTTTAAAAGCCCCTCCCGCCACAGCAGCCACAGGGCGAAAAGCAGTTCAAAATACAGCAGAATGGTGGCCCAGTAATTCAAGGGAAACCTCCTTACAGGAAAAAAGCGGCGGGTGGACCGCCGCGGAAAAGTTCATAAAATTTGTCTTGACATCCAGGGAAAGAAAATGATAGAATAATGTGCTATGCTCAAAAGGATGGGCCTTGTCCCCCATCCTCATCGTCTTCATTTTACCACATCCACAGAAAAAATCAAGACGAAAGACAAATTTTGTAACAACATACCCTGGCGTATCATCATATACCGAAGGAGTGATCGAAACACATGCCGAAGGAAGTCCGCTATGGCAAGACAGTACGGCAGAGCTTTGCCCGCGTCGACGAGATCCAGGACATGCCGAACCTGCTGGAGATCCAGAAGAACTCCTACAGGTGGTTCCTGGAGGAGGGTCTGCGGGACGTGTTCCGGGACGTGGCCACGGTCACGGACTACTCCGGGAACCTGGAGCTGTCGTTCGTGGACTACACCATGGACGAGAAGCCCAAGTATTCCGTGCAGGAGTGCAAGAGCCGGGACGCCAACTACGCCGCGCCTTTGAAGGTCTCCGTGCGCCTGCGCAACAAGGAGACCGAGGAGATCAAGGAGCAGGAGATATTCATGGGGGACTTCCCCCTGATGACCGACAGCGGCACCTTTATCATCAACGGCGCCGAGCGCGTCATCGTCTCCCAGATCGTCCGTTCCCCCGGCGTGTACTTCGACGCCCACGCGGACAAGGCCGGCACCCCGCTCTACGGCGCCACCACCATTCCCTATCACGGCGCGTGGCTGGAGTATGAGACCGACGCAAATGATATATTTTACGTCCGCATCGACAAAAACCGGAAGCTGCCTGTGACCTGGCTGCTGCGGGCCCTGGGCGCCTACGACTCCACCAAGCCCCACACCTGGCTGACCTGCGCGCCGGACACCGAGGCCGGCGCCGTTACCGACGAGCAGCTTTTGGAGGTGTTCGGCAAGGACACCCGCATCGTGAGCACCCTGGAGCGGGACACCTGCCACAGCCGGGAGGAGTCCCTCTTGGAGATATACCGGAAGCTGCGCCCCGGCGATCCTCCCACCGTGGAGACCAGCGAGGCCATGCTGGACGGCCTGTTCTTTGACCGCCGCCGGTATGAGCTGAGCATGGTGGGCCGGTATAAGCTCAACAAGAAGCTGGCCGCCTGGAACCGCATCGTGGGCATGACCCTGGCCGCCCCCATCGCCGACCTGCAGACCGGCGAGATCGTGGCGGAGGCGGGGGAGAAGATGACCCGGGAGCGGGCCGAGGCCCTGGCCGCCCGGGGCCTTTTGGAGGCCACCGTCACCAACGAGCACGGCCAGACCCTGCGGGTGTTCGGCAACGGCATGGTGCCCATGGCGCCCTTCGTGTCCTTCGACCCGGCGGAGCTGGGGATAAAGGAGAACGTGCGCTGGCTGGTGCTGCGCCAGCTTCTGGAGCAGTTCGGCGACGACGAGGCCGCCCTGCGGGACGCCGTCACCGAGAACATCGACGTGCTCATCCCCAAGCACATCGTGGCGGACGACGTGTTCGCCTCCGTCAACTACCTCAACTGCCTGGCCTGCGGCGTGGGCACGGCCGACGACATCGACCACCTGGGCAACCGGCGCGTGCGCAGCGTGGGCGAGCTTTTGCAGAACCAGTTCCGCATCGGCTTTGCCCGCATGGAGCGGGTCATCCGCGAGCGCATGACGCTGCAGGACCAGGACGTGATCACCCCTCAGAGCCTTATCAACATCCGGCCCGTGTCCGCGGCCATCAAGGAGTTCTTCGGCTCCTCCCCCCTGAGCCAGTTCATGGACCAGACCAACCCCCTGGCGGAGCTTACCCACAAGCGGCGCATGTCCGCCCTGGGCCCCGGCGGCCTGAGCCGGGAGCGGGCCAACTTCGACGTGCGCGACGTGCACTACAGCCACTACGGCCGCCTGTGCCCCATCGAGACCCCTGAAGGCCCCAACATCGGCCTTATATCCTACCTTGCCAGCTTCGCCCGCGTGGACGAGTACGGCTTCCTGGTGACCCCCTACCGGCGGGTGGACAAGGCCACAGGCCTGGTGACGACCCAGGTGGATTACCTGACCGCCGACACCGAGGACCGGTTCTTCGTGGCCCAAGCCTCCGAGGTGGACGACGATGGGCACTTCATCCACAACCGCGTCACCTGCCGTCACCGTGACGAGATCATCGCCGTGGCCCCCGAGCAGGTGGACTATGTGGACGTGAGCCCCCGGATGATGGTCTCCATCGCCACGGCCATGATCCCCTTCCTGGAGAACGACGACGCCAACCG
>CANRKN010000164.1 GCA_947631215.1 uncultured Oscillospiraceae bacterium | reverse complement strand
TGGGCGACTGGACCTGGGTCAAGGTCAGCGAGATCGACGACCGGGGCCGGGTGAACCTGAGCCGCAAGGACGCCATCCGGGAGCGGGAGCAGGCCGGCCTGCCCACCGATAGGGGAGACGAGTAAGATAAAAAGAGGAGAAAAGCTATGGAACTGGACATCACCCTTCTGATACTGGGCGTGCTGGACCTGGCCTTCGGCGTTGCCGGCCTCTTCGGCAAGATAAAGATCCCCATGAAATACCAGGGGAAGAGCTGGACGAAGGCCTATGGCCGGGATATGGCCATAGGGGATATCATCCTGGGCGTGTTCTGGATCGCCGCGACGCTGATCGTGGGGTTCGTGGAGATGAACTCCACCGTCCGGGCGGTCATCCTCATCGGCTCGCTGGTCCCGGGCCTGGCCTATGCGCTGGCGGCCGGCAGGAAGTACAAGAAAATGCTGAATAACAACGTCCCATAAAGACAACAGAAAACAGGAAATCGCGGTGCAAGAGCACCGCGGTTTTCATTTGTCCAGTTCTTCTTCCAATGTTTCGATGACCGTACTCATCCTGACGTCCAGCGCCGTGCATATCCTGTAGAACGTCTCAAGGGTCGGCTTCCTCTCTCCCCGCTCGATGGCGCTCAGATGGCTGCGGCCGATGTCGGCCAGGCCGCTGAGCACCTCTTGGGAAAGACCTCTCTTTTGACGGTAATAGGCAATGACCCGCCCCACGGCGACAGGGTCCAAAGTAGGAATATACATAGAGCCACCTCTGGTATATTGTAGGTTGACCCTATCAGATTGATGAACACATATGTTGACAATTGAACACATATGTGTTATTTTTATATTGACCAACATAGGGGAGGGAAATGCAATGGACCAAGGTACACAGCAGACAGGGAAAATGAAATACTGCAAGCATTGCGGGGCGAGGATACCGGAAGACGCCGTCGTATGCACATCCTGCGGCCGGCAGGTCGAGGCGGTCAGAAATGAGTCACAGCCGAATGTCGTGATACAGAACACGAATACAAATGTGAACGCGGGCGGGCACTACGGCCGACCCAAGAACAAATGGGTGGCGTTTTTCCTGTGCCTTTTCCTGGGGTTCATCGGGGCCCATAAGTTCTACGAGGAAAAGACGGGGATGGGGATACTCTATCTGTTTACGGCGGGGCTGTTCATGATCGGCGCGGTAGTGGACCTTATAGCGCTGCTGTTCAAACCGAACCCCTATTACGTCTGAATCCTATACGCAAAAACCGCGGTGCGAGAGCACCGCGGTTTTCTTTATAATGGCTTCATCATACCTTTTGCCGGCGGGCCCAGGACCGGATGGCGAAGGGGATGCACACGATGCCGATAAGAAACGGCACCGTGATGAGCATCCAGGGCGACCAGACGCTCAGGCCGAAGATGTGGAACACGTTGTAGCCGTAGATATCATAGCTGCTGCCCACCAGAGGCAGATACTGGCTCACCGCCAGGAGCCACTTGGGCAGGTAGCGATAGAGTATGTCCGGCACGTATACAAACGCCAGGCTGAAGACCAGGGCCAGCACGTTGTTCTTCATCAGCGCGGACATGAGCATGACCAGCGCCGCGTAGCCGAACACGCCGACCAGGCCGAAGGCGAGGTCGTAAAGCTCCGCCTGCAGCATATTCCAGGGCGCCACGGCCAGGAGCCTGACGTACTGTATCGGCAGGTCCCATCCGGATGTGCCCAGGTATATCAGCTGCAGCAGCACCTTTCCGCCTGCGATGAGAAGATACAATTCCAGCGCGAAGGCCATGCCGCTGAGGACCTTGATGCGGGCAAGCTTCCTCCAGCCGTATTTCGTGGTGTGCAGCAGGGGCGCGGTGCTGTTGTGCCACTCCCCGGAGAAGAGGAACCCCAGCGCGATGGCAAGATACGGCGCCAGCTTCGACCAGGCGAAGGACACATTGGTCCAGCCCTGGGTCCACTCATAGGGCCAGGGCTCCTCGATCTTGCTGTTCATATCCAGGAGCATCTGCTTGTCGGCCTCGGTCAGGCCCTCGTTCTGCTTGGTGACCTCCAGGGTGAACTCCAAAAGGTCCGCCCGCCGCTGGTAAAAATCCGTCAGCTTCGAGGTGTCGGCGTAGAGGATCAGGGGCTGGTACCGCTGGTTCTCCGGGTCCTCCAGCTCCGGGTAGAGCTTGTCAAGAGCTGTGAGGGCCACGACCCAGTCCCCCATGGACTGGAGGCCCGGCCTCTCATAGAGGCCGTAGCTCTGATACTTCGCCACGATCTTTTGGAGCGTCTCGTCCGTCCACTTGTCGCCGAACTGGGAGAACTGCTCCTGCCAGTCCCGGATGGCGGTATAGCCGTCAAAGCTGTTGCCGTATATGTCGGTGCCGTCGTTCATGGTGCCGAAGCCCAGCCATTGATACCACATCAGGCTCCCCCATACGACGCTGTAGAGAAAGCACAGCAGCACGCATATCCACACCCGGGGCGTCCGCCAAAGCCGTTTATGTTCCAAAGCGAAAAGTTCCATGTCACGCCTCCTTCGCGCCGAAGTGGTAGAGATACGCGTCGTCCAGTACGGGCTCGCACGCCATGGCCGCCGGGTCCGGCTCCTCCTCCGAGATGATGCGCAGCACCACGTTCTCCCCCTCGTGGCGGTAGCTGGCCACGGTGAAGTCCTCCTGCCAGAGTCTCGCCTTCTCCCGGGGCACGGTGAGCTCCCATACCTTTCCCTTCACCTGCTGTGCCAGCTCCTGCACCGTGCCGTGGGCGATAAAGCGCCCTGCGTTCATGATGAACACATGGTCCGCGATGGCCTCCACGTCGGACACGATGTGGGTGGAGAGGATCACGATCTTGTTCCCAGCGTACTCGGAGAGGAGATTGCGCAGCCGCACCCGCTCCCTGGGGTCCAGGCCCGAGGTGGGCTCGTCCAGGATGAGCACCTGCGGGTCGTTCAGGAGCGCCTGGGCGATGCCCACCCGCTGCTTCATGCCGCCGGAGAAGGTCTTGATCTTCCTGTCCGCCAGGTCGGTGAGCTCCAGCATGCCCAATAGCTCCCGCACCTTTTTGCCCGCCGCGGCCCGGGGGATGCCCTTGAGGGCGGCGATATAGGCCAAAAACTCGGCGGCGGTATAGGTGGGGTAGTAGCCGAAGTCCTGGGGGAGATACCCCAGCACGTCCCGGTAGGCCGGGCCCATGGCCGCCACGTCCCTGCCGTCCAAGCGCACCTCCCCGGAGGTAGGCTCCAATATGGCGCACAGCATCCGCATGAGGGTGGTCTTGCCCGCGCCGTTGGCCCCCAGAAGGCCGTAGACCCCGGGGGTCAGCGCGGCGCTGACCCGGTCCACGGCGATCTTGCGGCCGTAGTTCTTCGTCAGCCTGTCGATGGCCAGTTCCATGTCGTTTCCTCCTTGTTCCTGTGGTCGATAGCGAGCGGCCCGTCCCCGGCCCGCCCGGTGCACTCTCGTATGAGGATGAAGGGCGTGAGCTGCCGGTCCTGCCCCGCCGGGTTGTCCGCTATAAGGGACAATAATGCTTCGGTCGTCCAGTCCTGGAGCCGGCTGCATCGGCCCAGCAGCTCCCGGGACAGGTCGTTGGCGTCCACGATCATCATCACGATGCCGGTCTTTTCATAGACCTGGTCGCACACATCGTCCGGCCGGCTGGGGATGCGCACGCCCATATGGGCGTACTCCGGGATGTCCCGGCCGAAAAAGCCGTCCAGGCCCCGGACCTCCGGGTCCAGCATGTCGTAAAACGTGCCATGCACGCCCCGGAGCTTGTCCACGCCCGCCCAAAAGGCGGCCTGCAGCACCCTTTTCAGGCCGCAGGTGTTGATGGCGAACTGCATCTTGAC
>CANRKN010000163.1 GCA_947631215.1 uncultured Oscillospiraceae bacterium | reverse complement strand
CCTATCCACATATCGCTCACCCTCCGGGCCTCGCCCTTCTCCTTCAGCATCAAAAAGACCGAGCCATCCGGGGATAGACTGTTCCATTTGTTGGGCGCGGAGCTGGAGAAATGGACGCTCTATTTCCCCATAGTAAAAGTATGCAGCTGCTACACACACTAGCCCTTGGGAAGGGTGCTTCATAAACACTATCAATAAGGCCGCTGCGAGCATCTCTAGTACAAGTAACAGTTTTATCGGAAGCTCAACTAAAAGCAGTTCAACAGTGCCAAGCGTATTCCGCATGGCTTTCACCGCCTTGTAAAAGGGAATGACCATTGCTACGAAAAAGGAAAAAAATATGAACAAAGCAAGGCGTTCCAGGACGGGTTCTTTTGACAAGTTCAGGGAAACTAAACCAAAACATATGTTCAAAATCAGCAGTAGGGTCACGCAGCCACGAACAGTTCTGACCCCACGATTCTTTCCAGGGAAGCGCACAGAGTTTCGTACACTCTCGTCCTTATAGGATATATGTAGCCGCGCATATTTGCCGACCCGGTACAGTGCAATCCACAGCCAGCGGCAGTAACGCGGCATGTACTCCGCCCCTGGCACCTCTCCAGGATTTTTCTCAACGAGTGAAGCGCCGCAGTTAGGACAAAACTGCTGCCCGCTTTTTACCTCTTCGCCACACGTTGGACAGGTCATGCTTCTTCCTCCTTCCTTCTCTTCTATAAGTGTGTTCCTTTATGACAGGCAGCCTGTTCCGTAGAATACATCGTAGGCCCGACCGAAGGAGCCATTGTGCTTTAGCTGTTTTAATCGGTCATGTAGCAAGCGTAAATGTGATACCCATACATACGGTATTGAGGGTTATATTCATACTTAATGACTATATCGCCCTTGACCGCTTTGCCGCCGGACCAACCGCTTTCACGGTATGTGCCATCTGCTATTGCCTTCCCAAGTTCCACAAGGCCGCCATATTCGGTTGTGGCATTAAGGCCTTTCCCGTTGTAAACACCGGTAATCCCAGCATAAAATAGGGCAAACCCATTTTCTGGTGTTGCAAGACCGTAATAGAACGAGTCGGCGTATCCACCACCCTTCTTATTTTGCAGGCCGTAGGTTTCACTGACATACTCCCAAATCTCCTGTTCAGCCTGCGCCACCTGGGCGTCGGTCAACCAGGAGCCGACCTTCCCACCACGGACGCCATTTGAATCCACATGATACCCATCAACATCGCAGTTGGCGGCCATCTTGCCGTCGGGGTAGAAGTAGTAATATTTGCCGCCGATGTTGTTCCAGCCGTTGTCAAACGCCCGGCCAAAAGTCCCGTCATGCTTGGGATTGAAGTAATACCAATAGTCGTTTGGTAATAATTCGCTGGGGTCATACGGGGCGGGCTCCATCAAAGTAATGTACCGCCAGCCGGTCAGGACCTTGCCGAAAGTGCCGTCATGCTTGGGGTTGAAATAGTACCAGCCGTCATCGGCGCGACCCAGGTTGATTTCCCGAAGGCCATCCAGCATCTTGCCATCCGCGCCGAGGAAGTACCAGCCATTGCCGTCCTGGGCCCAGTCGCCCGTAACCATCTTGCCGGTGCCGTTGAAGTAGTAATATGTGCCCTCAATGTACTGCCAGCCGGTCACGGCCTTGTTGTTCTTATAGTAGTATTTGCTTCCGTTGTCATCGGTGAACCAGCCGTTGGCGGGGTGAGAGGGGGCGGGAGGCGTGGTGCCGCCGCTGGGGCCGCCATTGCTCCATGTGTTGGTGCTGCGGTCGTAGTCGCCCCAGGCGGAAGTCCAAGTACATTCGCCAAAGTGTCCGTTGTGCCTGGTCTCGAACCAGCCGGTGCCGGCGATGCCGGTGGCTTGCCAGCCGGAGAGCAGAGCCCCCTCACAGCCATTGTAATCGGTATCCTGGAACATGAACCAGCCGGTGCCGTTGGGATTCTCCACATACTGGAAGCCGGTGGCCATCTTGCCGTCCTTGCCGAGGTAATACCACAGGCCATGGGCGGAGCCTTCGCCGAACAGCCAGTAGTCTTTCAACATGGCGCCGTTTTTGTAGTAGTACCAGCTGCCGTCCTCTTTGACCCAGCCGTTGGCCGTGGCGGCGACGGCCGCCGGGACGTCCGCCGTCAGTTCGTCCTCCACCGCAATGGTAGCTGCGGGCTCTGCCTCGACAGGCACCGGGGCGTCCGGCGCTTCGTCTGCGGCCAGGGCTGGGGCGCTCATGCCGAGGGCCATCACCACAGCCAGAAACACACTAAAATACCATTTTTTCATATCGTCATCCTCCTTTTTGTGCGGCTATCAGATTTAAAGCTGTGTTCACCTATACCTACGAAACTGACAACAATAGGAATGAGAATAAAGGGATTCTTTCCGAAAACCGCTTACCAAGCATAATATGCATAGATGTGATACCCATACATACTATATAGATTGTCGTATTCATACTTGATGATTATATTGCCGTAGGTAGCTTTATCGCGTGCCCAGCCACCTTCGCCGTATGTGCCATCTGCTATTGCTTTTCCAAGTTCCACAAGACCGCTATACTCGGTAGTGGCATTAAGGCCTTTCCCGTTGTAAACACCGGTAATCCCAGCGTAAAATAGGGCGAATCCATTTTCCGGTGTTGCAAGCCCGTAATAAAACGAGTCGGCATAACCACCACCTACATAGTGTTCGAGCCCATAGGTTTTTCGGACATAGTCCCATATCTCCTGTTCAGCCTGCCCCACCTGGGCGTCGGTCAGCCAGGGGCCGACCTTCCCACCGCAGACGCCATTTGAATCCACATGATACCCGTCAACGTCGCAGTTGGCAGCCATCTTGCCATCGGAGTAGAAGTAGTAATACTTGCCGCCGATGCTGTTCCAGCCGTTATCGAACGCCCGGCCAAAGGTGCCGTTGTGCTTGGGATTGAAGTAGTACCAATACCCATCGACCCGCTGCCAGCCGGTCAAAACCTTACCGAAAGTACCGTCATGCTTGGGGTTGAAGTAGTACAGGCCGTCATCAGCACGGCCCAGGTCGATGTTCTGCAGGCCTTCCAGCATCTTGCCATCCGCCCCGAGGAAGTACCAGCCGCTGCCGTCCTGGGCCCAATCGCCCGTAACCATCTTGCCGGTGCCGTTGAAGTAGTAATATATGCCCTCGATGTACTGCCAGCCGGTCACGGCCTTGTTGTTCTTATAGTAGTATTTGCTTCCGTTGTCATCGGTGAACCAGCCGTTGGCGGGGCGAGAGGGGGCGGGAGGCGTGGTGCCGCCGCTGGGGCCGCCCTTGCTCCAGGTGTTGGAGCTGCGGTCGTAGTCGCCCCATGCAGAGGTCCAAGTGCATTCTCCAAAATGGCCGTTGTGGTTGGGCTCAAACCAGGCTTCACCGGCGATGCCGGTATTCTGCCAGCCGGAGAGCAGAGCCCCCTCGCAGCCATTGTAATTGGTATCCTGGAACATGAACCAGCCGGTGCCGTTGGGATTCTCCACATACTGGAAGCCGGTGGCCATCTTGCCGTCCTTGCCGAGGTAATACCACAGGCCATGGGCGGAGCCTTCGCCGAACAGCCAGTAGTCTTTCAGCATAGTGCCGTTTTTGTAGTAGTACCAGCTGCCGTCCTCGCTGACCCAGCCGGTGGTAACGGAGGAGGCCACAGCGGGAACGTCGGCTGCAGGCTCGGATTCCACCGCAACGGGGGCTGCGGGCTCTATGGCAGCTTCCTCCTCGGGCTCGACGGCGGCGGCCATCAGCGGGGCCTCAAGCTCCGCTTCCGGAAGGACAGGTGACGGCTCTTCCGCGCCGAGGGCCGGAACGCACAAAACGACGGTCACAGCAATGATGCTCAACAGCATGGATAAAGTTTTCTTCATAAATGATGCACCTCCAGATAAGAATAGCGCCG
>CANRKN010000162.1 GCA_947631215.1 uncultured Oscillospiraceae bacterium | reverse complement strand
TTGCCCAGGGCCCGGCCTGTCCGGGTCTCGGGGATGGTCTTGGGCCCCAGGCCCGCGGGGTCGGGGATGAGCCCCTGGTTGAGCTGCCATATGAGCTCATAGGCCCGGCGGGCCCGCTCCAGATGCTCGGTTTTGCCCGTCACGCCATAATATTCCGCGTTGGCCAGGGCATAGAACCCCTCGGAGAAGCAGTACCGCCGCTGGCGCAGGGGCTTTCCCTCCGCCGTGACGGTGAAGTACATCCGCCCGGCGGCGTCGGGGTTTATGCAGTGCTCCTCCAGAAAGTCGATGCAGCTCTTGGCCGCGTCCAGCCACTCCTGCCGCACGCCGTAGACGTGGCACAGGTAGGAGAAGGTCCAGCCGCACCGGCCCTGCATCCACACGCTCTTGTCGGTGGAATAGATGTTCCCCTCCCGGTCGAGGCAGGTATACACCCCGCCGTGCTCATGATCCATGCCGTGCTTCAGCCAGAAGTCCACGCACGCGCGCAGTTCCCCCTGCATCCAGTCCCGGCTGGCCTTCATAAACGCTTGCTGCTCTATCACGATGCAAGCCCCCTTTTTATATTGATGGACCCATCATATTGCCTTTTCCGCCCCCCGTCAAGAGGACGGGAGGCGGAAAAGAAATTTTTGTCCGCCTCTTGACAAGCTGAAAAAAACTGGTAGCCTAGAGGGAGAAGAGAAAACCGTTTTTATATAATTTCTACAAAAAATCCTACAAGGAGGATGTGCTATGAACCATCTCGGCATTGAAGTCAACGTAAAAAACGTCCCCCCGCTGGACCCGGGTTTCATCCCCCTGAACCTCTACAACAAGGCGTTCCTCTCCGGCGCCAAAGAGCCCTTCCACGTGGCCGTGGAGCGGGCCAGCGGCCAGATGGCCGTGTACGACACCTTCGTCCACGGCACGAAGGACATGTTCGACGCGGACGTGTACTACATCGAGCGGCTGGTGAAGACCATCCTGTGGATGAAGGGCGGCTTCCGGGTGTATCTGGCCGGGAACGAGGCCATCTGTGAGGCCATAAAGGCTATCTACGCCGACGGCGGACAGCAGGACTTCGACTTCCACTTCATGGCCCACGTCTTTGAGCACCCCTTCGAATTGGTGCGGGTGGACGCCGTCCCCGCGGCCAAGGACAGTCCCCAGCGCATCGGCGGCCACCTGGACGGCTGCCGCATCGGCTTTGACGCCGGCGGCTCCGACAGGAAGGTCTCCGCCGTCATCGACGGGGAAAGCGTCTATTCCGAGGAAGTGGTGTGGTACCCCAAGATCACCGCCGACCCGGACTACCACTACGAGGGCATCGTGTCGGCGCTGAAGTCCGCCGCGGAGCATCTGCCCCGGGTGGACGCGGTGGGCGTGTCCTCCGCGGGCATCTATATCAACAACCGCACCATGCGGGCCAGCCTCTTCCTGCAGGTGCCCGACGACCTCTTCGACGCCAAGGTGAAGGACATCTACATCCGGGCCATCACCGACACCTTCGGCGATGTGCCCTACGCGGTCATCAACGACGGCGACGTGTCCGCCCTGGCGGGCACCATGAGCCTGGGCGAGCCCAACGTGCTGGGCATCGCCATGGGCACCAGCGAGGCGGTGGGCTATGTGGACGCGGACGGGTGCATCACCGGCTGGCTCAACGAGCTGGCCTTCGTACCCGTGGACGCCAGCCCTGCCGCCATGCGGGACGAGTGGAGCGGCGACATCGGCTGCGGCGTGAAGTATTTCTCCCAAGACGGCGTCATCAAGCTGGCCGGCCCCGCCGGCATCGAGCTGGACGAGAGCCTCTCCCCAGCCCAGAAGCTGAAGGCGGTGCAGGAGCTGATGGAGGCCGATGATGAGCGGGCGAAGAAGGTCTATGAGTCCATCGGCGTGTACCTGGGCCACGCCCTGGCCTATTACTACGACCTCTATCATTTCCGCCATGTGCTGCTGCTGGGCCGGGTCATGTCCGGCAAGGGCGGCGACCTGATCCTGGCCAAGTGCAAGGAAGTGCTTGCCGACGAGTACCCCGAGGTGGACAAGGCCATCCACCCCGCCCTGCCCGATGAGAAGTTCCGCCGGGTGGGCCAGTCCGCGGCGGCGGCCAGCCTGCCGGCCATAGGAGGCTGAACCATGAAAAAACACATCGTCTGCTTCGGCGACTCCAACACCCATGGCTACTGCGCCGACCCCAGCGACTGCGCCGACGGCGGCGCCCGTTTCAACGAGGAGGAGCGCTGGCCCTGCGTGCTGCAATCCCTGCTGGGGGACAAGTATCTCTGCCTGGAGGAGGGGCTGAGCGGCCGGACCACGGTCTTTGACGACCCCATCCACGGGGACCTGGCCGGCGTGGACTATATAAGCCCCTGCCTCATCAGCCATGAGCCGGTGGACCTCTTGATCATCATGCTGGGCACCAACGACTCCAAGGAACGCTTCGGCTGCACTGCCGCGGCGGTGGGCGTGGCCATGCAGCGGCTGATCCGCAAGGCCCAGAGCACCCTGTGCTGGGCGGAAAAGGGCCCCAACATCCTGGTGGTGGCCCCGCCCCCCATCGGGGAGGGCTTCTTCGACCCGGCCATGGGCGAGGGCTGCCGGGAGCGCACCTTGGGCATGGCCGCCGCCTTCCAGCAGGCCGCCGAGCTCACCGGCGCCCACTTCATGGACGCGGAGGCATGCGAGTTCAACCCCATCGACCATATGCATCTGACCCGCAAGGGTCACAGCCAGCTCGCCCACATGCTGGCAGACCTCGTCCCCACGCTGGTATAAAAACGAACGCGGGACCGGCCATAGCCGGTCCCGTTTTTCTGCGTCGATATAATATTATGTAAATTGAATTATGTTAATTATCCCCGTCCTCTGGAGGTTCCTCCTTGGGCAGATAGGGCGCGAAGATGCGCTCCATGAAGAGGGAGCATAAAAGCGCCGCCAGGGCGGGCATGACCAGCACAGGCAGGAAGAGAAACTTCGTACAGGCCACCGCCGCCTCCTCCCCGATGAGCGCCACCACCGCCGCCGAGGGCAGATGGCCTATGACCAGCTTCGCCGCCGTGATGAGCAGGTCTTTTGTTCCAAAGGTGAACCGGGACAGGGTGAACATGGCAAACAGCCACACCGCCAGGGGCACCAGCAGCAGGATGCGGCAGGCGTACAGCCACACCATGGCCGCCTCGCTGCCCCCCGCCGCCATCACATAGGCCACGTACCACATATAGAAGAGGCCCGCCGCCAGCGCCAGGAAGGGCAGCGTCGCCAGCGTGGCGGTCTTGAAGTTATCCCGAAAGGTATGGAAGAAGCGGCTGTAGTCGCCCATCTCCCCCTTGCGGACGCCGTGGAACACCGCGTCGTAGAGGGCCGCCGTGGCAGCGCCCATGGTGAACACGGGCAGGGAGCACACCGCCCAGCATATGCTCAGGCCCACCAGGTCGCACACCCGGCCCAGCCCCTGCCAGAACCCGTTCATCGGGTTGAATACGTTCCTGAACACCCCGCTCCCTCCTTTCCACGCCCATTATAGCATGAAATGGCCAAAAGAGAAAGCCTCGCTGTCTCCATATCCTTGAGGACCCGGTTGACCGTCGTCTCCAAATGTGCGATACTTTTGAGGGAAGAGCCGCAAAAATGATACTGACCAAAAAACAGATAAGCGGGCATACTGATTCAAAAGGCGTCTTTTCCATGATGTATCCCTTTATGATCTCTGTCCCGCCCTGTACAGGCACAGGGAGAGCTCATATTCGCCGTGGGCCGTGTGAAAGAGCGAACAGGGCTGCACGGCGCCGTCTCTGAGCAGGACAAGGCCGGGCATACGGATCTCCAGCCGCTCCGGTGAGAGGGCAAGTCCCTCGCCGGTCATTTTCATATAGCTTTCTTTGAGGGTCCAGAGCGTGAAAAAACGCCGCTGGGCCTCTTTGTCGTCCCGGGC
>CANRKN010000161.1 GCA_947631215.1 uncultured Oscillospiraceae bacterium | reverse complement strand
AAAGGAGTGAGCAAAAATGGACATGACGATACGCCCCATGACAAAGCCGGAGCGTATGTATTCCTACACCCAGAGCCAGCAGATCATGGGGCAGACCGGCTGCATCGGCCATCTGCGCAGTGATTTGGGCACCTACGGGGGTAACTTTTTCTGTTTGTGGGAAAAACACAACGCAGACCTTGATACAAACGCTTTCAATGTGGAGTTTAACAGCATATCAGACGCCATGCGCTTTGATCCGCAGTACGGCGGCATCCTCAAGGACCAGCAATCGATGCGGGACTACTGCTGCCGCCACCCGGATAGCAGCTTCGGCAACGACCGGGAATACGGCTTCCGCGCCGACACAGCGCAGTACGCCTATCTTCTGCGGCTAAACCCCAACCAAGACGAGAACAACCTTTATATCTACTGCTACCGGCGCGACCGGCTCGACCGGCATCTGAAGCAAGCAGAACGGGGCATCCGCTTCATCAGCCCCAGCTACAAGGAACTGTTCCGCATCCCGGATGGCGACAGCATCCGTATCATCCGCAGGGACGGTACGCACACCGACAAGACCTGCCGCTACATCGACGATGCCCATGTGGAGGTGGGCAGCGGCTGGGACCGAATATTCCACATCTGCCAATTTGCCGAGCAGATGGAGCGGTGCGGAAATACCGTGATCCCTCTGCGGTCCTCTCTGCCGGAGCAGTGCTATGTCTATCTCCCCACTACCCAGGAGATCGGCATCGTGAAGAAGGGTGAGTCAGGTTATTACCGCAGCGACCTTTCTACTGTGTACGGCGAGGACGGGCAGGATTTCGTCGATGAGTTGAATCACAACGGCGGCGTGACCAAGGCGCAGGCGGCGGCGATGAGCGCCGGCTCCATGTTCGGCTGGGCCACACCCGCTGCCGACCCTGCCAACTATGACGAGCAGGGCAAGCTCATAAAGCCCAGGCACATTGACCGGGGTGACGCCAGATGACCGAGAATAAGCACCTCATTTGGAGCAACTACGACCTGGACTATGAGGACTGGCGGGAGGAATTGGAAGCAGACTACCCGGAACTGTCCGAAGATGAGCGTATCGCCCTTATGCATGAGATCAACGAGGATTATTGGAACGACGAATATGAAAATTTGAATATCCAGTTGACCCAACCAATCCTTGTTATCGGAGATCTGGGCCTCTGGCATGGCCGGCGCATGGGCTACAAGGAAATCAACAGCGGCAACATCCGCGACTGCCTCTATACGGAGCGGGACATTGACTATGCCACCTGGTATGTGGACAAGCTGGGCGACCTGCGCTGTGACGCCATACACCACGACGGCACAAACCACTACACCTACCGCGTTTACAAGGACGCCGCCACCGAAACCCAGAAAGAGCTTCTGAAAGAAAAGCTCTACCGGGGCATCGCCACCCGCGGCGACATCACCCGCGTGACCCGCAGGCTGGGTGACGAGATAGCCAAGGTCTATGGCTGGACGCTGCCCCGCCTGCGGCAACCAGTCGCCCAGATGAGGAGCGAAGTGAGATGAACTAACCGAAAAAGGAGGTAAACCACCCACATGGCGAGAAAAACGGAACTCTTGGCCGAGCTGTACCAGCGGACGCAGCGAGAGGTCACAATGCCCCAGCACTGGCAGAAGTTTTTGGCCTCCGCCTGCCGGAACTACCGGCTCTCCTTCGAGGAACAGCTTTTGGTCTATGCCCAGCGCCCAGACGCCACCGCCGTGCTGGAGATTGAACGCTGGAACAGGCAGTTCGGGCGCTGGGTCAACCGGGGAGCCACCGGTATCCCCGTTTTCGACCGGGACTATGAGGGCCGTTCCCGGCTCAAATACTTCTTTGATATTTCCGACACCCACCCCGGCAGATTTGCGCGTCCCGTGCCCATCTGGGCCATGCGCCCGGAGTTTGAGGCCGAGGTCACGGAGACTTTGGAAAACAGCTTTGGGGAGTTGGAGAACAAATACACTTTCGCCCAGGCGCTCATATCCGCCGCGAAAAACGCTGTTCAGGACAATATGCCGGACTACCTCTCCGAGCTGCGCCAATATACGCCGGACAGCTTTTTGGAGGAACTGGACGAACTCAATGTGGAAGTCATCTACCGGAACGCGCTCCAGAACAGCACAGCATATATGCTTCTGGCCCGCTGCGGCCAAGACCCCGGAGTTTATTTTGGCGATGACGACTTCCGGGATGTGGTGAACTTCAACACGCCGGACACGTTGAACGCCTTGGGCAAGGCCACCAGCGACATCGCCCAGATGTGCCTTTCTGAGATCGCCCGGACCGCGCTTAACCTGCAAAAAGAAGCGGAAAAAGAGAATCGCACATTTGCGTTAGGATCAGAATGGGATTATCCTGTCCCCAGAACAACAAATCAAACGCCAGAAAGGAGCGCAGACGATGAACGAGATAGGCTACACGATGGTGAACGGGTACAGGATACCCAACTTCCTGCCCCATCAGGAGCCGGAGGTCCAGCTTGGGAAGTACGCGCTTCTGCGCCGGAGGTTCCTGAAGCAGCACCGGCCCATAACCTTCACGAATCTTCTGACCAGCGGGAAGCTGAACCCGCATCTGATGGAGATCGACCGGCAGGCCAGAGCACGGATAGAGCAGATCACGGAGCAGATGGCGAAAGCCGAGGGCGTGACGGAGGAACTGAAGGCCCAGGACCAGATGAAGTGGGTGGGCCTGATGAACAACATCAAGAACGCGGCGGAACAGACGGTGTATCAGGAACTGATCTACGCATAACCAACATCGTAGCAGAAAGCGCGAGGAGCAGCCAGCTCCCCGCGCTTTTGGATGAGAAGCCCATTATGGCTCTGCTGTCCAACCGGGACAACGATCTTCTCTTTACCAAAGAGCAGATAGAGCTTTTCTTTTCTCTGCACCCCGGCATTGACGAGCGGATCGAGTACATCCGGCAGGCATATCCTTACCGCTTCACCGAACTTCTCATAGACGGAGAGCGGTACGGATATGTGGCCCAGGACGATGGCCTTGTGATGTGGGCCGGGTCCTACACCTCCCCCACACAGCAATCTCTGTTTTCCTGGACCCTTATTGCCGAGTGGGTGGGCCAGATCATCGACCGTCAGGAATACGGCGTCAACACCACTTCCAAGAAGCTGCCGGACCAGGATGAGCAGCAAATGCTCATGTTCGGCTTTGGCGGCGAGGAACCGGCGTCGTCTATGGCGGATGAAGTACAGATTTCCTTCCTATCCGACCTCCGGCTGCCCCAGCAGGTCATTGACGAAGCCCTGTGCATAGGGGCAAACCACGAAAACAGCCGCCTCACCATCTGCGCGTGGATGATGAAGGACAAACCGCTGGAGGACAACGCCCGGTTCCTGCGGGAGCATTACGGCACCAACGGCGCGGGCTTCTATCTGAACGGCAAACAGTATTCTATATGGTATACCCCGGAGGGCATCCGCATCGACACCGGCGACACCGCCCAGCAGGCCGGAGCTACCGTCGTCACCTGGGACGAAGCCGCGAGGCGCATCCGGGAGCTTCTTGACCTGGGCCGGTATATGCCCCAGCGGGAGCTTGACCAGGCGCCCAGCTTTGAGCGCAGCGAATTGGCGGACAGGCTCTTGTATCTTTGTCAGGATGTTAAGGGAGATTCGCGGGACAGCTTGCTCCCTGTCACCATGGGCATCTATAATACTCACCTGGGATTCCAGGAAGAGAACGCCGCCATCCAGTCCTTATTGGAGCAGCCGGAGAGCTTGCAGATCCTTGTGGACGAGGTCCGTGTGTTTACGGATGCCTACGACAAGGACCATGATATACTGCGTTTCCACTATCACAGGCCCAAAGAACTGCTGCAACGGCTCTCTGACCTGCAACGGGAGCCCATCATCTTTACCGCAGCCGAGGACTACGACCCCCAGCGGCGGTTTTTTATATCCGGCGATGAGATCGACCAGGTGCTGCGGGGCAGTACCGA
>CANRKN010000160.1 GCA_947631215.1 uncultured Oscillospiraceae bacterium | reverse complement strand
TTCGCATAGCTGAGCATGAGCTGCAGGATGCTGGAAAAGATGGGTTGATCCTCGGTTTCTTCTCTTTCGATCAGTTCGGTCACCGTAGGCATCCGCTTCATCTGAGACGCCCGAAGGTTCTCCAGCGCGTAGCCCAAGGTGCCCGGGAAGTTGTTCAGCATTCGGTTTTCGATATACCCATCCTCAAGGACATTCAAGATGTGATGGGCAACGATTTGGAGCATCAGCAGATTGTCTTGGGATGCTTTGGTATAATCCCATAACGCAGCTTCATTGGCCCGGTCCTTGACCGTCTTCAGGATCGGCGCTGCCGGATACCAGCGATACCTATCCAGGTTATTGGCATAGGTCTGGGCTGCCAGAAAATCTGTGTAGAGGACATGCCCAAGTTCATGAGCGAAAAGGCCCGTGACGGTCCAGTATCGGTTCTCCCTACCGCGAACAGATGTGACGGTCTTATGGCCGGCATTGATGCATATACACTGATTGTCAGTGCCTGCCACCTGCTCATACTTTGGGTTCCAGATTATACTCACGCGGACCCGGCGGTTGTAGTGATACCGCCGGGTCTGCGCCACCGCCATGTCTTCATAGTGCCCAGCAAGAATTCGGGAGGTGAAAAACTGGCGGTCCGTGATCTTGCTGCGCTTCTCATTGAGAAGCTGTTTGACTCTTTTGTGATTCACCCTTGCCATTCAGGGTAATACCTCCTTCCTTTTCATGATGCTTTCTTCCGACGGATCGGAGAGAAAATAGGCTCCAGCACGGCGCTGATGAGTGCCTCACGGTCGTTCTCATCCGAGGTCGCCTTGCTGATGACCGTATAAAGCGCCGAATGATACGGGTCGCCGGTGATCTCGGTGCTCACGATCCAGTCCAGCAAGCTGCGCATGCCAACAGCGCCATCGGTGATGCTGTTCTTCCGGCAATAGTCCGCCATGTCATTGACCACCTGCACCATCTGGGATACCTGATACTCGTCGGTGGCGCCGGTAACGCTCATGGCCCGTTCCACCATCACCTCCGGCGACGGCAGCTCGATATCACGCACCAGGCTCATACGGTCCACCACGCTCTGGTTTAATCCGCGGCAGCCTTCATAGCTGACGTTCGTCGTGACGACAACAACCGTGTCAGGATGCCGCTCTATGATCTCCCCTGTCGGCAGTGTGATCGAACCCTCCTGCTCCAGCAGGGAGTTCAGACCCACAAGCACGCCGGGCTGAACGATCGTAGTGGGCTCCTGCAGCTCGATGAGATAGCCGTTTTTCAGCGCCTTGATGAAATCAGTTTCTACATAGGTGAAGCTCTGGCCGCCGCTTTTGGTGTCTTCGCCTCGTTTGGACAGTGCCTTGACCTTCTCCGTGACCTTCTCCATGACGAGGGACATGCATTCCTGCGAGGTAGCTTCGGGATTCTCCATGCCCGTAATCGTCTGGTAGACGCCCGCCGGGTCATAGTCCATATCCTCCAGATCCGGAAGGCCCAGCAGCTTCATCACGTTGGCACAGTTCATGCCGCCCATCGCTTTCAGCTGTTCCCGCTCCAAGTCCAACTGGGCGCTGCCCGTGGATGTACCATCGGAGTCGGGAAAGATCTGACCGATGAAGTCAAAGATCTCTGTGCCTGCCGAGCATGTGTACTTCATGTACGGCAGATGCAGACCAGCCGCGATAGCCTTGGCCCCCATGGTCTTTCCTGTGCCGGCCGGACCCCGCAGAAGGAAGTTGCGCATCTGCGTGGAGCGCCCTGTCGTGATTTGGGCGTGCCGGCAGATGTCCACCACCTCTTCCGGGATGACGTACCATTCCGGTAGCTTGGGGATCAGCTTCTCCTCCAGCGCGGAAAAAGCGCGCTTGTGGAAGGCATACTGACCAACGAAGTCCTTGTGCTCAATGAAGGTGTTCGCCTTCTTGATCACGGAGGGCCCCGTTCTCGCAAAGATTCGGAACTCGCCCGCCAGAACAGATGTCGGTGTGAATGCCCCGGAATCCAGATGCGCCTCAGAGACCCGGAGAAGATTGCCGGACTTATCCACTGCCACCTTGACATGGGCCGCACAGGCCTCGTCCTTTATCCGGCGGTAGGCGTTATCGCAAAGATAGGCCATGCTCTCAGTCGCTTTTTTGAAATCAGGAAACCCCTTGGTATATTCGTCGTAGTAGTCCTCGTACTTCTCCTTGAACTCATCGTCCAGCATCAGGAACGGCATGAGGGCGAGAAAGACCGCCGAGCCGTCCATCTTCGACGGCAGAAGCGTATAGCTCTCGATCACCTCGGTACAGGCGTCATATTTGCTCGCCATAACAGAACCGGTATTGCTGTCATAGACGACCAGATGATAGGCATCCGGGCCCATGGAGGATTTGTACTCGGCCACGGAACGATCATCGATCGTGCCCACGGCGCCCAGACCGGAGCCGTTCTGCATCGCGCACACGGCATTCACTGCCTTGATCACCGTCGCGCAAAGCGTAGACTCGGTTCCTTTCCCATACTTGGATGACACCTTCACCCTCTTGTTGGTCAGCGTATCGAATGGTGAAGGAAGGCTTCGGGCATAGTTAAAAAGGTTGTTCATACAAGTGCTCATATCTACTCCTCTTTATTTCATAAGATGTATCCTTATCCCTGACGGTGTTGTCTCCACGTCGCGCAGCCCTTCGCGCTTCAGCTGCTCGCAGATATCCTCCCAGCTCTCTTTCCTGGGAAGCTCCTCTGCGGTGAGCATGACATCAGCGACACCGTGGCCGATCGCGTCGTTGCACCGTCTGTTGCAGTCGATGATGTTTGACTCTACCCACTCAAAGGCAAGCAGGCTGTAATCCTCCTGGATCGGTTCATCCTCAGGCTGAACCGGCTCACTCTCTTCCGCAAAATGTGTTTCAGCGGCCTGGCCACCAGCCCCTACAGTCGGTTCTTCCGTCCCAAATTTGAGCGACACGGCGCACATATTCTGGATATGGACCTCAGCCTTCCGAAATCCTCCAGCATGGTCCAAGAGGATATACACGTTCTCCCCTGCCTCAATGTGTTCTCTGGCCCGAGGCGATTCCCAGACCCACCTGGCACCTGAATAGTCATGCTGGACGAGCCTGTCGATCTGCTGGACCATGGCCGCATAACGTTGATCTGGACCGCTCCGTTCAGCTTTCCTTCTCTGTTCCCGTGGACGCGACCTCGTCTCATCCTCCCGACAAGGCAGGAATGCAAGACGAAGCGCTGCCACGAAGACGCCAAGGATGACCAGCAGCAGTATGGGCCACAGTCTGTTGATGAACACCAGCAGCACCAGCGCCACTAAGATTTCCAGGGCATCACAAACGTGCGACTGCTTTCTCTGTTTTGTGTTCACTGTGAAATGCTTCCTTTCTACCCCGCGGGATATAGATGAAGATGAACCGTCGTTCACCGTCCGAACATTTGGCGATCATACTGATCACCTTGTTCTCGTCGTCTGCAGCAGCAAGATGGCCCTCCAGACCTTCCCTTTTCACCTCCTCGTTACCGACAAGGAAACGGGCTTTATAGCTGCCGCTCGCCAAGATGCTGTCGAGCATATTTCTGGAGTTATGAAAGACGCGGATACTGTACTGCTTGTACAAACGAGTGTGCCGTATGATGGCATCCAGTTCTTCCTCCCGGAGTAAGCAGCCGGTCCTTGCGTAAAGCACCGTCCGCAGCTTTTTTCTTTTCTCCTGAACCGACATGTCCTTAAACGCCTTGTTTTTCATAGATATACCTCCTTGATGCGCGCAAAAAAGGCGCACATGCAGACCTCCCGGCCACATGTGCGCCTTCGCTGCGCCCGTTTGCATTGTGGATACCGTCAGCTGTCGAAGAACGAGCCTCCGCCATAGAGCTGAAAACCGTCGAAGTTGCCGCTGGTCTCAGGGGCCTGGGCTCCCGGAGACACCTCGCCCCCCTGGGCAGAAGCATCCTCTTCCTTCTTCTGGTCCTTCTTCCCACCGCCGGCATATTCCACGTCGTCC
>CANRKN010000159.1 GCA_947631215.1 uncultured Oscillospiraceae bacterium | reverse complement strand
TTCCTCTTGATTATTATTAGCTGGACTCGGGAGAAAAAAGAGGGCGTCCCGGTCAGCCGGAACGCCCAAGGTTTTGTATCAGATAATCTTCCAGATCTTCCAAGGTCATGTTTGTTACCTGTGGGTTGGCTTTCTCCAGGATCGCGCCCTCCTGAATGAGCCGCCGCGTCCGGGCTTTTCGCTCTTTTTGGCGGTTTCTGGCCTGCGCTTCCTCCAGACGGTGCTTTGCCTGCAGCAGCTTCTTCTCATTTTCGGTCATTTCCCTCTCCCTTTCGACAAGATACGCCCGTTTTTTCATTGGGCAGGATATATAGTGGTATCAAATTCCGGCTGTTTTGGTGTCATGCTGTCTTGCTCATAGGGAAGCGGTATCAAACCGGGGCGGATCTGGTATCAAAAGCTGTCCGCGAAATCCAGCGCGGCGGATATGTCCTCCTCGCTGTCGCGTTCTATCGCGGGTCCGGGCGCAGGTGCCGGCTGGGAGCGCAGACCGCGCTCCACAGCCTTTTCCACTGCCCGAAGAAGGGCAGCCTCCTTCTCCTGCCGGTCGAAGTACTCATTGACCGCCGCCGCGATCAGCTTGCCGTAGGAGCGGAACTGCCGCTTGTCCATATGCTGCAGCCGTTCCCATGCCCGCCGCTCATCCGCGTTGTCCAGGTCCAGTCGGAGCGTGGCGGCAAAGATGTGTTTCATACCACGCCTTCCCGCTTCTGCCGTTTCTGTGCCGCAAGGAACTCATAGCCTTTGGCGGTGGCGCAGATGTCGTCAATGATGAGCACCCGGTCCGGGTCATACCGGCCAAAGTGCTTTATCATGCAGCCTCCGCCGCCTACCACGAACAGGCGCATCAGCTCCGGGTCGTATTCATGCTCCCGCAGATGGCGGAAGATGCCGGACACATAGGCCGACGCCGCCTCCCGGATGGCCGTGAGATACCTTTCACTTATATCCGCTGTGCCGGTGCGGATGACACGCTCGATGACGGCTTCATCCACCGCCGTGCCGAACTGCCGCAGCAGGCTCTCCCGCACGGCCAGCATACATTGATTCGTGCCGTACTTCTCCGTGAAGCACAGCTTCTGCACGGGCCGACGCTCATTGATATACATGACGTTCATAGTGCCGTTTCCGATGTCGCAGAGCATATTGGTCCCGGTGAACTCCCGGAGCCGGTCTGCCACGGCGGAAAAGCCCTGGGGGAACACGTCCGCGCCGGTAAACTCCACATGGTAGTCAACGCCCCGGAAAGTGAAGTCTGCACTGTCGTTTTGGAGCAGATACGCTTTGAACCGCTCCTTTTGGTCGCTCACCCAGGTGAGGGGCAGACCGGCGGCCAGATGCACACGGGCGGAGGTCATATCCCGCATGGCCAGCTCCCGCGCAATGGCGGCCAGGGTCAGCACATAGTAGTCCAGATCGCCCATCTTGTCGGCGGCGAACTCCTTGTGTTCCTCTCCTATGAGGAAATAGCGCCCGTTCCAGGTGAGCAGACTGCTCTTGAAAGTGGGTTCCGTGTCGTATTCGGTCACACCGGTCTTAAAACAGCAATGGGCAGTTTTGATGTTCCCATAGCCGTGGTCTATGCCAATGATGATGGGTGTATTGATAAAACTCATATTGTTTCCTTTCTGCCGCGGTGCGGCAAGTAAAATGGGCAGCAAAAAGCGGCCCGCAATCTCTCACGGGCCGCCGCTGCGGTGATTTGGTTCAGTTTTTTATACTGCTACTATTGTAGCCTCCTGTCTCTGCTTTTTCCGCAGGGTGCAGCGGCGGGATTTCTCCCGGTTGTACGCCCTGCGCTGCCTGTCCTTTTCCAGCTTCTCCAGCTCCTCCGCCGTGGGTTCTGGCCGGGGAACGTCGAATTTGCCGATGAATTTCAGATAGATGTCCACTTCCTGGACCCGCTCTCCGGTGGAGCGGTCCGGTGCGTGGACGACGATCTTGTCCACGAACTCGTAGATCATGGGCGTCGTCAGTTCGGTAAAGTCCGTGTACTTCCGCGCCAGTGCCAAAAACTGCTCCGCCCGGTCGGTGTCACTGTCATAGGCGGCCAGCTTCTTTTCCGTTTCCTCGATGGACGCCTCCAGTTCCGCCTGTTCCCGTTCATAATCGGCGGACAGCATCTCGTACCGCTTCTCAGGCATCTTCCCGGTGGCATATGCCTCATACAGTTTCTTGATAAGGCCGTCCAATTCGGCTGTGCGGCGCTTGTCCTGGGACACCTGCCGCTTCAGATCGCGGGCCGCCTCCCTCTGCCGTACTTCGGAAGCCTCCCGCACCTGACGGGTGAACGCTTCCCGGTCAGAAAGGGCATAGACACTCGCCTCGCGGATGGCGTCCAGCACCAGCGCCCGGAGCGCACGGGTCGTGATATAGTGGCTGGTACACTTCTTTTCCGTGTGGGTGATGGTCCTGGAATAGGTGGAGCAGTCATAGTGGTCATAGGGATAAAGCCCGGTCACGGGGTCAAGGCCCCGGCGCTCCCGGTCCGCCCTCGACCGGCTGCGGTGATTATACATCTTCCCGCCGCACTCCGCGCAGTACACAAGTCCGGTCAGAGGGTTAGCCGCGTCCACGTTATCCGTGCGCTTCACCGTTCTGCGTATCTGCTGGGCCAGCTTCCAGGTCTCCGGGTCCACAATGGCCTCGTGCGTGTCCTCAAAGACCATCCATTCCTCCGGCGGGCGCTTTCGTGCGTGCTTGTCCTTGTAGGATTCCTTATAGGAACGGAAGTTGACCGTGTGCCCCATATACTCCGGCTTGGCGATGATCTCGGCGACTGTGTTGCCCGCCCAGTCATAGGGACGGGCAGCGTCCACATTCTTCTGATGTGTACCGCTGCCATGCCTTGCCAGATAGTAGGAGGGCCGCTCCACCTTGTCATCCCGGAGGATGCGGGCGATCTCGCCCGGTCCCCGCCCCTCGATGCTCAAACGGAAAATGCGCCGGACGACAGCTGCCGCTTCCTCATCCACGAGCCAGTGGTGCTTGTCCTCGGGGTCCTTGCGGTAGCCGTACAGCGCGTTGGCGGTGTTGGGCTTTCCGGCCCTGCCCCGTATCTGATACGCGGCGACCTGCTTCCGGCTGCAATCCCGCAGATACCACTCGTTCATGATGTTGAGGAACGGCGTGAACTCGCCGCTGGCCTTGTCCGCGCTGTCCACGCCATTTGCAACCGCGATGAAGCGGACGCCCCGCTCCCGGAACAGCACCTCCGTATAAAAGCCGGTCTGCAAATAGTCGCGTCCTATACGGGACATGTCCTTTGCCAGCACCGCGCCCACCTTTCCGGCGTCGATGTCCGCCAGCAGCCGCTTCCAACTGGGGCGCTCAAAGGTGCCGCCGGAATAGCCGTCATCCGTGTAGTGGACGCAGTTGGTGAAACCGTGCTGGGCGGCGTAGTCCTCCAGCATCTGTTTTTGCCCTATGATAGAGTTGCTGTCGCCCATGAGCTCATCGTCACGGGACAGCCGCTCATACAGGGCGGTAATGGTTTGGTCCGTCTGCCTGTTGTTCATTGCTGAACTCCTTTCAGGCCGGACGGCTCATCTGTGGCGTATCCATTGTACCACACTTTGGCTCGTTTGTGTCAGCTTCATTGCGGATCATCCGCAAAATTTTGTCCTCCATGGTCTCTGTGGCATCACTGCTGAAATGCACCTTTACCTTAAAGGTAGTATTGCCGATGCGATGGGTGATGGGGTTATAGGTCCTGCAGGTCAGTTCTTTGCTCAATACATACTCCTCCTTAACGATTGATTCTCACATTCAAAACGTGTAAAATAGTTCCGCGCCATGTAACCCATTTGGCACATGGCGCGGCGGCAACGGCTTTCTGTCTTGATGTGTGAATGTCTCCGCCCTCCTCGGCAGGGGAATATTGTAATCCAAATCTGGAAAGTTGGATTACTCCCCTACACTAAAAGGAGAACTGAGGGTACGTTTGCGGAACTGTTTTAAAAAGACCTGCTAAGAAAAGTCAATAGGGAAATTAGAAAATTTGAGGCGGCGAAAATAGGTACACCAACCCAAGC
>CANRKN010000158.1 GCA_947631215.1 uncultured Oscillospiraceae bacterium | reverse complement strand
GTGTAGATGTAAAAGTAGGTGCCCAGCTGCTTGCCCTGGGTGACGATGGAGTCGATGTCCTCAAAGGACAGGTTGAGTTTGTGGCCATACTCGGCGGCCCAGCAGCCGGTGCAGTGCATGTTGCAGGCGGAGGTGGGGTCCAGCAATATAGCCCAGGGGATGTTGCAGTCCTCTCTGGCACTGATCTCGTCCTGGGTGGCGGAGCCCTTCAGGCTGGCATTGAGCAGCAGATTCTGGAAAAACGCTTTCCGCACGGCGGGGTCCAGTTCATAGATGCGCAATATCAGCTGATACCAGTTGCCTTTCTCCTGGATGACCTTGCGGATGGCGTCCCGCTGAGGCGCATACCACCCCTCGGGAGAATACTTGTCCACCAGGGCCATCAGCTTGGGGATGTTCTCCTCCGGGTCGCCCTCGATGTACTTCAGCGCCTGGCTGACGGCGAAATTCTGCATAGCGGTCTTGATCGGATTGCTCATAATACAGTCCCTTCCCTTTCTTTTTTCTGTGTCCTGATTATAAAAGAGCGGCGCGGCAAAGTCATGGGACAGAAAAAAGCCCACGTCCCAAAATACGACGGGTCGTGGATTCTGTCCCTTTTTTGGACACGGGGCGCCATCTGTCCCTTGCCGTCCGGCGCAAGCATACGTATCATTTGATAGGATAAATGGTACACCTTCAATCAGAAAGGAGTTCATTCGATGAAAGACAGTATGATGTCCCGGATATTGGTCGAGACCGTCGTAAAAAAGGCGCTTGCCGCCATAAAGGAGGACCCGGAAAGGGAGACCCGGAACCTGGTGGATATGGCTTTGCAGTTTGCGGAGGGAAGATTCCAGCAAGAGTTCTTTTCTACGATGCAGACCATGCTCCAAAACGAGCACAGCGCCTACTATGGACTGGTCCGGGACGTGGTGTCCCGTACCGATACGGAGCGTCTGCTCACCTTTGGTATGAACGTGGGCTACAACGGCTGCACGGTGGGCGCCCGTTGCATCCGGGAAAATGAGCGGAAGCTAGGATGTAACATCCCCTGGATCGTTTCCATCCGACCCGACGGGGCACGGTGGGCCGATGACTGCGCCCGATATGACAAATTGATCGGCGAGGGCGAGACGCTGGGTATCTATGTTTGGGCGGTCTTTGCCGGAGAGCGGCCCCAGGACCTGCTCTGCCTGGCCAAAGCACATCCGGCCAGCGCGTTTTGCGTTTTCTGCCAGGCGGAGGATCTGACAGAGGTGTTTTTGGAGGAGGCGTTGGAGTACAACAATATCATGCTGCTCGTCCGGTATGACGAGGCTGCGGCAGACGTATGTGCCTCCCTTCGGAGAATGGGCCTACTCTATTCCGTGTGGTATCCCTATGGCACTAAGGACCTGGAGGACATCATCAACGGTGACCTTTTCTACAGTGCTCAGCAGCTCGCTCCGGCCTTCACCGTGCTTTTGGCCCAGCCGGAGTGCCCGATGGAGGTGCGGCGTCTGGTGTGCCAGGCGGTGCGCTCGGCCCGAAGCGACCAGCGGTTTCAGACGCTGCTGTGGGAGATGGAGAGCGACAACTGCCTGGTGGATTCCATCATTTCCGGGGACTCCTGCCTGGTGTCCTTCGACGGCGCTGGCCGTTTATGTGCCGGGGACGGAAGGACATGGGGCAAACGGGGCGACATCTTCCATGGCAGCCTGGTGGAGATGCTGCAGGGCGCGTATCCAAAGACAGTGGAGGAAACGGCATGAGCGGCGGCAAGATCGGTGTGGTAGACGTGGGCGGCGGCTTTCGCGGCGTCTACGCCGCCGGGGTACTGGATCATTGCATGGACTATGGCATCCGTTTCGATCTGGGGATAGGCGTATCTGCGGGCAGCGCCAATCTGATCTCCTATTGCGCCGGGCAGCGGGGACGGAACTACCAGTTCTATACGGAGTACGGTAGGCGCAAGGAATACGCCAGCGCGGGCAATTTCCTGCGCAAAAGGTCCTATGTGGACCTTGACTACGTCTACGGAACGCTCAGCAATTCGGACGGGGAAAGCCCGCTGGACTATGCCGCCGCTATGGCCAATCCCATGGAGTATTTCGCCGTGGCCACCGAGGCGGAAACGGGAAAGGCGAAGTATTTCGACAAGAGCGATTTCGCGCAGGATGACTACAGCGTGTGCAAAGCCTCCAGCGCCATCCCCTTCGTGTGTCATCCTTATTCGGTGGGCGGCACGCCCTACTATGACGGGGCGCTGTCGGACCCTGTGCCGATACGAAAAGCGTTTGAGCTTGGCTGCGAGCGGGTCGTATTGCTGCTCACCTTGCCCGAGGCGACGGTCCGCACCCCGGACAAGGATGAAAAACTGGCCCGGCGCATCCGGCACAAATACCCGCTGGCGGCCGAAGGTCTGACCCAGCGGGCGGCGCGGTACAATGCGAGCGTGGCGCTGGCCCGTGAGCTGGCCGCAGAGGGAAAGGTGCTGATCGTCGCGCCGGACGACACCTGTGGGGTGAGCACGCTGACCAGGGACGTGGCCGCTTTGGAGAATCTCTATGTCAAGGGACTCCGGGATGGGAGAAAGGTCAACGACTTCCTGCAAAACTGGTGAACGAAAGATATGACCGAGGGAGTGTCCCTCGGTCATATCTGCTGTGTTTCCTGATAGATCGCTTCTGCGTAGCCTTGGATGATCCGTTTGCTCTTGGCGACGAACTGCTCCGGCGGCATACAGTCCTTGTCCTGCAGCCAGCGCTCGATGGCGCATATCAGCGCGTCGCTGAAAAAGTCGATCGCAAAGTCGTCTGCCGCCTCATCGTCCACAAGGGAGGAGATGCGGGCCCGCACCAGCGGCCGGCAATACTCCCGCAGATGTTCGGAAAGAGAGTTTTGTCCTTTGGCCTGCAGCGCATTGCGGAAAAAGCGCCGGTTCTCATAAAAGTATTCACAGATGTGCTCAATGAGGTCCCATCGGTCGTCTGGCCGCTGTATGCTGGCGCTCTCTTTGGTGAAGGCGATAAAATCGGTGTCGAATATCCAGTTCATCAGGTCGTACTTGTCCCGGAAGTGATAGTAGAAGCTCTTGCGGTTCATATCGCACCGCTCACAGATCTGCGCGACCTGTATCTTGTCAAAGGGCTCTTTTTCCATCAGCTCCCGGAGCGCGGCGGCCAGCGCTCTTTTTGTGACGTTGGAATCAGACATGACGCGCCTCCTTCTCTATTATCACCCCAAAACACCGAGGTGCTCCAGTAGTATTTTTGTTCCCATTAAGATCAGGATGATGCCGCCGGTCAATTCTGCTTTTGCCCTATATCGCTCTCCAAACCGATTACCGAGCCATACGCCAAAAACAGAGAAAGCAAAGGTGATGACCCCGATCAGGGAAACGGCAGGCACGATTTTTACTTCCAGAAAAGCAAATGTGACTCCAGCTGCCAAAGCGTCGATGCTGTCGGCGATCGCCAACGGAAACATGACCTTTGCAGAAAAGGATGCATCCAGCGTCTTTGGCTTCCCTCTGGACTCTTTGATCATCTCAGTTCCGATGATGCAAAGCAGTATGAAGGCGATCCAATGATCGATCCGCTCAATAAATGATCGGAAGCCTGTCCCCAACAGATACCCCAGAAGCGGCATTATGGCTTGTGCCCCGCCGAACCACAGGCCGGTGATCAGCAAATGCTTCTTCTCTACTTTTTCCACGGACAAGCCTTTGCAAATGGCGATGGCAAAGGCATCCATAGAAAGACCTACTGCGATCAAGATCAATTCCCATAATTTCATTTCAGCACCCCACCAGCCTATTCTCTCCGGCGGGTAAAAAAAGGCGAGCCTTACCCACGCGAAACAGATAAGTCTCGTCAATCAAGGTGATGCCAGGATATACATCCGGTATGTTGACATCTCCGCGCACAAGCGCTGACTACTCCCTTATTCGACTATTAGGATACCAGAAAAACGTCGTTGTTTCAACAGAAATAGGGCAATCGTTTTTGGACAAAAAACGCTGTGTGTCCCAAAATGACGCTTATTTGGATACATTCTCCTGGCTTGTCGGTGCCTCA
>CANRKN010000157.1 GCA_947631215.1 uncultured Oscillospiraceae bacterium | reverse complement strand
GAGGACATTATAAAGAGGCTGCACTTTCTGTTCTACAGCGGCATAGACGCCGAGGAAGCCGGACAGTACCGCAAAGGGCAGGTGTTCATTTCCGGCACGGAGTATGTGCCGCCGACTGCCGCGGACGTACCGGTCCAAATGGCCGAACTGGTACAGGATTTGAAGCAGAAACAGGCTGCGCTCCATCCTGTGGAATATGCCGCCTATGCCCATCGGCGGCTCGTTGACATTCACCCCTTCCAGGACGGCAACGGACGGACGGCACGGCTGCTGATGAATCTGCTCTTGATTCGGCAAGGTTATTGTGTGGTCTCCATCCCGCCCATTCTCCGGCATGATTATATCGCCGCGCTGCAGCTTGCCCAAAGGAGCGAAAACCCCTCCGATGAGGCGTTTGTCCGGCTGATCGCAGAGTGCGAACTGGAAGCTCAAAAGGACTATGCCCGGATGTTCAAGATCCAGCTGCCCGGCAGGATCAGCCAATAACAGCCCCAACAAATCATAGACACCGCAGCAGCGGCCCGTGAGAGATCGCGGGCCGCTTTTTGCTGCCCATTTTACCCGCCGCACCGCGGCAGAAAGGAATCAATATGAGTTTTATCAATACACCCATCATCATCGGCATAGACCACGGCTATGGGAACATCAAAACTGCCCATTGCTGTTTTAAGACCGGCGTGACCGAATACGACACGGAACCCACTTTCAAGAGCAGTCTGCTCACCTGGAACGGGCGCTATTTCCTCATCGGAGAGGAACACAAGGAGTTCGCCGCCGACAAGATGGGCGATCTGGACTACTATGTGCTGACCCTGGCCGCCATAGCGCGGGAGCTGGCCATGCGGGACATGACCTCCGCCCGTGTGCATCTGGCGGCAGGCCTGCCCCTCACCTGGGTAAGCGATCAGAAGGAGCGGTTCAAGGCCTATCTTCTCCAGAATGAGAGCGTGGACTTCACCTTCCGGGGCATTGACTACCATGTGGAGTTCACCGGCGCTGACGTGTTTCCCCAGGGTTTTTCCGCTGTAGCGGACCGGCTCCGGGAGTTTTCCGGGACCAATATGCTCTGCGACATCGGAAACGGCACTATGAACGTCATGTATATCAATGAGCGCAGACCCGTGCAGAAGCTGTGCTTCACGGAGAAGTACGGCACGAATCAATGTATGCTGGCCGTGCGGGAGAGTCTGCTGCGGCAGTTCGGCACGGCGGTGGATGAAACCGTCATCGAGCGTGTCATCCGCACCGGCACGGCGGGTATAAGCGAAAGGTATCTCACAGCCATCCGGGAGGCGGCGTCGGCCTATGTGTCCGGCATCTTCCGCCATCTGCGGGAGCATGAATACGACCCGGAGCTGATGCGCCTGTTCGTGGTAGGCGGCGGAGGCTGCATGATAAAGCACTTTGGCCGGTATGACCCGGACCGGGTGCTCATCATAGACGACATCTGCGCCACCGCCAAAGGCTATGAGTTCCTTGCGGCCCAGAAGCGGCAGAAGCGGGAAGGCGTGGTATGAAACACATCTTTGCCGCCACGCTCCGGCTGGACCTGGACAACGCGGATGAGCGGCGGGCATGGGAACGGCTGCAGCAGATGGACAAGCGCCAGTTCCACTCCTACGGCAAGCTGATCGCGGCGGCGGTCAACGAATACTTTGACCGGCAGGAAAAGGAGGCTGCCCTTCTTCGGGCAGTGGAAAAGGCTGTGGAGCGCGGTCTGCGCTCCCAGCCAGCCCCCGCGCCCGGACCCGTGATCGAACGCGACAGCGAGGAGGACATCTCCGCCGCGCTGGATTTCGCGGACAGCTTTTGATACCAGGTACACCCCGGTTTGATACCGCTTCCCTATGAGCAAGACAGCATGACACCAAAACAGCCGGAATTTGATACCACTATATATCCTGCCCAATGAAAAAACGGGCGTATCTTGTCGGAAGGGAGAGGGAAATGACCGAAAATGAGAAGAAACTGCTGCAGGCGAAGCACCGGCTGGAGGAAGCCCAAGCCAGAAACCGCCAAAAGGAGCGAAAAGCCCGGACGAGACGGCTCATCCAGGAGGGCGCGATTCTGGAGAAAGCCTGTCCGCAGGCCGCATCTATGTCTTTGACAGAATTAGAGGACTACCTGCTTCATCAAAACCTTGGGCGTTCCGGCTGACCGGGACGCCCTCTTTTTTCTTCCCGAAGGGCGCACTTACTCACCACTGGCCGTAGGCCAGCGGTGGTATCCCTCCCGTTGGTCGGGACCGGCGCTCCTGCGGAGGGCCAGCCAACGCCGTGCGCGGCGTCGGCTGCACAGGGGAGAAACATGGCTCCCCGCCATCTTTCTCCCCTGTGTGCGCGAAACCTGCCACCGGCAGCTTTCACGCTTTATGGGCGGCATTCCCTGCCGCCCATCTTCTTTTTGTAAAAAGAAGCAAAAACCACGAACCGAAAGAAGGAACGCGATGGCGATATATCATTTTGAAGCGAAAGTCATAAGCCGCGGCGCGGGCCGTTCCGCCGTGGCCGCCGCAGCCTATATGAGCTGCTCACAAATCCTCAACGATTATGATGGCGTACAGCATGACTATACAAAAAAGCAGGGCCTTGTCTGGCAGAAGGTTTTTCTGCCGGAATATGCCCCTGCGGAGTGGGCTGACCGGGGCGTGCTGTGGAACGCCGTGGAGGAAACCGAAAAGACGAAAGACAGCCGCCTTGCCCGCGAGTTTGTGGCGGCGCTGCCGGTGGAGCTGAACAGGGACGAATGGATAACCCTGCTCTCTGATTTCATCCAGAGGCAGTTTGTAGCGGACGGGATGTGCGCCGACGTGTGCATCCACAACACGGACGGTCACAATCCCCACGCCCATATCATGCTGACGGTGCGCCCTCTGGATGAAAAGGGCAAGTGGCAGTACAAGACGGAGAAGGAATATCTCTGTGTGAAGGACGGCGAGGAACAAGGCTTTACCGCCGCCGAATTTAAGGCGGCGCGGGCAGACGGCTGGGAGAAGCAATATCCGTACATGGTCGGTAAAGAAAAGGTCTATATGGCCCCGTCCGAGGCCGAGGCACAAGGCTATGAGCGCGTGTCCAAGTATCCCAAAAGTACCAAGTACGGACGGCAGAATCCAATCGCCGCCCGGTGGAACAGCGATGAGCAGCTGAACCTCTGGCGGGCGGCCTGGGCGGACGCAGTGAACTTCCATTTGGAGCGAAAGGGACTGGACGAGCGCATAGACCACCGCAGTCACGCCGAGCGCGGTCTGGACGAGCAGCCCACCATCCATGAGGGCGTGACCGCACGGGCGTTGGAGAAAAAGGGCATCACCTCTGACCGGTGCGAGTTGAACCGGCAGATAAAGGCGGACAACGCCCTGCTGCGGGAGCTCAAGGCCCAGGTCAGGAAGCTGATGCAGGCGGTGAGAGCTACGGTCCCTGCTATGGCGGAGGCCATGGAGAAGCTGCGGGAGAACATGATCGTGTTCCGCTACCAGCTCCGTCACATCTCCTATGGCAAGGGCCGCCTGTCCCGCCGCTTGGGTACGGTGCGGTCTGCGCTGGAGCGGTATTCCGGCCTGGTGCATCAGATAAAGGAAAAGGGCAAGGAACGAAAGTCGCTCCTTGCCGAAAAGAAAGCTACGCCGAAGCTGCGCATCACCAGACACCGGGAGCTGTCCGCCCTCATCACAGGGCTGACGGAGGAACTGGAGGAACTGCGTTCCCAGAAGTCTATGCTCCTGCGGGAGTTGGCGTGCCGGGATGACAGCGAGATAGGCGCGGTGAAAAAGGATATTGCGGAGATGGAGGCTGATCTTGCCAAGCTGGGTCAGCAGGAGAAGAAATGCGCCGCCGAGCTGAATGACGCGCTGAAGCAGTACGCCGAACTGAAGGAACAGGCCAAAGACCTGGACCCCGACGAACTGCTGGCAGCCCGTCTGGCCCTGCGCCCGGAGAGGGAACGCTCCGCCGCTTCCCGCCTGCAGGCCGCCTATGGCGATGAGTTTAAGGCCGTCACGCTATATGACAGCAAGCTGGATGTGCGGAATATGTTACATGAGCGC
>CANRKN010000156.1 GCA_947631215.1 uncultured Oscillospiraceae bacterium | reverse complement strand
TTGGCGATGGTGCGCTTGGGGCCCTTGCGGGTGCGGGCGTTGGTCTTGGTCCGCTGGCCGCGCACGGGCAGGCCCTTGCGGTGACGGGTGCCGCGGTAGGAGCCGATCTCCATCAGCCGCTTGATGTCAAGGGCGTTCTGACGGCGGAGGTCGCCCTCCACCACGAATTCCTTGTCGATGCACTCACGGAGCTTGGCCTCGTCCGCCTCGGACAGGTCCTTCACGCGGGTGTCGGGATTGATCCCGGTCTCTTCCAGTATTTTCTTTGCGGATGTCCTGCCAATGCCGTAGACATAGGTCAGACCTATCTCCACACGCTTGTCCTTCGGCAGGTCAACGCCGGCGATTCGTGCCATTTTTCTCGATCAGTCCTTTCTTCAAAGATAGGTTCTCAACCCTGTCTCTGCTTGTGCTTCGGGTTGGAGCAGATCACCATGACCCGGCCATGGCGCTTAATGATCTTGCATTTCTCGCACATGGGCTTGACACTGGGCCTAACTTTCATGTTAGTAGCCTCCTTAAAAAGTACGCGGTTAAAAGTTACTTGGTGCGCCAGGTGATACGGCCTCGGGTGAGGTCGTAGGGCGACATCTGCACCGTGACCTTATCGCCGGGGAGGATGCGGATGAAGTTCATCCGCAGCTTGCCGGAGATGTGGGCCAGGATCGTATGCCCGCCGCCGATGTCCACCTGGAACATGGTGTTGGGCAGGGCCTCGACTACTGTGCCTTCCAGTTCGATAACGTCATCCTTCGCCAAGAAGCTTTCCCTCCTTCGCTGCGGCCGCTTGGGCCGTCTGTGCCAATGTCTGCCGGATGTCCTTGTCCGTGGCCGGGGCGCTGCCGCCTGCGGCCACGATGCGCACATGCTTGGGGCTTTTGAGTTTTGGGTCTTCCAGTTTGCGGTTCCGACCGTCGCAGACCAGGAGCCTTCCGTCCTCGGCGGCAATGACCTGAAAGAGCCTGCCCCTGTCGTGCCCCGCCAGGGACACGACCACGTCGTAAGGCGCGGGCGTTCTCATTTCAGAGGTCCTCCGCCCAGGTGAGGATCTCGGGCTCGCCGTCGGTGATGAGGATGGTGTTCTCGTAGTGGGCGGACAGGCTCCCGTCCAGGGTCTTGACGGTCCAGCCGTCGTCCAGGACCTTCACCTGCCATGTGCCCGCGTTCACCATCGGCTCCACCGCGATGGTCATGCCCTTCACCAGGGTGGGACCATGTCCGGCTCTGCCGAAGTTCGGTACCTCCGGTGCCTCGTGCATCTGGCTTCCCACGCCGTGGCCCACATATTCCCTTACCACCGAACAGCCATTTTGTTCAACATATGTCTGAACGGCGTGGGATATGTCGCCTACGCGGCTGCCCGCACGGGCCTGCTTGATCCCCTCGAAAAAGCTCTGGCGCGTGACGGCGATGAGGTTTTTCGCCGCCTCTGTGCCCTTGCCTGCAACGTAGGTGCCGGCACAGTCGCCCACATAGCCCTTCCAGGTGGCCCCCACGTCCACGGAGACGATGTCGCCCTCGTGTATGACGCGGTGGCCGGGGATGCCGTGGATCACCTCATCGTTCACGGACAGGCACACGCTGGCGGGAAACCCGCCGTAGCCCAGGAACGTGGGCTTGGCGCCGCTCTTGACGATGAAGTGCTTCACCTCCCGGTCGATCTCGGCCGTGGTCATGCCGGGGATCACCATTTCCCGGGCCAAAGTCCGGGCAGCCGCGGTAATTCTCCCCGCCTGACGCATGATCTCGATCTCCCGTGGAGATTTGATGATGATATTGCTCATATACCCAGTGCCTTCATGATCTCCGCCGTGTTCTCCTCGATGGAGGGCTTGTTTTCCACGGTTTTGAGCTTTCCTCTCTCGCGGTAGAAGGCCAGCAGGGGTTCCGTCTGCTCATGATAGGTGCGCAGCCGGTCGAGCACGGTCTCGGGGGCGTCGTCCGCGCGGATGATAAGGTCCGCGCCGCACTTGTCGCATACGCCCTCGGTCTTGGGTGGATTGTTCACGATGTGGTAGGTGGCGCCGCAGGCGGGGCATACCCGCCGGCCGCCCATCCGCTCCACGATGGCGCTGTCCTCCACGGCCAGGTCCAGGGCGACGTCGATGTCCACGCCCTGGGCTTCCATGGCCTCGGCCTGGGGGATGGTGCGGGGCACGCCGTCCAGGATATAGCCCTTGGCGCACTCCGGTCCCTTAAGGGCCTCGGCCAGGATGCCGATGATGACGTCATCCGGGACCAGCTTGCCCGCGTCCATGAAGGACTTGGCCTTCAGGCCCACGGGGGTGCCGGCCTTCACGGCCGCCCGGAGGATGTTGCCGGTGGAGATGGTGGGGATGCCCAGCTTTTTGGAGAGGATCTCCGCCTGGGTCCCCTTCCCCGCGCCGGGGGCGCCGAGCATGATGATCTTCATATTCGAGCGCCCTCCCTCTTACTCAAGGAAGCCCTTGTAGTGGCGCATGAGCATCTGGCTCTCCAGAGCCTGCACGGTCTCCAGGGCCACGCCCACCACGATGATGATGGAGGTGCCGCCCAGGGAGATGCCCAGGCTGGAGGCGGTGTTGGAGTACATGCTCACGATATAGGGCACGGCGGCGATGATGCACAGATACAGGCTGCCAAACAGGGTGACCTTATTGAGCACCTTCTGGATGAACTCGCTGGTAGGCTTGCCCGGGCGGTAGCCGGGGATGAAGCCGCCGTTCTTGCGCAGGTTGTTGCTGATCTCGATGGGGTTGAACTGGATGGTGGAATAGAAGTAGCCGAAGAAGACGATCAGCAGCGCGTAGACGATGACGAACGTCCAGGTCTTCTGGCTGGAGATATACTTGGCAAAGCTGCCGTTCCAGCCGAACAGCTGCACCAGCGTGCCGGGCAGCGTGGCGATGGACTGGGCGAAGATGATGGGCATGACGCCGGACATGTTCACCTTCATGGGAAGGTGGGTGCTCTGGCCGCCGTACATCTTACGGCCAACGACGCGCTTGGAGTACTGCACGGGGATGCGGCGCTCCGCATCATTCACGAACACGATCAGGATGATGATCGCGATGGCGCCCAGGAACGTCAGCGCGGCCGCCCACCAGGCCACGGTACCGCCGGACACGCCGGAGATGGTGGCGATGATGCTGGAGGGGAAACGGCTGACGATGCTGGCGAACAGGATGATGGAGATGCCGTTGCCGATGCCGAACTCGGTGATCTGCTCGCCCAGCCACATGATCAGGGCGGAGCCGGCGCAGAAGGTGGCGATGATGACGATGGCCGCCCAGATGCCGGTGCCGTCGGGGGTCAGCAGGCTGTTGGTCTTGATGAGCATATAGTAGGCGAAGCCCTGCAGAAGGGCGATGCCCACGGTGGCGTAACGGGTGATGGAGGCGATCTTCTTCCGGCCCTCTTCGCCGCCCTCTTTGCTCAGCCGCTCCAGGGCCGGGATGGCCACGCAGAGCAGCTGGATGATGATGGAGCTGTTGATATAGGGCTGGATGCTCAGGGCAAAGATGGTCGCCTGGGAGAAGGCGCCGCCGCTCATGACGTTATACAGGCCCAGGACCGTGTTCTCCAGGGAGCGGAAATACTCCTGCAGGTATGCCACGTTGACGAAGGGCACAGGCACGGCGTTGCCCACCCGGTACAGGAGGATGATGAACAGCGTGAAGAGGATCTTCTTGCGGATCTCAACTATCCTCCAGGCGTTTGCAAACGTCTTAAACACTTCACACCACCTCAGCCTTTCCGCCGGCGGCCTCTATCTTTTCTTTGGCAGACGCGGAGAAGGCCGTGGCACGGACGGTGAGCTTCTTGGTCAGGTCCCCGTTGCCGAGGATCTTGACGCCGTACTGGCACTTGGAGAGCACGCCGGCGTCCAGAAGAGCCTGGGCGTCGATCTCCGCGCCGTCGGGGAAGCGGTCGTTCAGCACGCTCACATTGACGGATTCCAGAGGCTTGGCAAAGATGTTGTTGAAGCCGCGCTTGGGGATGCGGCGGGCCAGAGGCATCTGGCCGCCCTCGAAGCCCACACGGACGCCGCCGCCGGAGCGGGCGTTCTGTCCCTTGTGGCCCCGGCCGGC
>CANRKN010000155.1 GCA_947631215.1 uncultured Oscillospiraceae bacterium | reverse complement strand
TGGAGGATGCCGGTCAGTGAATCCGTCAGGTACGACACCGCCGCACCCTTGGGGATGAACCTGCCGACCTCTTTTCCGTTTTTCGTGACGATGACCTCGCTCCCGTTCATGACCAGGTTGAGGTATCGTCCAAAGTTGTTCTGCATCTCCGTGGCAGTCGCCGTAGCTCCAACCATGATAAGCGCCTCCTTGTTTTAGCCAATCTTATTGTATTATATTTTAGCTATTTTGCAACTGGATCATACAAAATACGCCGTTTTCACATGGAAAACGGCGTATTTATGGCAAAGACTGCGCTATTTGATACAATGCAACGCTTTTCGGGTGAGCGTTGCATTTGTCGTATCAGCGTTGTGTTTTGCCTCGAGCGTTGCGTTGAGGGCGTGTTCTCCCCTCAGCCGTTCAGGATGGCCATGAACTCGTCGCCGGTGATGGTCTCGTGCTCGTAAAGATACGCCGCCAGCTCGTCCAGCTTCGCCCGGTCGTCGGTGAGTATTTTCGTGGCCTTTTCATGCTGCTTCTTCACCATCTGAACCACCTGCTCGTCTATCGCGGCAGAGGTCTGCTCGGAACAGGCCAGGGACGTGTCCCCGCCCAGATACTGGTTGGTCACTGTTTCCATGGCCACCATGTCGAAATCCTTGCTCATGCCATAGCGGGTGATCATGGCCCGGGCCAGCTTGGTGGCCTGCTCGATGTCGTTGGAAGCGCCCGTGGTGTAGTCGCCGAAGACGATCTCCTCCGCGGCCCGGCCGCCGGTGAGGGTGGCGATCTTGTTTTCGATCTCCGCCCGGCTCATCAGGTACTTGTCCCCCTCCTCCACCTGCATGGTGTAGCCCAGGGCCCCGGAGGTACGGGGGATGATAGTGATTTTCTGCACGGGGGCGGAATTGGTCTGGCGGGCCGCCACCAGGGCGTGGCCGATCTCGTGGTAGGACACGATGCGTTTTTCTTTGTCGGTGAGGATAGCGTTCTTTTTCTGGTACCCGGCGATGACCACCTCGATGCTCTCCTCCAGGTCCGCCTGGGTGACGAACCGCCGCCCGTCCCGGACGGCCCGGAGGGCTGCCTCGTTCACGATGTTGGCAAGCTCCGCGCCCGACGCGCCGGAGGCCATGCGGGCCACCTTTTCGTAGTCCACATCCTCTGCTACCTTCACCTTCTTGGCATGGACTTTCAATATGGCCTCCCGGCCCTTCAGGTCCGGCAGCTCCACTGGCACCCGCCGGTCGAAGCGGCCCGGACGGGTCAGGGCCGGGTCCAGGGACTCGGGCCGGTTGGTGGCCGCCAGGATGATGACCCCGTTGTTGGCCTCGAAACCGTCCATCTCCGTGAGGAGCTGGTTCAATGTCTGCTCCCGCTCGTCGTTGCTCCCCGGGCCGCCGGCGCTGCGCTTGCCGCCGATGGCGTCGATCTCGTCGATGAACACGATGCAGGGCGCCTTCTCCTTGGCCTGCTTAAAGAGGTCCCGCACCTTGGACGCGCCCATACCCACGAACATCTCCACGAACTCCGAACCGGACATGGAGAAGAAGGGCACATTGGACTCGCCGGCCACGGCTTTCGCCAGCATGGTCTTGCCGGTACCCGGAGGGCCTACCAGCAGCAGGCCCTTGGGCATGGACGCGCCGATCTCCTTATACTTGTCCGGGTTCTGCAGGTAGTCCACGATCTCCCGCAGGTTGTCCTCCGCCTCGTCCACGCCCTCCACGTCGGAGAAGTGGATGCCGTCGGAGCTGCTCACATAGACTTTGGCGTTGGCCTTGCCCGTGTTGAACATCAGGGAGTTGCCCCCGGCCCGGTCCATGAGCTTCTTGCTCATGAACTGGCCGATGCCGATGAACACGGCGATGGGCAGCACCCAATAAAGCAGCAGCGACGCCAGCGGCGACGCCTGCTCGATGATCTCGCCGGAGAAGCTGGCGCCCGCGTCATGCAGCCGCTCCACCAGGCCGGGGTCCTCTATGGGGCCGGTCTTGTAGATCTGGGTCATGTCCTTGTCGGTGAAGAGGATCTGGTTGGACTGGATCTCCACCTCGCCCAGCTCGCCGTTTTCCGTCATGGTCATGAAGGTGCCGTAGTCCACCTCCTGGATCTGCCGCCGGGCCAGCCAGGGAAGGATGAGCAGGTTAAACAGCAGCAGCGCCGCCATCACGACGCCGTAATAGAATATCAGCGGTTTTTTGGGCTTCTTTACCTCTTTCATGGTCGATGCCTCCGTGTTCTCATTGGGCAAAACTCTCTCCCAATTTCTCTCTGAACATAATAATACGTTAGCACTCTTCTGTCAAGAGTGCTAACGTACTATTTAACGATTTGGTCACAGGGTCTTATTCCGGGCGTATTCCTCTTCCAGCAGCTCACAGATAGCCGTGGCGGCGTCTCCGGGGATGACCCGGTGCTGGCACTCGATCATCTTTTCCCTGGCGCCCTCTGCCAGGAGCCTGTCGCAGGCGTCTATGAGCTCATGCTCCGGCGAGCTGACGGCGAGGCTCATGCCGTTTTGGGCGAAAAAGTGCATGTTGCTGGTCTCGCAGCCCGGTATGGGCGTGATGTGGACCAGGGCCGTGCCCACCACGGCCGCCTCGGTGGAGGAAAGCCCGCCGGGCTTGGACAGGTAAAGATCGCAGGCCTTCATATAGTCCGCCATCTGATCGGTAAAGCCCAGCACGGTACACCGTTCGCCGAAAGCGGCGCGCATGTCCTCCTCCAGCTCCCGGTTGCTGCCGCAGATGACGACGATCTCCGCGCCGCTCTCATACCGGTCCAGGAGAAGCTCCACCACCCGCTGGATGTGGCCCGCGCCGATGCTGCCGCCGGCCACCAGGATCATTTTTTTGCCCAGGTCCAGACCCAGCCACTCCCGGATGGATGTCCGGTCCTCCTGGCCGTAAAATTGCCGCCGCACCGGGATGCCCAGGGGGCGGATGCGCTCCCGGTCTATGCCCCGGCCGACGAATTCCTCGGTCAGCTCTTTGGCGGGGATGATGTACCGGTCCAGGTCCATCTCCTCCGTGAAGGGGATGCAGGCGTAGTCCGTGGCGATGAAGTAGGTCCGGGGCATGGCTCTGCCCCGCCGCTTCATGTTGGTGAGCATCTCCCCGGGGAACAGATGGGTGGTCACCACGGCGTCGAAGTGGTTGGCCTCGATATATTTCTCCAGCAGCGGCTCCATCAGCCGGTTGATGCGGTACACCGGCGACGGGAACGGCAGCTTCCGGTAGGCGTCGCCCAGCTTGTAGGCCGCGCCGAAGGCATTGGGGGCCTTCTGGGCCAGCAGGATATAGGCCTTGTCCACCACCTCTGCCACCTGTTCGCTCTTCAGCGTATAGGGGTTGAGAGTCCGGACGGAATGGCCCCGGGCAGCCATGGCCTGGGCCACCGCCGCGCAGGCGGTGTTGTGTCCCCCGCCGGTGCCGCATGTGAGCATCAATGCGTCCATAACAACTTTACCTCCAGATCTTCCCGCGGCTCGCGGCTACGATGCAGCCGCAGGCACACCGCCGCCGTGATGAGCGCGAAGCCCAAAAGGACTGGCTTCGCTGCCTTGACAATGACCATGGCCGCCAGTGTGAGCAGATAGGCGAGCATGGTCCGGTAAAAGGTGGGGTCCACCCGCAGCACCACAGACAGGACCACGAACACCGCCGCGAACAGCGCAAGCGGCGTATCGTAGGGGCAGAGCCCCAGCAGCACGCCAAAGGTGGCGGCGATGCCCTTGCCCCCGCGGAAATGATGGAAGATGGGAAGGATATGCCCCACCACCGGCGCCGCCATCACCAGCGGCAGCGCCCAGCGCTGGGCCGGCGCCGCAGAGCGCAGATACAGATACACCGGCAGGAATCCCTTTGCCAGGTCCCCTGCCAGTGTGAATGTGCCGCACCAGAAACCGCAGTAACGGAAGGCGTTCACGGTCCCCGGGTTCTTGTCCGCGCTGTTCTGGAGCAATTCCCGCTTTCCGAACAGCTCCCCCGCCAGCACCGCAAACAGTACGCTGCCGGACAGGTATCCGACGGCGATATATAAGATGCCTCTCAGGTCCATAGACTCATTGTCGCTCCCTTGTGCTTTCTCCCAAACGCTTATTTTAGCGCTTTATCTCCTCTCCGTCAAC
>CANRKN010000154.1 GCA_947631215.1 uncultured Oscillospiraceae bacterium | reverse complement strand
GTCCAGGTCCGCGTTGGGGCTGTTCTCCTTCAGGACGCGGGCCAGCGCCTCAAAGGCAATGTCCGGGGAAAATTCTGTCATGATAAAACTCTCTTCCTTGTTTTATGTACAGACAGGGGTCAGTTTACTGTTCCGACTGGGCCCGCCAGGCGGGGGAGTTGTCAAGGTCCGTCTTCTCCTGCCAGGCGGCCAGGGATAGGTCCATATCCTCCTGGGTGAAGCGCACATTGGCCAGGCCCAGCTCCGCGAATACCCGGAGCCCTAAGGCGATCTGGGCGGCTTCCAGCCGCCCGTCCAGCTTGCCGAGGCGAGAGATACGCACCTTGCAGGGGCATTGGGCCTTCAGGCTTCGCCACAGGTCCGAAATCTCCGGGCGGCTGAGATGATAGTCCCCGATGGGTCCGCCGGAGAGGATGTCCCTGCACCGGGCGGTCATGTCCACCGGCCGCAGGGCAGCCATCTTCAGCTGCATGCTGCGGCGGCCCCGGAAGTCGTTGACCTGTAAGTGGAAGGCGACGTCCACCCTGTCACCGGGCAGGACGCCCAGGTCCTGGGGGGTCTGGGAGAACCAAACGGCCTCCCACCGGCGGCCGAAGCGCTCCAATTGAAGCTTGGTATGCCGGCCATTGCCGATGGGCGCCGCGCCGGTGAGGCGGGCGTCCCGCAGGCAGAACAGGGGCCGGGGGTTGCCGTTGCCGCAGGGCTCCAGGAGGTCCAGGCTCTCCACGCACTCCATGGAGAGCAGGGCGGGGTCGGCGATGAGAAGGTCGGGGCTCACGCCCTCCCCCTCCACAGGGGGATGGGCGGCATAGAACTGGCAGAGAGCGTCCCGGAAACCGTCGATATTCTCCCGGCGGATGTTGAGCCCCGCCGCCAGGGCGTGGCCGCCGAAGGAGTCCAGATGCGCCCCGCAGGCCGCCAGGGCGTCGAAGAGGTTGAACCCGCCCCAGCTTCGGCAGGAGCCCTTGCCCCTGTCCCCGTCCAGGGAGATCATGATGGCCGGGGCCTGCCAGGCGTCGGCCAGCCGGGAGGCCACGATGCCGATGACCCCCTGGTGCCAGTCCTCCCGGGCCAGGACGATGGGCTCGCCCTGTTTATGACCGGCCAGCATCTCTGTGGCCTGGTCCCATATGTCCGCCTCCAGCTGCTGGCGCATTTTGTTCATGTCGCACAGCGCCTCGGCGTGCCGGGCGGCCTCGGCCGGGTCCTGATCCAATATGAGCGCGGCGGCGTCCGCCACCCGGCCCAGCCGGCAGGCGGCGTTGATGCGGGGGGCCAGGGAGAAGCTCACCGCGTCGGTGCCCAGACGCTCCACAGCCACACCGGACTGGTCTATCAGCGCGGCCAGACCCGGCCGGGGGGCGGTGCGCAGCTTTTGAAGGCCCCGCTTCACGATGCGCCGGTTCTCCCCGGTGAGGGGCATGACGTCGGCGATGGTGCCCACGGCCACCAGATCCGCGTATTTTTCCAGCATGGCCTTCCCGTCGCCCGCCAGGGCGCATACCAGCTTGAACGCCACGCCCACGCCGGCCAGGTGCTGGCCGGGGCAGTTCTCGTCCCGCTTGGGGTCCACCACAGCCGCGGCGGCGGGCAGCTCATCCTGGCACTCGTGGTGGTCGGTGACGATCATGTCCACCCCCAGGGAGGCGGCGTATGCCGTCTCCGCCACGGCGGTGATGCCGCAGTCCACGGTGACGATAAGGCTCACGCCTTTTTCTTTCAGTTTCCCGATGGCGGCGGCGTTGACGCCGTAGCCCTCCTCCAGCCGGTCGGGTATGTAGACCTCCGTTTTGACCCCCCAGCTCCGCAGCCAGTCCGCCAGCAGGCAGGAGGCGGTGATGCCGTCCACATCGTAGTCCCCGTAGACCGCCGCCGTCTCATTTTTCTCCTTCGCCAGCCGCAGCCGATGAACGGCGGCGGCCATGTCGGGCAGGGCCATGGGGTCCTCGGGCTCAAAGGGGCCCTCCGCCAGAAAGGCGGCAGCCTCTTCCGCCGTGGCGATGCCGCGCCTGGCCAGCACCGCCGCCAAAAGCGGCGTGCATCCCGCCCGGATCAGCGCCTCCGGGATGGGCGCCTCGTCCGGGATGTTCCAAACCGTATTTTTCATGCCGTACCTTTTCCAATAATATATTTATATGATTATACGCCAAACCAAGACACATTGCAATCGCGATTCTTCCTTTCGGTCCCGGGCTGCCGGGACGGGGAGTATGTTTCCATAATTTTTCGCCCATTTTTCCGCATGGACTATGCCGATATGGAAAAACTTCCTTTTGTCGGATTTTGCAGGTTGCTATTGCATTATATGGGGAAACGTGTTATAGTCTCAGGTAGACATAAAATGACGAACCGCGCGTTTTTCCGCGCCGGCGGGCCTGACCGCCCTTGGGAGAAATTATGAGATACAGGACCCGTGCGCTGGTATTTCTGGCGCTGAGCGTGATACTGCTGGTGACGGCGCTGGTCATGGGCGTGCGGGCCCTGGCGCCCGCCGCCGGGGGAGAGTCCGCCCCGCCTGCCTCTTCCGAGACATCCGGCTCTTCCGGCTTCTTCGGCCTCTTCAGCCGCGCCACCCCCACCCCCGAGCCCACGGCCATCCCTACCGAGACCCCCGAGCCCACGGCCACCCCCTGGCCGGGCCCGGACATCCCCGCGCAGGCCGTGCCGGCGGGACAGGAGTACTTTGCCGACGCGGCGTTCTTGGGCAACTCCATCCTCAGCGGCCTGTGGATATACGACCATGAGGACCTGTTCCCCGACGACAAGGGCCAGTGGTTCATGGACGACGGCCTGACCGTGCTGGGGGCCATGCCCTACGCCGAGCAGATGGCGGACGGAAACTACGGCAAGATATACGTGGGCTTCGGCAACAACGAGATGAGCTATGACCGCACCGCGGTGCGGGAGGCCTACAACATGCTCATCGACAAGCTCCAGGCGGACCATCCGGACGCCGTCATCTACCTTGTCAGCGCCACGCCGGTGAGCCGGTGGAAGAGCTCCAACAGCTCCTCCTTCACCCGGGAGCTCGTCCAGTCCTACAACGAGATGGTGAAGGCCATCGCCGAAGAGCGGCAGGTGTGGTATCTGAATGCCTACTCGGTCCTGTGCGACGAGGAGGGATACCTGCCTGCGGACGTGACCAACGACGGCACCCACTTCACCCCCGCCCACTATGACCTGTGGTTCGAGTATATGAAGACCCACTACATCCCCACTGGCTCCATGCCTGTGCCGGAGAACAGCCCCATCCCCATGCCCCCGGCGGCCACGGATCCTTCAGAGGACGCCGGGGCCTGACGGATAAAGAGAAAGACAAGGAAGGAAATTAACGTATGCTTAAGACAGTCAAAAAGCTGGGCGTCTGCCTTTTGGTGCTGGCGCTCATCCTGTGCCTGGCCTCCTGCGGCGGCGGCAAGGCCAAGGACGTGGACATCAACGCCCTGGCGAAGGACCTCACGGCCAGTGCCGCCTTCACCGAGGACATGGGCCAGCATCCCGTGGCCGAGAGCGTGGCGGCGGGTATTTACCGCTACGACCCCAGCGAGGTGGAAAGCTGTGTCATGTATGCAAACACCATGACCGGCGAGGAGATCTTCCTGGCCAAGGCGGCCAGTGCCGACAATGCCAAGCATGTCTCCGAGCTCTGCCAGCAGCGGGTCAGCGACCAGAAATCCGTGCTGGAAAGCTACGTGCCTGAGGCCATCCCCCGGCTGGACAGCGCCATCATCACCGTCAGCGGCCAGACCGTCATCTTCGTGGTGGCCAACGACGCCGCCGCGGCCCAGTCCGTGGTGGACAGCCATCTCAAATAAGCGCCATATGCAAAAGCCCCCTCGCCGAGGGGGCTTTTTTGCACTTGACCGGGCGGGGAGAATGTGCTATGCTCTTCCCGCCAAGAGAAAACTGAATATGGGAGCCAAAAAGGAGAAAATACCATGAAAAATCGTATTCTCGCTCTTGCAACGGCAGTCTTTATGACGGCGGCACTCCTCGTGGGAGGCGGCCAGTCAGCCTTCGCCGCCGGCTCCCCGGCCGATGCCAGCGGTTCCATCACCGTGGGCATCGCCTCAGACCTGGACAGCAGTCTTGACCCGCACGTATCTTCGTCGCTGGCAGGAACCAGAGAAGTCCTTTT
>CANRKN010000153.1 GCA_947631215.1 uncultured Oscillospiraceae bacterium | reverse complement strand
ATACGAAACGGGAGATACGTTCTTGCTAGATGAACGTATCCCAATGTACGGAATTTTATTCTGCTTGTGTGGCGAGGTCATTATAGCACATATCCGCTCCGCAGTAAATCCATGGAAACCAAAAAGAAGCGCCCCACCCGGCTATTACTGGTCGAATGGGGTGCGCGCTATCCCTTAAATGTTCTTCTTTTATGCTTCTGGTGTGGTGCGGGCCGCAGCCATCTTCCGTATGTATAGCATTGGAAAGTCTATCTTTCCAAATAGCCTTTTCCCGTCTATGGTATAGGAGATGACCTTACATTCTCCCTGCTTAAATTCTGGGTTTCCGATATGGCTCCGCAGTATCGGAATGTGTTGCATGGTCTTGCAGACCTGGACGTATATCTTGTTGGGCTTCTTATAGTATTTCGAGTAATTGTACACCAATGAGTCGACTTCTTGCTCCATGAGTGTGTAAAGGACGCTTTCGTTCGGGAGGATTGCGCCGTGATTACCGCACACATCTTGACAGTCCACCAGCATATAGCCCTTACGGGAAATCTCTATGTTCTCCAAAAAACACGCCGTTCTGCCAGTATTGACAATCCGAATACTATAATCGGAGGGGCTTGTGCTTGTCCTTAATTCTGGTGAAGTCAATTCATCTTCTGGTGTTCCCACTGCCAAAAAGATTAGCTGTGGCCTGTTCTGATGCCTTATTGTTAATATGTTTAAGAACCATCCCAGGAGGGCGCCGGCAATTACAAAGAAACCGCTCAATACCGCGCTGAAATTCTCGGATATAGCATTTACAAGCTGTTCCATGCTATCACCTATGATTACTTGTCCGCTTTCTCCGTAAGGGCCTGGTACATCTTCATCAACTCGGCCACGCACGCGCTCTCGGACCCAATCGGCCATGCGCTGCCGTAAGCTTTCCAGACGGCGCGGTTGTTCGCTCGGTGTGCCTCCCGCAGAGGGTTTGGCATGGTGAGCTCGTCGTAAAGGTCTGCGAGGCTGCTGTCGGGATATTGAGCGCGGGAATCGAGGATGGCCTGGGCGGTCTTTTCAATGGCCGCCTTCTGTTCCTCGGTCGGCGTGGGCCATGGGAAGTTGTTGTAGACCACGGTATTTGAATACTGATAGCGCATTTCCAGCCGTCCGGCGACCGCCCGCATCCACGCATTATGCACATTAGATGACAGGACGCCGAAGTGATAAAGGGTGGCATCCGGGACAATCAATGCACTCCCGTTTACTATGATTTCGGGCGAGATGTAGGCAATAGGTATATAACGCCTTCGCTCGGAAGAAACTTTTGGAATCACCAACATCTGGCTTGTTGGCTGGCGTATCTCTCCAAAAAGGGTGGGGGTGTCCGCAAGTGCCAGTGTTTGTGGTCTGTTGCTGCTCTTGCGGAACTCTGCTGTTTGCTGCACCCGCTCCATGATGAACTTCGACTTACGCACATCCTGAGGGGCAGCTCCTACCAGCCAAAGACACCAGCGTGTTTTCCCTTGAATCAGCTCGGCACCGCCGATGTATTCACGGATAAAACGCCTGTTGTTCGGGTCCTCTTGTATCAGCGCCTCAACATCTTTCTCGGACAGAATCAAATGCCCATCATCAATAGGCATACTTCCATACGAAATAGGGAGGGCATCACAAATACTCTTGCTGCGGCTCTCAACAAGAATTGAGGGGGCGTCTACCAAATAGGGGTTAATGTTGCTAACTCTCTTTACTTGCCCGTCAGAATATAACTCCCTCGGACGAGGATTGTTCGCAATGCTGAAACCTATAATCACACAGTGGACGTGCGCTTTCAAGCTGGCTTCGCTGTCCCAGCGGAAGGTCCGATGTGCATAATCAATATGAACCCCCCCGGCTCAAAAGGTGTTTCCAAAAGATGGGCACTTGTTCACCCTGGGTAATGGAGTTGGTAGATACAAAGGCCGCTCTTATATTCGTTTGCTGGAGCATCGGTAACGCCTTGATATACCAGCCCGTGACGTAATCTAGGTTCCCCACGCCGCGCTCTTTCGGGCCAAATAGAGCAGTTAACTCCGCTTTTTGCTCTTTCGACTGTTCCTTTTTCCCGACAAAGGGAGGATTACCCATGATGTAATCCAACTGGCATTTTGGGATGACACTCTCCCAATCTATTTGTAGGGCATTACCCTCTATGATAGATGCGTTGGTCTTTAGCGGAAGAAAATCCAGGTTCATAAGGATAATCTCTTCCGTCTCTTTGAGCATCTGGCTCTCCGCAATCCAGAGTGCAGTCTTGGCGACCGTCACGGCAAAGTCGTTTATCTCTATGCCGTAAAACTGCTCTATCGAAACCTTGATGGGGTTTATCTCGCCTTCGCCGCCCAGGGTGATTTGACCCTCTATCTGGCCCTTCGTGGCAGCTATGATAAGGGTTAGGACCTCATTTTCCAGACGACGCAGGCTCAAATAGGTCTCTGTAAGAAAGTTGCCGCTGCCGCAGGCCGGGTCCAGGAAGGTAAGAGAGGCCAGCTTCTCCTGGAACTCCCGCAGCCGTTTTAATCTGGTGGTCTGGACGGAGACAGCCTTTATATCCTCCAGTTCGCTTTTCAGCCCGTCCAGGAACAGCGGGTCGATGACCTTATGGATATTCTCGATGGAGGTGTAGTGCATACCGCCCGAACGCCGCGTTTCCGGGTTCAATGTGCTCTCAAACACGGCGCCAAAGATGGTAGGGCTGATTTCCGACCAATTGAAATCGTCACTGGCCTTCGCAAGAAGAAGGTCCTTGATTTCATCGGTGAACATGGGGATTTCTATGTCCTCATTTTTGAATAGACCGCCGTTGACGTAGGGGAACTCGGCAAGGTCCGGCTCCAAATACGGGTCCCGTTCCTCCGGCGCGGTGTCCAGGACCTTGAACAGTTCAATGAGGGCCTTGCGGACGTGCTTGGTATCGTAGCCGGAGAGATAGTCGTGGAACATACCGTGGCGGCCGAATATACCGGCATCCTCCGCGTACAGACAGAACACCAGCCGGACGCAGAGGACATTAAGGCTGCGGAGGGTGCTTTCACTGGACGGGTCCTTGTACTGCTTTAGGAAAGCGTCGTACAGAAGGCCCACAATTTCGCCGGCCGCGATAGAGACTTCCATCTCGCGCTTCAGATGGTCGCTCTTGACATCAACGAGGAACTGGAGAAGGTAGTAATCCTTCTCCAAATCGGCCAGGCGGATGACTTGAGGCTCACCGCCCGGATGCTCCATATCGTAGATGTAGAACTCCGCGAAGTTGCACGTCACGACCCACCGGGGGTGCTGTGACACAGGCATATCGGTTATGTACCGCCTGGCCTGCTCGAATGGCGTGAGCAAGGTCCCATCCGACTGCCGGATGGGTTTGTTCAGGTCTTTCCCTAGCCCCTTTTGCTCTATGAGGACCTTTGTGGCCGGTATCGTAGCGTCTATGAAACTCGTATGGTCTATATGGACTTGCTCTTCAAACAGGATAAATTCCTCCGGGTGCTCCACGCCGAAAACATCCCGCAAGAGGGACAGCCAAAACGCCTGGCTCTGTCCCTTCTCATACCCTTTGTCCTTCCAGGTGGCTGAAAACCGCTTTGCCGCCTGTTTCTGCTCGTTGACCGTCATGCTATCACCTCATGCTGACTTTCGGTTTTATGCCGTCTGTCTGGCTGCCGGCTGTCTTTTAGTAGTCTATCAGATTGCAGTTTTTCAGTCAAGCGGACAGCAGGGCTTGTCTCAGAGTAGCGCAAACAGCCTCCGGTTTTCGGCCGGAGGCTGTCTTTCTGTTTAGCCGCGGCGCAACATGCTCCGCCATTTCCTTGCCTCTATCTCGATGTCCAGCTCCGGGCTGATACTCTCCCATGCCTGGATATAACCGGGCAGATACTTGTCCAGCACAATAATGTCTACACTATCCCCCAGCACCGCCTTATAGTACGGTGCCTGCCACCCAAAGCAGGCCACGGCAAAACGCTTGTCCTTTACGTTGCAGACAGTCCTCTCAATCTGAACTATATATTTGATGTCCAGGTGAACATTGATGGCCACCAGAATCCCGCTCTTTGATTGCAGAGGAAAGGCCTTTGTGTCTATGTCCAGTTTTTTACGTTCAAACTCCCCGGTTTTAACCAAACATTCTATTGCTTTCTGATTCTCCTCGTAGGGAGATG
>CANRKN010000152.1 GCA_947631215.1 uncultured Oscillospiraceae bacterium | reverse complement strand
CCGGTCATTTTCATATAGCTTTCTTTGAGGGTCCAGAGCGTGAAAAAACGCCGCTGGGCCTCTTTGTCGTCCCGGGCCGCGCGCAGATAGGCCCGTTCTCCCGGGCAGAATACACGGGACGCGATCTCAAAGGGCGCGTCTATGACCCGCTCGATGTCGCAGCCTATGGGGCCGTCGCTCACCGCGCACAGCGCCAGGCTGCCTGCGTGGGAGAGGCTTAAAAAGACGCCGCCGCAGTACGGCTTGCCCCGGGCGTCCACAGAGGCCTCCCGGGCCTGAAGGCCGCGCGCGGCGAGCATGTCCTCCATCAGCCGCCATACGCCGAGACTGCGCCTTCGGTCCTCCGCTCGTTTATAGCGCAGGATATAGGCCCGCCGCCAGGGCGGGATGCCCGCGAGGAGGTCCGGGGCCGTCAGCGGATCGGGCAGGGAGGAGACGTCTGAAAGGGCATACTCAACCATCCTCCGCCTCCGCCGGTCCCAATGCGACCTCCACGGTGGTGTTGTTCAGATCGAGCACGCGCAGGTACTGCACCTTGTCCGATATGCGCTTGATAAGCTCGATCCCGTGTATCTCAAAGGCCTCCGCGTCCGACTCGTAATGGGTGGGATCGAAGGGGATGCCGTTGTCCCGGGTGCGCAGGATCAGACGATCCTGCGTGACGGTCAGGTTGATATCGATGGAGCGCACGCGCCGGCCGCCGTACTGGATGATGTTGACCGTCATCTCCTCCGCGGCCACGGCGATCAGGTTCGCCTTCTTCCCGTCGACGCCGCAGCGCCTGCAAAATGCGCTGATCTCCTGGGGCACGCGGGCCGTCTCCTCCATGGCCGGGTCGATGGAGATGTCCAGGACCTGTTCGTCCTGGGCGGCGGGCAGCAGGAGAAGGCCCTCGCCGCGGTATCTGCACCGGCGCAGGACCTCAACGATAAACGCCGTTAACGCCTCGCCCAGGATCAGCGCGATCATCAGCGCGCGCAGCCGTTCCGTTTCACCCGGGCCGGTCAGGAGAACCAGCAGGAACGCCGGCGGGAGCACGGCCACGCAGCTGCGCAGCGCCGTCACCAGCGAGGACAGCTTTTCCTTCTCCGTGCTCTGGTAATAGTAAAATGTAAAACTGTTGAACACATAGAAGGGGAGGCTGAAAAGAAACAGACGCAGCGACGGCACCGCCATGGCGAGCAGCGGGCCCTCCGAAATGCCGAAGAGCCACACCGTCTGCCGCGTGAATACCGCCAGAACGAGCATGAGCACTGCCAGCACCCCATAGCTGTAGCGAAGCACATACCGAACCAGGGTGCGCACGCCGAAATAGTCCTTCTCGCCGTAGATCACGCTGCCCACGGTCGGGAGTATATCGATGATGCCGCCGACGAGCATCTGTACGATCAGCACCACGTTGTCGCAGACGGTGAACACCGCCATGGAGGCCTCGCCCATGGCGCGCAGGATCAGCGTGTTGAGAGCGAGAACGCGCACCGTATCGAAGATCATGTAGGACAGCGTGGGCAGACCCATGGTGAACGCCAGCTTCAACGCGTCGGGCAGCCCTTTTTTCAGCGAGGTAAAATGCAGCATCCGCCTGGATGAGCGAAAATACGGGATGAGCACCACGGTCGCCAGCGAGTATCCCAATATGGTGGACAGCGCCGCGCCGGCCGTACCCAGCGGCGTGAATTTGAGCAGCAGATAATCCAGGGTGAGGTTGAGGACATTGGAGACGATCACATAGACGGAGGCGATGCCGGGGCAGTTGTCCACGGACACGTAGTTGATGAACTGCAGGGCGGTGCCGATGACAGGCGCGCCCAGCAGGGTCACCCGCACGAACGCGCATGTGTCCGCCTCCAGCGGGCCGCCGCCGGTGAGCAGCCGCGCCAGAAACGGCGAAAAGACCGACAGCAGCGCGAACAGTACGCCGCAGACGGCGCTCACCAGAAACGTCGCGGAAAACACGCGGTCGGCGCGCTCCCGCTCCCGGCGGCCCAGCAGCAGGCCCGCCGCGACGCCGCCGCCCACGGCGAGCACATAGCCCGGCAGCTCCATGATGTTGTCTATCGTCATGCCGATCTTCACGGCGGACATGGCGTCCGTGCCCAGGATGCTGCCCACCAGCATGGTATCCACCACGTTGCCCAGCTGCACGGCCGCCGTGAGCATCACGCCGGGCAGCAGATACTGCCACAGCTTGGTCCGGATCAGCTTTTCGTTCCGCTTCAGCATGGTCACGCTCCCGGCTCGTCGAAAAAGCCCAGGGTATCCAGCGCGCGGATGGCGTTTTCAAGGTATCTGTCGTCCGTGACGGGCCATTTGTAGCCCAGGCGGTACAGCGCCTTGGCCGTGAAATCGTTGACCGCGGGGATCTCGTAGCGCACCGGGCCGTCGCCGCTGTCATAGGCGATCAGGCCCAGCACCGTGCCGCTCAGCTCCGCCCGCCGGGAGGCGTCCCGCAGCGTCCGGTCAAAGACCTCGTCGGGGACGACGTCGATGGCGAAGCCATAGGCCCGCATGGCCCAGATCACGTCGGACATATAGAGCGAATGGCTGTTGTAGGCGTTAAACACCGTGAAGCCTCCCTCGCACGCGGCCAGGGCCAGGACCGCCGCCGCCGTGGCATCCACGGGCGAAAATTCCGCCGGGACGTGCATGGCGCCCATGGGGAACTGCCCCAGCGCCTTGTACGCCTTCAGTGTGCGCATGAAGCCGTTGGTGACGAAATTGATCTGGAACTCTCCGTCCAGGCTGCGGCTCATCAGATTGCCCGCCCGCACGATCCGTCCGTCCAGCCCGCCCCGGGCACATGCCTCCAGGACCGTCCGTTCCGCCAGGAACTTGGAGCGGACGTAGGCGTTGTCCAGGATCTGGCCGAAGTACAGCTCGTTCTCGGCCATCCGCTTGTCCGCGAACGGGGTGCTCTCGTCCCCCTCGCCCGCCACGGACGTGGTGGAGACCTGCACCAGGCGCTTGCCGGAGGCGCCGCACATCTTCACCAGGTTCTCCACGCCGCCCACATTGATCCTGTCCAGGGAATCGTCGCTGACGAAGTGTTTGACACACGCCGCGCAGTTGATGACCAGGTCGCAGTCCAGACGCCCGAGAGCCGCCACCGCGTCCTTATCGGTGACGTCGCCCTCCACGCAGACGATGCGGTCCCGGAAGGCGTCCTCGCAGGGGTCGCCGAAATAGTAGGCGAGCATGGCCATCAGGCGCTGTTCGCAGCTCGGGTGCCGCCCCCGGCGCATGAAGCAGTATACCTTGCCCGTCTGGGTGTTCAAAAATTCCCGCAGCACATGGATGCCCAAAAAGCCCGTCGCGCCTGTGAGCAGGATATCGCCCAGCTGTCCGGGCCGCACGTCTGCAAGATGCGGCTCGGTATTCTGTTGGAGAAGCGCGTGGATGGGGGCATAGTCGTACGCGCTCATGTCGTCCGTCTGCTGACCGCCGCGGCTTTCTTGGACCAGCGCGGCCAGCAGCGCGGGCGTGGGGCAGGCAAAGACGTCCTTGTACGCGATGGGATAGCCCTTGTCCAGCGCGTACATCGCGATCCGCGTCGCGCTCAGGGACGTGCCGCCGATCTCAAAGAAGTCGTCGGTGGCGCCGACGCGCTCCAGGCCCAGGATCTTTGCAAACTGCTCGCAGAACTCCGCCTCCAGCGGGCTGTCGGGCGCCGTATATTCCCGCTGCTCCGCCGCGTACTGGACGTCGGGCAGGCGTTTTTTGTCGATCTTGCCGTTGGGCGTGAGGGGCATTTCGTCCAGCTGCATGAAGGCGCCGGGCACCATATAGGCCGTCAGCGTCCTGCGCAGATGGGCCGCCAGATCGGAAATATCCACCGGCCTGTCGGCGGTGAAATAACCCGCGAGATAGTCCTCGCTGCCGTTGCTGCGCACGATCACCCGGCTCATGCGTATGCCCTCGTAGGCGTTGATGGCGTTCTCGATCTCGTCCAGCTCCACCCGCAGGCCGCGCAGCTTCACCTGGTTGTCCAGGCGGCCGAGGAAGTCGATCTCCCCGTTTTCGGTCCACCGGGCCAGGTCGCCGCTGTGGTACGCCTTCAGCCCCTTCATGGAGAAAAACGCCTCCCGGGTCTTGTCTGCAGAAGTCAAGGGAAAGTAGACAAGAGGAAGCAACCAAAGGATCAAAAGCCCAGTTCAGCCTTATACTGAACTG
>CANRKN010000151.1 GCA_947631215.1 uncultured Oscillospiraceae bacterium | reverse complement strand
CCCAGGTCCTTCAGGTCCGACTGGGCGATCATGGCGCCCACGGCGTTGGGCATGCCGCCGATGCCCAGCTGCAGGCAGGCGCCGTTGGGGATCTCGGGCACGATCAGGTTGGCCACGGCGATGTCGATATCGCTGGGGGCCGCGGAGCCCAGCTCCGCCACGGGGGGATCAGAGCCCTCCACCACATAGTCCACGTCCCGGATGTTGATCTCGCTCTTGTAAAGGCCGTAGACCACCGGCAGGTTCTCGTTGACCTCCACGATCACGTGCTTGGCCTTGGCGCACATGTCATAGAGGTGGGAGGGGGCCAGGGACAGGGAGAAGTTGCCGTGGGCGTCCATGGGCGGGACCTGCATCATGACCACGTCCACGTCGATGTTCTCCCGGTAGTACCGGGGCAGCTCGGAGTAGCGGATGGGGCTGAACCAGCCCATGCCCTTGGCGATGATCTTCCGGTCCACGCCGGAGCAGTGCCAGGAGTGCCAGGCGAAGTGGTCGCCGGCGTCGTCCGCCTTGGCGATCTCGGGCATCCACATGGTCACGCCGCCCCGGACCTTCACGTCGGTGAGCTCATGGGCCCGGGCCGCCAGGGCCTTGTCCAGCTCCACGGGATGGTTGGTGCACCAGGTGTAGTCCACCCAGTCGCCGGACTTGACCAGCTTCACGGCCTCGGCCGGGGTGGTGAGCTTCGATTGATACAGCGCCTGATAGTCCATATGGTAAAGTCTCCTTTTGTTGTTATTCTTTGCTGATAGTTTAACCAGTTGCGGCCCGGTTGTCAAGGGCGGCGGCCCCCGCCCCGGACTGCCGCCGGCGGCGGAAATTCCTTGTGGGCCAGCCTTGACTTTTAATATATATTGTACTATACTGATGCTGCTAAAATTTAAACAATTTTACCCCGCGAACAGTGAATTATTTTTTAAGGAGGAACCACCCCCGTGAAAGACATTTATCTCGTAAACTGCTGCCGTACCGCGATCGGCAGCTTCCAGGGCACCCTGTCCAAGACTCCCGCCGTGGAGCTGGGCTCCATCGTCGTGAAGGAAGCCCTGAAGCGCGCCAACGTCCCCGCCGACGCGGTGGACGAGCTGATGTTCGGCTGCATCCTCACCTCCGCCCTGGGCCAGAACCCCGCCCGCCAGGTGGGCATCAAGGCCGGCCTGCCCCTGTCCGTTCCCGCCTACACCGTGGGCATGGTCTGCGGCTCCGGCATGAAGAGCGTCATCGAGGCCGCCCGGGCCATCAACGCCGGCGACGCCGACATCATCGTGGCCGGCGGCATGGAGAGCATGACCATGGCTCCCTACGCCTCCCCCGCCACCCGTATGGGCGCCCGCATGAACGACACCAAGCTGGTGGACACCATGATCAAGGACGGCCTGTGGGACGCTTACAACAACTACCACATGGGCACCACCGCCGAGAACATCTGCGACGTGTGGGGCATCACCCGCGAGGAGCTGGACGCCTTCGGCGCCGCCAGCCAGCAGAAGGCTGAGGCCGCCATCGCCTCCGGCCGTTTCGACGACGAGATCGTTCCTGTGCCCGTAAAGGTCAAGAAGGAGACCGTCGAGTTCAAGGTGGACGAGTTCCCCCGCAAGGGCGTGACCGCCGAGAGCATCGCCAAGCTGCGCGGCGCTTTCCCCGTGGGCCCCGAGGGCGTTGAGGACGAGATCGTCCACACCTTTGAGCCCTCCCAGGTCCATGAGGCCGACACCAAGAAGCATGTCCAGCGCGTCACCGCCGCCAACGCCTCCGGCATCAACGACGGCGCCGCCTGCATCATCATCGCCAGCGGCGAGGCCGTCGAGAAGTACGGCCTGAAGCCCATGGCCAAGCTGGTCAGCTACGGCCAGGGCGGCGTTGACCCCAAGATCATGGGCGTCGGCCCCGTGCCCGCCACCCGTCAGGCTCTTGCCAAGGCCAACCTGACCATCGACGACATGGACCTGATCGAGGCCAACGAGGCTTTCGCTGCCCAGTCCATCGCCGTGGCCCGGGAGCTGGGCTTCGACATGAAGAAGGTCAACGTCAACGGCGGCGCCATCGCTCTGGGCCACCCCGTGGGCGCTTCCGGCGCGCGTATCATCGTCACTCTGGTCCACGAGATGCAGAAGCGTCCCGAGGCCAAGCTGGGCCTTGCCACCTTGTGCATCGGCGGCGGCATGGGCGTTGCCACCATCTGGGAGAAGTGCTGATAACTACCCCATGAGACCCGCTTCGCTGGGCTCTCATGGGGACCCCAATAAAGACTGCAGCCCGCTGCAGCGCATAGATCCCCCGTCCATCGGACGGGGGATCTCCACGTTTGCGGGCTGATAAGTATGATTTCCGAGGTACACGCCCCCGGAAATCATATCCCACTTTATTCGCCGCTCCGGCGGCGAACTCTGCGAGGCTGGACGTTCAGCAGCACGATCGCCAGGAAGATGAGGACGATGCCCACGGCGTTCATGAGATGCAGCTTTTCGTGGTAGACCAATATGCCGGAGATGGTGGCCACCATGGGCTCGGCGAAGGCCAGCACCGACGCCTTCCCCGCCTCCACGCTCTCCAGACCGGTGGTGTAACACACGTAAGGCATGAAGGTGCTCACCAGCCCCAGGCCCAGGGCCATCAGGGCGCCCCGGCCGCTGTGGACCAGGATGTCCGCCGCCTCCCCCGCCCCGGCAAAGGGCAGCAGGCACACCGTTGACACCACGAAGGTGTAAAAAATGAGGGTGAAGGTGTGGTACTTTTTCAAGGCCACCTTCCCGAAGATGCTGTAGGTGGCGTAGCCCAGGCCGGAGCCCACGCCGGTGAGCAGGCCGAGAGGGGTGATGCCCCCGGCGGTGAGGCCGCTGACCAGCACGCACCCGCCGAAGGCCAAGGCCAGGGCCGCCAGCTTCTGGGCGGTGATGGGCTCTTTGAAAAACACCGCCGACATGAGCATGACGAAGCAGGGGGCCGTGTAGAGCAATATGGACGCGGTGGCCAGGGTGGTCATCTGGATGGTGGAGAAGTAGCACACGTTGAAAAACACGATGCTGATGAGCCCCGTGCCCAGAAACATCCAGAAGTCCCGAAGCTTCACCCTGAAAAGGGACCGGTCCTTTATGAGCAGCAGCGCTCCCATGAGCACCGCTACCGTGACGCTGCGCACCAGCGTCACCTGCAAGGGGCTCAGCCCGGCGGCGGACAGGGGCCGGGAGAACAGGCCTATGACGCCCCAGCCGCTGGCGGCGATAAGGATATATGCCACGGCGAGCCACGGTTTTTTCATGCCGCCGCCTCCCCTTCCGGCGCCGTCGGCCCCACGGCCCCGACGCCGCTGAAAAGGCGGGGAGATATGCCCGCCTCCGTCGCTTTCCTGTCGTTCATTTCGCACCTTTATCCTTCTGATAAAATACCGGCGTCGTCCTGGCCGCTCGCTGGCCGGAGGGTCTTTGCGTCCCCGACGCTGACGGGCCGCGCTTCCGTCACGGGACCGCCTGTCTCTCATTTATGGCAGTATAGCACACCGCCGGTCATAATACCATCGCCATTTACACAGAAAAAGAGCCGCCCAACGGACGGCTCTTTTGTTGCTATCGAAACAGGCTTACTTCGCGGCCTTGGCGGCGCGGATGGCCTCGGTCAGCATGGGGGTGACCTTGAACAGGTCGCCGCAGATGCCGTAGTCGGCGATCTCGAAGATGGGGGCGGACTCGTTCTTGTTCACCGCGATGATGCACTCGGAGTCCTGCATGCCGGCCTTGTGCTGGATGGCGCCGGAGATGCCCAGAGCCACGTATACCTTGGGGTGCACGGTCTTGCCGGTCTGGCCCACCTGATGGTCGGCGGAGAGCCAGCCGCAGTCGATAACGGCACGGGAGCCGCCGACGACGCCGCCCAGCTCCGCAGCCAGCTCCTCGGCCAGCTTGATGCCGCCTTCCACGTCCTTGCTGATGCCGCGGCCCACGGACACGATGAAGTCCGCGCCGATCAGGTCCACCAGCTTCTTCGCGGCCTTGACGACCTCGGTGACCTCGGTCTGCATGTCGGCCTCGGAGAGCTCAAAGGCGGGCTTCACGATCTGCACGGCGTCGGCCTTGGCCTGGTCGAAGGGGCGCTTTTTCATGACGCCGGGACGGACCGTCGCCATGGTGGGACGGAACCGGGGGCAGATGATGGAGGCCATCAGGTGGCCGCCGAAAGCGGGACGGGTCATCTTCAGGTCACGGGA
>CANRKN010000150.1 GCA_947631215.1 uncultured Oscillospiraceae bacterium | reverse complement strand
TCTCATAGCTCTCCTATGGCGTTTCCTTCTGTTGTTTCCGTGATTCACCCTCTTGACTTAATACCATTGGACTTGTTGTACTGGGCCGTGCTCACGCCCAGCAGCGCGCCCAAAAGCGTGCACACCACGGCGGAGGTCTTCGATACCTCGGCGGCATAGGGGAAGCCCCATATGGCCGCGAGGCCCACGTAGGCCGCCGTCAGCGCCGGGATGACCACCATGGTCACCCACTTCAGGATGTCGTATACCTTGTCGTTCAGTTTCATAAATACCTCCCACAAAAAATATCAGGCCGGGCTGCCGTGCCCGGCCTGCCGTTCCAGGTCGCCGATGCGGTGATCGGCCACCTTCAGCTTTTCCTCGTGGATGGCCGCCTTCTCCTCCAGAGCATAGGTCCGCTCCACCACGTTATTGTGCTTGTCCACCTTCTCCTCCAGTTTTTTCAGCCGGTACTCAATGAGGGCGCCCGCCCTCCGGTTGGAAAAATAGGCCCCCGCCATAGTCCCGGCCAGGGCCAGTCCGCCGGTGATGAGGGCGGTGACCACCGCCTCGCTCACATGTCATCATCCTCTCCGGTCACTTCCTTTGCCTCTTCCTCCGTCAGCTTCCCGGCCCTGACCAGCGCCTCGATGCGCTCCTTCGGCCAGAGGGTGGGGTAATACTTTTTTGCCAGCTCATACACGTTCACAGGTCAATACCTCCCATAACAGCGATATAATCCACGTCGGCCCGCAGCTTTTCCGTCTCACTGGGCGGGGGAGGCGGTATCAGCGCCCGGTCCGCTTCTATCTCCTCGGGCGTCCGCTCCTGCACCGCGCCGTCCACATACTTGTACAGCGGGATACCCTCCATGGTATAAAGTACAGGATTTTCCTCTCCGTCCGGGTACAGCCGGAACTGGTATCCGCCCTTATCGTTGATGCAGACAGCGCCCTCCGTGGGCCTGTCCCGCAGCGGTCCATCCGACCAGCCGTCGGTGATACGGTGTTGGTCATCTACGGTTATGTAGTGCTTGTTGTAAAAATCAAATTCGTCCATGTGTAGCCTCCTTTATAGATTGGCGTCGAGAATAAGAGTATTGCCAAAGATAAAAAGTGCGATCCCCTCGTTAACACCCGCTCCCTCGCCAATAGTAAGCTCAGCCATAACGGAGTTCGAGTGAGCATATTTTGCGACGATTGAGATTCCTTTATAAGTGGAGGATCCCGCCATAAAATTCATAACGTCCGTCATTGATGACGGCGTTATCGCAGGTATTGATCGCATAGTTACTGGGGTTGCGATCGTAACATTACATTTTGTTTCGTTTGAGCCCCATGTTCGAGCCGGGAGTATTTGTTCTCCCGTAAGAACCAATTGATATCTCTGACACTTCGCCAGCTCTTCTGCATAGTTTGGTATCTCGTTCAACACCCATGTGTCGCCTTCTTTATGAGCGAGGGTCTGGGTGGGGCCAAGTTCGAGTTTGGCGGCGATAAGTTTTACTGTCCCGTTTAGGCGATACACAGGGAGCATGCCTGAATCTTGATATGCATTGGATAAAAACGTAATACAATTCATTCCAGGTTTAAGTTCTTTTACCGGACCACCAAACACAGTCATTGAAGCAGTGCCCGAAACCTCTTTCACCAGAACAGAGAATGTGTATATTCTGCCGATAACGATAGTACCTGTTTCAAACCTCTGCGTTATCGATCCATTTGTTTCGGGACCGCATGTAACCTCGAGACAATCGTCATTGATAGTTACGGTCGTATCCGCTCCGTAAGCTACCCACCGATCGATACCGTACACTGCTCCCGTATAAATCTTTTGTGTTCTTTGATTGACCGGATTTACATAGTACCAGTTGTCCAAAATGTTTCGATTACACGGCCACGTTCCCTCTATCAGCCCGACCTGGTTATCCTCAGTGAACCCCACATAGTTCCATTTCTTCCCCTTACCGGACAGGGCTTTGACGTCCGTTCGAGGTGCTACAGCCTCTCCCGTGTCATGGTCATGGAGGGTCATGATTTTTGCTGATTCAGCCATATTGTTACCACCCCTTTATAATTCCGCGTTAAACTGGACGGTGGCGTTGGTTATATAAAAGAGATCATACGCAGGCATCTCTATCCCTTCATATTTAACACCTAATTGCACAGCCGTTCCTCTCATCTTATTGAAACTAAACAGAACATTTGCTTGTGTGTAGAGCTTGGTATTATAGGTTATTTGTGCATATCCTGATATGATTACCGGATTTACACGCATGACAACAGGTATATACACCCCGCAAAATCCCATACCAGTACCCCAATTGACACCAACGGAATCAAAGCCTCTGGATACATAGTAAAACCTCTGGCATTTCAGCAGTTCCAGTGCCGGATCAGGAGGCGGGTCATTAAGCGCCCACTCGCCATTTTCTTGATGAGCGAGAGTTTGGGTATCGCCCCGTTCCAGTTTGGCCGCCAAGAGCGTTTGCCCGGCGGCCGTGATGGTGAACGTTTTATTGGCTTTGGTATACGTAGCCGTTCCAAGACCGGCAGATGTCAGCACAGAGGCGACGAGGCCATCACCCGGGTCGTTCTCCAGTATCTGCACTATCGTCCCATCGAGGACGAGCCCGCCGTCCTGGACCGTCACAGTGCCGGAAACCAGCTTCCACCGGTCAATGAAGTATCCGGCTGTTCCGATGGCTCCTCTCACCTCCCGCTGGTTTACGATATCCGCAAGCTTGTCCCATCGGGAATTGTGAAGTATATTTTCGCCGGTTTTCCTTTGCAGGGCCTTTTCAGTGTCCTCCTTCACGGCGAAATACTCGGCATTATGCCCCTCCAGTGTATCCGCGTCCACGGGCAATACCGCGCCCAGCTCACTGTCCTCGCCCACGATAAGGTGCGGGGGCAAATCTACATTGATAGGCCCGCTGTTGACCCATTCATTGGTGTTCCCATCGTAAATATAAATGTCATACGGTTCGGTCTCGCCTACGCCATATGCGTCTCCGGCAGATGGGTCCGGTACAGCCGCTTTAAGCTCATCTGCGGTATTATAGTAGCCCAGAATGGTGAATCCCCGGCCCGTATCGCCCTTGGGACCTTGCGGCCCCTCCGGGCCGATGGGACCTTCTGGGCCAATGCCGCCTCTCTCGCCGGCCGGGATGCCGAGGCGGATGCTGAACGAACCGTCTGCGGCCGTCTTTACCGCCGTCACTTCGCTTCCAGGCGGGAGCGTCTCCGCGCTTACGGTCATGTCCTCGACGGCGTCCCGGGCCTCCTCTGCGCCCGCTCTTGCCGCTTCGGCCAGTTCCACTTGGCTGTCCAGCTTCGCCAGGCTCTCCGCCGCCGCGTCTTGGCTCTTCCTGGCCGCATCTCGGGCCGCCTCCGTATCGTCCACATACCCGGCCAGACGCTGGGACACTTCCTCCGCCGCGCCCGCGGCGGCCTTTTCCGCCTTGTCCGCCGCGTCCACCGCCCGCTGCACGTCCGCCGCGGCGGATTCCCGGGCGAAGTCTGCCAACAGCTTGCCCCGGATGCTCCGGGCCTCGGACTGCTGCTCGACCACCAGAAGCGAATCCTCATACAGTGCATTTGCTACCGGCAGTTCGCCTATCGTTTTATCAGCCATATATTTCCCTCCGTTCCATAAAAATCGCCCCGCCGGGGGTACCGGCGGAGCGTTGTTGTATCCTGTATACACCTTTTTGGAGGGCGTGTCGTCTCTTTTTTCTCCGGGGCCTCACACATCTCCCGTCAGGCCGTCGGACAGGCCCAGCAGCACGATGCCCACGATGGCGAGACCGATCATGAGGTAATGCTTCCAGCTGAGCTTCTCCTTGAGGAAGATGCGGCTCCATATGACGGAGGCCAGGCAGTAGCCGGAGATGATGGGGGCGGACATGGCCACGTGCTCACTGTCCGCGATGGCGTAGATATAGGCCAGCTGCCCCGCCGTCTCAAAGCAGGCGCCCACATACTTGGGCGTCTCCTGCCGGAGGGTGAACTTCTCATGTTTTATGAGCAGTATCACGAAGCACACCGCCCCCGCGGCCAGGAACGTCAGTTCATAGGCCACGTTGGCGCTGTCCTCGTCCAGCGTCTCCAGCACCAGGCTGTCGGCGAAGGTGCCGGCGGCGTCCAGCACACAGTAGAGGATGGGCAGCAATATGGCGATGAAGCTCTTGGCGTATTTATAGTTGGAGATGCTCTGCCGGGCGGCCCG
>CANRKN010000149.1 GCA_947631215.1 uncultured Oscillospiraceae bacterium | reverse complement strand
CCGGTGAGGACCTGCTCCAATATGAGGGGCCACAGCAGCGCCCGTATCTCTTTTTTCGTGAACATGACGCCGCCTCCTCTCCATTCGATAGCGCAAAAGCTATTATATAGTCACCTCGCGTAAAAAACAAGGGCACTGATGAAACAGCCCTCGCGCGAAAAACAAGGGCTTAAAAGACGGGGGTGTCGGACCCCGGAAAAAACAGCTTGCGCAAAGGAGGTATGGGCGATATAATAGAAGTGCGAGATAAATGAAGGCAGGGCGCAGGGTGGTCGCAACACCCTACGCCCCTATGCAGGAGTGTCGGCTCCCACACAGCAGAATAACTGCACCGTTTCGTATTATATCCGTTTTTGTGAGGAAACACAAGAGCGGCCAATACGGGGCTGTGTGGCTTTTGTGGTGTAGGGAATAGATTCCCTGCACCGCTTTTGTTTATCTCGGCGGGAAAGTCCGGGGGCAGGTCCCCTGTCCCCGGGCCGGTACTGCCGGAGAAAAACAAAAAGGAGAGACACAGTTATGAAAAAAGTGACAGCAATCATTCTTGCGCTGGTCCTGGCATTTTCTTTTTCCGCGCTCCCGGCCATGGCCGCCGAAGAGGAGGCGCCGGCGGAGCTTGACCTGATCCCCTCGGAGGGGCTTGAATTTGAGAGCAACGGCGACGGCACATGCACCCTCATAGGAATAGGCATTTGCACAGATACCGACCTGGTCATCCCCACCCAGAGCCCCGCCGGGGATACGGTCACGCTGATCGCTCCCAAGGCTTTTCAGTATTTGGAGGACGTGGATAGCGTGACGCTGGCAAACTATGAGTACGAAGTGGGCGAACGGGCGTTCCAAAGCGGCGAGTTTGAGACACTGAACATCATCGGCGGCACGCCGGTGCTGGGAGAATATGCTTTCTATGACTGTGAGGACCTGACAGCCATACAGCTGTCAGAAAGCGCGCTGGAGATCGGCGACTATGCATTCCAAGGGTGCGGCGATGACGCCGCCGTTACCTTCACCAACTGCACCGGGACCATCGGCAAGCGGACATTCCAGTACGGCGGCCTGCTGGGTCTTTCATTCAGCGGCTGCAAGCTGGAGATGGATGAGTATGCCTTCTACGATTGCGAAGATCTGAAAGACATTCAGTTTCTGGGGAGCGAGATCGCGGCCGGTGACTACGTCTTCCAGGAGTGCGGCGACAGCGCCGCGCTGGTGATGACCGGTAGCACGGTCGAGCTGGATAAGCGGGCATTCCAGTACTGCGACCTGGACAGCCTGACCGCTGATGAAACGGAACTCAAAGCGGGCGAGTATGCCTTCTATAGCTGCGAGGACCTGACTTCTATCCTGTTCACGAACAGCACGATAGAGGCGGATGAATACGCCTTCCAGGAATGCGGCGACAAGGCGGTCGTGGAGATGACCGGTTGTTCCGTCAAGCTGGATAAACGGGCATTTCAATACTGCTCCCTTGCGTCGTTCAGCGCCAGCGGCGAGGAATTCACCACAGATGACTATGCGCTGTATTCCTGCGAGGATATGGAGACAGCAGTCATCGACTGTGAAAAGGTGGAATTGGGCGAATACGCTTTTTCCAGCTGCCCCGACCTGACAAGTGTCTCTGTTTGTACCAGCGGAGGTGAGGTTTCTATTGACGACAGGGCTTTCCAGTACTGTGAGAATCTGGCTGAGGCCACTGTCGGCAATGGCCTGACAGAGCTGGGCAAATACCCGTTCTATGGCTGCGCCGAGGGTCTGGTCATCACCATCGCCGGGACGCAGTACACCGCCGACGCTCTGAAAGACGGCCTGGACTGATACCTTCGCCAAATAAACTTTGACCCGGCGGAAGGGCTTTCCTCCCGCCGGGTTTTATGTTATACTGCGCCTATGGATAACTTTACGAAAAACTACATAGACGCTCGGCGGAAGGTCATCGCGAAGAACTTCCCCCGGCTGAACGCGAAGCAGAAGGAGGCCGTCATGGCCACGGAGGGGCCCCTGCTCATCCTGGCCGGGGCTGGCAGCGGCAAGACCACGGTGCTCATAAACCGCATCGCCAACCTCATGAAATACGGCCGGGCCTCCGACTGCAATGAGCTTCCCCCCGACGCGGACGGGGAGAAGCTGGATGTCATGCGCCGGTACCTGGCGGGGGACGACAGCCTCAAACGGGAGGCGGAGGAGGCCGCGGCCTTCGAGCCCGTGGCGCCCTGGCAGATATTGGCCATCACCTTCACCAACAAGGCCGCCGGGGAGCTCAAAGACCGCCTGAACGCCATGCTGGGCGACGCGGCGGAGGACATCTGGGCCAAGACCTTCCACTCCGCCTGCGTGCGCATACTGCGCAAGGAAGCCCCCCTTCTGGGCTATCCCGACAGCTTCACCATCTACGACGAGGCGGACCGCATCGCCGTCATCAAGCGCATCCTCAAGGACGAGAACATGGACGAGAAGGTCTACCCGCCCCGGTGGGCGGCGGCCTGCTTCGACAAGGCCCGTGACCGGCTCCAGACCCCGGCCATGTTCGCTCAGGCGGCGGAGAAGTCCGGGGACTTTCGCATGCAGGGGGCGGCGAAGCTCTATGAGGCCTATGCCAAGCGGCTCATGGAGGCCGGGGCCATGGACTTCGACGACCTGCTCTACAACACCGTGCGCATCCTGCGGGAGTTCCCCGAGGCCCGGGAGCGGTACCAGCGCAGGTTCAAGTACGTGCTCATCGACGAGTACCAGGACACCAACAATCTCCAATACATGATGGCCACGCTCCTGGCCGGGGGCCACCAGAACATATGCGTGGTGGGCGACGACGACCAGTCCATCTACGCCTTCCGGGGCGCCACTATCGAGAACATTTTGTCCTTCGAGGACCAGTACGAGAAGGCCCGGGTCATCCGCCTGGAACAGAACTACCGCTCCACGGCCCACATCCTGGATGCCGCCAACGCGGTGGTGGCGAACAACAAGGGCCGCAAGGGCAAGAAGCTCTGGACCGACGCCGGGGACGGTGATCGCATCACCCTGTACGTGGCGAAAAACGAGGACGACGAGGCCCAGTACGTGGTGCGGCAGGTGCTGCAGGCCGTGGACAGGGGAGACAATCTCCGGGACCACGCGGTGCTGTACCGCCTGAACGCCCAGTCCCGGGCGCTGGAGCAGGTCTTCCTGCGCCACGGCATCCGCCCCCGCATCGTGAAGGGCAACCCCTTCTTCGAGCGGGCGGAGATCAAGGACCTGATGGCCTATTTCTTCGTGCTCTTAAACCCCGCGGACGACCTGCGCCTCAGCCGCATCATCAACGTCCCCGCCCGGGGCATCGGCAATACCACCGTGGAGCGGGCAAGGGGCATCGCGGAGGAAAACGGCCTGCCGCTGTTCACCGTCATATCCATGGCCGAGGCCTTCCCGGAGCTTGCCAAAAGCGCGGGGAAGCTGAAGCCCTTCGTGGACATGATGAACGCGCTCTCCGCCACGGCCCATAACGAGGGCCTGGAGGCCCTATACGACGCGCTTTTGGAAAAGACCGGCTACGCCGCCATGTTGGAGACCGCCCGCACCGACGAGGCGCAAAACAAGCTGGAGAACGTCCGGGAGCTGAAAAACTTCATCGTGACCCACGTGAAAGAGAGCGGGGACGACACCCTGGCCGGGTTCCTGGACGAGGTGAGCCTCTATACCGACCTGCAGGCGGTGGACCTGGACGAGAACACCGTCACCCTCATGACCATCCACTCCGCCAAGGGGCTGGAATTTCCCACCGTGTTCGTGGTGGGCATGGAGGAGGGGGTCTTCCCCTCCCTGCAGGCCATCGGCGAGTCGGAGCAGATGGAGGAGGAGCGGCGATTGGCCTACGTGGCCATCACCCGGGCAAAAAAGCGCCTCTTTCTCACCAGCGCCCGCCAGCGGATGGTGTTCGGCCAGACGGCCCCCCACCGGGTCAGCCGCTTCGTGGACGAGATACCGCCGGAGCACATCGACCGGCCTTATTCGGACCTGAAAACTTCTACCTGGTTCGACTTCGACGACGTGCCGGAGGCCGACGCGGGCTGGTCCGCCCCCGCCCCCAAGCGGAACGCGCCCCCGGCCCCCGCCGTCCGGGACTGGCAGAAGACCCGCAAAAAGACCATCGCGCCCCCGGCGCCCAAGGCGGCAAGCCCCGCCGCCAGCTTCCATGTGGGGGACCGGGTGGAGCACAGCGCCTTCCACGCCGGCACCATCGTGAAGATGACGCCCATGGGCG
>CANRKN010000148.1 GCA_947631215.1 uncultured Oscillospiraceae bacterium | reverse complement strand
CATAGCTCTCCTATGGCGTTTCCTTCTGTTGTTTCCGTGATTCACCCTCTTGACTTAATACCATTGGACTTATAAAAGTTAAAATGCTTTAACAGTATAATATCATATACGTCAAATTGCAATCGATTTTATAGGAAATGGCGTTTTTCACAGGAAAACCCCGGAGAGCCGCGGCCCTCCGGGGTATTTTACCTATTCCGTTTCAGAGGTTCGTGTAGCCCTCCAGGAAGGCGTCCACCGCCTTGGCGCAGGCCCGGCCGTCGGCGATGGCCGCCGCCACCAGGGAGGCGCCCCGGCGTACGTCGCCGGCCGTGAACACCTTCTCGCTGGCGGTGCCGTGGTCGGCATTACCCAGGCGTCCCTTCCCGTCCAGTTCCAGCCCGAAGGCCTCGGCGAGGTTCGCCTCCGCCCCGGTGAAACCCGCCGCGATGAGCAGAAGCTCCGCCGGCAGGGTCTGCTCCTGCCCCGCCGTATCCACCACCACGGCGGTGAGATTGCCCGCCTCATCGGTGATGAGCCTTTTCGCCACGGTCTCATAGACCCGGGGGTCCCTGCCGAATTTGGCGAGGGCCTCCTCCTGGCCGTAGTCCGGCTTGCCGGACCGGGCGTGGTAGGGCCACACATGGGCGGGGGCTGCCGCCGTCTTTCGCACCAGCTGGGTCACCGATACCGCCCCCTGGCGGATGGCGGTGGCCACGCAGTCCGTGGCGGTGTCGCCGTTGCCGACGATGACCACGTTCTTCCCCTTGGCGTCGTAAGCGCTGCCACGGCGGTCCAGAAGGGCCTTGGTGCTCTCGGTGAGGTACTCCATGGCCTGGCACACGCCCCGGGCCTCCCGGCCCTCCACGGCCACGTCCCGGGCCTGCCGTGCCCCGGCGCAGAGCACCACCGCGTCGTACTCCGCCATGAGCCGCCCGGCCAGCGCCGCAGCGTCCGTGCTGGTGAGGAAGGTGACGCCCTCGGTCTCCATGCGCCGTATGCGCCTGTCCACTACAGACTTATCCAGCTTCATGTTGGGGATGCCATACATGAGAAGGCCCCCCAGCCGGTCGTCCCGCTCCAGAACGGTGACGGAATGGCCCCGCTGGTTAAGTAAGTCCGCCACGGCGAGACCCGCCGGGCCGGAGCCCACCACTGCCACGGTCTTGCCGGTGCGCACCTCGGGTATCCTGGGCTCCACCAGCCCGTGGGCGTAGGCGTACTCGATGACGGCCAGCTCGTTGTCCTTCACGGATATGGGCGCGTCGCCGTAGAGCCCGCACACGCAGGCCGACTCGCACAGCGCCGGGCACACCCGCCCGGTGAACTCGGGAAAGCCGTTGGTCTTCAAGAGCCTATCCAGGGCGTGCTTCCAGTTGCCGTTGAACACCTCGTCGTTCCACTCAGGGATGAGGTTGTGCAGCGGGCAGCCAAACTCCGACTGGCAGAAGGGCACGCCGCAGTTCATGCACCGGGCACCTTGTATACGGCGCTCCGCCTCTGAAAGCTCCCCATGGAACTCCATGAAGTCCGCCGTCCGGCGCACCGGGTCGAACACGGGCCGTTCCGCCCGTTTGTATTCCATAAAGCCTGTGGCCTTTCCCATGTTACACGCCTCCCTTCTGCACGGTGTAGAACGCCTCCAGCTCCGCCTGCTGCCGGGGCATGCCCTTCTCCTCCAGCTTGCTGATGGCGGAGAGCATCTTGCTGTAGTCGTTGGGGGTGATCTTCTTAAAAAGCGGCAGCATGTCGTCCCAATTCTCCAGTATCGTTTTGCCCCTGGCGGAGCCGGTGGCGGCCACATGGGCCTCTATCATCTCCCGCAGCTGGGCCACGTCGTGCTTGGCCGTGACCGCGCTCATGGTCACCATGTCCTTGTTGAGCTGTAAGTAGAGCTCGAACCGCTCGTCCAGCACATAGGCGATGCCGCCGGACATGCCCGCGGCGAAGTTCTTTCCCGTGGGGCCCAGGATAACGGCGCAGCCGCCGGTCATGTACTCGCAGCCGTGGTCTCCCACGCCCTCCACCACCGCCTTGGCGCCGGAGTTGCGCACGCAGAACCGCTCGCCGGCCATGCCGTTGATATAGGCCTCGCCGGAGGTGGCGCCGTACAGGGCCACGTTGCCGATGATGATGTTCTCCCCGGCGTTGATGCGGCTGGTCTCCGGGGGCCGGACGATGATCTTGCCGCCGGAGAGCCCCTTGCCCATATAGTCATTGCTGTCGCCGGTGAGGCGGATGGTCATGCCCTTGGGCAGGAAAGAGCCGAAGGACTGGCCCCCACCGCCCCGGGCATCGATGAACACCGTGTCGTCGGGCAGGGCGTTGCCGAACTTCTTCGTGATCTCCGAGCCCAGGATGGTGCCGAAGGTCCGGTTGGTGCTGGACACGTTCACGCTGATCTTCTTCGGCGTGCCGTCCCGGAGGGTCTTTTTGAACGCGGGCAGCAGCACGCTCTCGTCCAGGGTGGTCTCCAGACGGAAGTCATAGTCCGCCTCGGCGTGGTGGTGCACCGCGTTCTCCGCCGTGTGGCCGGCGTTCAGGATGCCGGAGAGGTCGATGGACCTGGCCCGGTCGCTTCCCAGGTCCTCCCGGACCTTGAGCAGGTCCGTCCGCCCCACCAGCTCATCCACCGTGCGCACGCCCAGCTTTGCCATGATCTCCCGCAGCTCCTGGGCCGTGAAGCGCATGAAGTTCATCACGTACTCGGGTTTGCCCTGGAACCTACAGCGCAGGTCCGGGTTCTGGGTAGCCACGCCTGCGGGGCAGGTGTCCAGGTTGCACACCCGCATCATCACGCAGCCCAGGGTGATGAGCGGCGCGGTGGCAAAGCCGAATTCCTCCGCCCCCAGCATGGCCGCCACGGCCACGTCCCGGCCGTTCATCAGCTTGCCGTCCACCTCCAATATGACCCGCTCCCGCAGGCCGTTGGCGATGAGGGTCTGGTGGGCCTCCGCCAGGCCCAGCTCCCAGGGCAGGCCGGCGTTCTGGATGGAGTTGCGGGGGGAGGCGCCGGTGCCGCCGTCGTAGCCGGAGATGAGCACCACCTGGGCGCCGGCCTTGGCCACGCCGGAGGCGATGGTGCCCACGCCCGCCTCGCTGACCAGCTTGACGCTGATGCGGGCGGCCCGGTTGGCGTTTTTAAGGTCGAATATGAGCTGGGCCAGGTCCTCGATGGAGTAGATGTCGTGGTGAGGCGGGGGCGAGATGAGGCTGACGCCCGGGGTGGAATACCGGGTGCGGGCGATCCAGGGGTATACCTTCTTCCCCGGCAGATGGCCGCCCTCGCCGGGCTTGGCGCCCTGGGCCATTTTGATCTGTATCTCCTGGGCGGAGCACAGGTACTCGCTGGTGACGCCGAAGCGACCGGAGGCCACCTGCTTGATGGCGCTGTTTTTCTCCGTGCCCAGCCGCTCGGGCTCCTCGCCGCCCTCGCCGGAGTTGGACTTGCCCCCCAGCCGGTTCATGGCCAGGGCCAGGCACTCGTGGGCCTCCTTGGAGATGGAGCCGTAGCTCATGGCGCCGGTCTTGAAGCGCTTGACGATGGAGTCCACGCTCTCCACTTCATCCAGGGGCACGCCGCCGTCCTCGGCCCAGGCGAATTCCATCAGCCCCCGCAGGTTATAGGGTGTCCGGGCCCGGGAGGCCAGGGCGGAGTACTCCTTGAACCGCTCGTAGTCCCCCTTCTGGGCGGCCTCCCGCAGGGCCACGATGGTGGCCGGGTCGATGAGGTGACCCTCGCTGTTGTCCCCGGAGCGCAGCTTATACATGCCCACGCTGTTGAGGGTGGTGTCCACCCCCAGATCCAGGGGGTCGAAGGCCTGGCTGTGGTGGTATTCCACCGCCCGGCCCATCTCCTCCAGGCCGATGCCTCCCACCCGGGAGATGGTGTTGGTGAAGTACTTGTCGATGACGTCCGGGCGGATGCCCACCGCCTCGAAGATCTGGGAGGACTGGTAGGACTGGATGGTGGACACGCCCATCTTGGAGGCGATCTTCACGATGCCGCTCAAAATGGCCTTGTTGTAGTCGTCGATGGCCGTGTGCTCGTCCTTGTCCAGCAGCCCCAGGTTGATGCACTCGGCGATGCACTCGTGGGCAAGATAGGGCTGGATGGCCCGGGCGCCGTAGCCCAGGAGCAGGGCGAAGTGGTGCACGTCCCGGGGCTCCGCGCTCTCCAGGATGATGGACACGCTGGTGCGCTTTTTCGTGCGGACCAGGTGCTGCTCCATGGCGGACACGGCGAGCAGTGACGGGATGGCCACGTGGTTTTCATCCACGCCCCGGTCGGAGAGGATCAGGATATTGGCCCCGTGGCGGTAGGCCTTGTCGCAGGCGATGAAGAGCC
>CANRKN010000147.1 GCA_947631215.1 uncultured Oscillospiraceae bacterium | reverse complement strand
GACCACTTCCACCGGGACGCGGTGGCCCATTACCTGGCCCAGGGCGGCGAGATCGCCGTCTATGAGCACAACATCTATGCCCGGCGCATCACCTCCGTCCGGGATTACTACGACGCCAGCATGGAGCTGATGCAGCCCCAGATCATGGCGGAGCTGTTCCCCATGGACGAGCGGCCCATCCGCACCAAGGAGCGGGCCGACGCCAGCACCTATTACAGCGACCTGGCCAAGGTCACCGGCTCCCTGGTGGCCGACGGCTGCTACGTGGAGGGGGAGCTGGAGCACTGCATCCTCTTCCGCGGCGTCCGGGTGGGCAAGGGCGCGAAGCTGAAAAACTGCGTCCTCATGCAGGACACCGTCATCGGTGAGAACGCGAACCTTACCAGCGTCATCGCGGACAAGGACTGCGTCGTGTCGGAGGGCACTGTGCTCACCGGCAGCGACAAACTGCCCGTAGTCATTCCCAAGGGCGAAAAAGTATAACCAACATCCCACATGGACCCATGCCCCCGCCCTGCGGAGGTCCCGCCGGACGGGGGCGTGGCGTTTTTTAAAGCTGCAATCTATCTTCACAAGGAGCGTCTATATATGTCAGAGATCATGTCGGAGATCACACGCGACGAGCTGCACGCGGCCATAGAGGACAAACTCTGCGCCCACTTCGGCACCACCGGCACCCGCGCCACGGACGAGCAGGTCTTCCTGGCCTCCGCTCAGGTCATCCGTGACATCATGAGCCGTATCATCGCCGTACAGCGGGACACCAAGGACGAGCGGCAGGTCCACTACCTGTCCATGGAATTTCTGCTGGGCCGCAGCCTGATGAAAAACGCCTACAACTTGGGCATCGGCGACGAGCTCATCGGCGCGCTGCAGGACATGGGCCGGGAGGCGGCGGATATTTTTGAGATGGAGCCGGATGCGGGCCTTGGAAACGGCGGCCTGGGCCGTCTGGCCGCCTGCTATTCGGACTCCATGGCCACTCTGGGCATCCCTGCGTCGGGCTATTCCCTCTGCTATGAGCTGGGGCTGTTTAAACAAGTTATGAAGGACGGCGTCCAGACCGAGGTGGCCGACAGCTGGCACCGGGGCGCCATCGGCTGGCTGGTTCCCCGGGAGGAGGACACCTGCGAGGTGCGCTTCGGCGGCACCGTGGAGGAGATATGGGACCACACCGGCATGTGCCGGACGAAGCACACCGGCTACACCACCGTTCTGGCGGTGCCCCGGGACATGCTCATCGCCGGCTATGAGGGCAAGCGAATCAACACCCTGCGGCTGTGGGAGGCCCGGAGCAACCAGGACCTGGATATGTACCTCTTCTCCGGCGGCAAGTATGTCCAGGCCATGGAGCAGCGGACCATGGCGGAGGTCATAACAAAAGTCCTGTACCCCGCCGACGACCACATCCAGGGCAAGGAGCTGCGCTTGAAGCAGCAGTACTTCTTCGTCTCCGCCACCGCCCAGGACCTGGTGAAAAAGCACCGCCGGGACTGGGGCGACGTGCGCTCTTTCCCCGAGCACCACGTCATCCAGATCAACGACACCCACCCCACCCTCATCATCCCCGAGCTCATGCGCATCTTCATGGACGAGGACGGCCTGGGCTGGGACGAGGCCTTTGACGCGGTGAAGGGCACCGTGGCATACACGAACCATACGGTCCTCTCCGAGGCGCTGGAGAAGTGGCCCCAGAACCTGGTGCAGCAGCTTCTGCCCCGGTGCTGGCAGATCATCCGCGAGCTCAACATCCGCTGGAACAAGTGGCTCAACGAGCACTACCCCAACGACCCGGCCAAGGTGGAGCGGAATTTGATCCTCTCCGGTGGCCAGGTGCATATGGCGAACCTGTGCCAGGCGGTGTGCTTCAAGATAAACGGCGTGTCGAAGCTCCACGGCCAGATTTTGACCAGCCGGCTATTCAACGACGTCTACTCCATCCGCCCCGAGCGGTATACCTTCGTCACCAACGGCATCGACCACCGCCGCTGGCTGGACCAGATCAACCCCGGCCTCTCCGGTCTGGTGCGGGAATTGATAGGCCCCGACTTCATTACCAAGCCCGAAGAGCTCAAGAAACTGCGGCAGTTTGAAAACGACGCCGTGGTCCTGGATAAGCTCAATGAAATAAAGCGCCGCAACAAGTCCCGGCTGGCCGCATGGCTCAAGCGGGACCAGGACGCGGTGCTGGACCCGGCGGCGGTGCTGGACGTGCAGGTGAAGAGGCTTCATGAGTACAAGCGCCAGCTTCTGGCCGCCATGCTCATCACCAGCCTCCAGCAGCGCCTGCGGGACGACCCGAACCAGGACTTCATCCCCCGCTCCTTCGTCTTCGGCGCCAAGGCCGCCGGCGGCTATGTGATCGCCAAGCGCATCATCGAGCTTCTGAACTCCCTGTCGAAAGACATCGCCGCAGACCCCGCCTGCAAGGGCAAGCTGCAGGTGCTCTTTGCCGCCAACTACCGGGTGTCCATGGCCGAGCAGCTCATGCCCGCCGCCCAGATATCCGAGCAGATATCCACCGCGGGCAAGGAGGCCTCCGGCACCGGCAACATGAAGCTCATGATGAACGGCGCCATCACCATCGGCACCCTGGACGGCGCCAACGTGGAGATGTACGAGCACCTGGGCGACGAGAACATGTTCCTCTTCGGCCTGAAGGCCGAGGAGGTGGAGGCCCTGCGGCCCAGCTACTATCCCCAGGGCTACTATGACTCCGACCCGGTGACCCGGGCGGTGCTGGACCGGTTCCGCAATGGCTTTAGCGACGGCAAGAGCTACGCGGACCTGGTGAACAACCTGCTCTACAACGGCGACCAGTATATGCTCCTGGCGGACTTCGCCGACTACCGCCGGGCCCATGATGAGCTGTATAAAGTCATGGCCGACCCCCGGGCCTCGGCGCGGATGAGTCTCGTCAACATCGCGGAGAGCGGCGTCTTCGCCGCCGACCGCGCCGTGGACGAGTACGCGAAAAACATTTGGAAAGTATAAAACAAAACAACATCGAAAAAGGGCGCGTTGCAAAACGCGCCCTTTTGGTATACTATATGCCACATGAAAGGGGGGCGGCGGCGTGAAGCACATCCTCATCATCGACGACGACCAGCATATCGGGGACATGCTCTCCGAGGTGCTGACGAAGGAGGGCTACCGGGTGAGCCGGGCCTATTCGGGCACGGAGGCATTGCTGCTCCTGCCCCAGGCGCGGCCGGATCTGGTGCTCCTGGACCTGATGCTGCCCGGCCTCTCCGGGGAGGAGGTCCTGCCGAAATTGAAGGGCATCCCCGTCATCGTGGTGTCCGCCAAGGTGGACGTGCAGGACAAGGTATCCCTGCTCCTGGGCGGGGCGGCGGACTATGTGACCAAGCCCTTTGAGATCAAGGAGCTGTTGGCCCGCATCGCCGTGCGCCTGCGGGAGGGGCCTGGCCCTGAGGCGGCGCACCTGACCTTCTCGGACCTTGCCCTGGACGCGGACACCCGGACCGCGTCGGTGGGGCAGGCCCAGGCCCATCTCACCCGCACGGAGTGCGCCATCTTAAAGATGCTCATGCTGAACCCCGGCCAGGTCATCACCAAGTCCACCATCCTGGACCGCATCAGCCTGGACACCCCCGACTGCACGGAGGGGTCCTTGAAAATGCACGTGAGCAACCTGCGGAAAAAGCTGCGGGACCTGTCCGGCCACGACTACATTGAGGCGGTGTGGGGCATCGGCTTCAAGCTCCGGCCCCATGAGGAGGCGTAATCTTTACCCCCGCCTTTACCGGTATCTTTACCTCCGGCGGCTATCATAGGCCCATCCAAGAACAGGAGGTCATACTATGCAATACGTCCTGCAGACGGTGGGCCTTACCAAGCGCTACCGGCAGAGCAAGGCCCTGGACGGGCTGACCATGGCCGTGCCCAAGGGGGCGATCTACGGCCTGGTGGGCCGAAACGGCGCCGGCAAGACCACCCTCATCCGCCTCATCTGCGGCCTGCAAACACCAACAGCGGGGGAATACGCCCTTTATGGCCGCCGCTATAAGGACCGGGACATCAGCCGCTCCCGCCGGCGCATGGGCGCGGTGGTGGAGACCCCGTCCATCTACCTGGACATGTCCGCCCGGGACAACCTGAAAGAGCAGTACCGGGTGCTGGGCCTGCCCTCCTTCGAGGGGATAGACGAGCTTTTGGCGCTGGTGGGGCTCTCTGACGCCGGGAAGAAAAAAGCAAGGCACTTCTCTCTCGGCATGAAGCAGCGTCTCGGCATCGCGGTGGCGCTGGCTGGGGACCCGGACTTTCTGGTGCTGGACGAGCCCATCAACGGCCTGGATCCCCAGGGCATCATCGAGATCCGGGAGCTCATACTGCGCCTCAATCGCGAGAGGCAGATCACGGTCCTCATATCCAGCCACATCCTGGACGAGCTTTCCCGCCTCGCCACCCATTACGGGTTCATCGACCAGGGGCGGATGGTGAAGGAGATGTCCGCCGCCGAATTGGAGGCGGCCTGCCGCAAGTGCGTGCGCCTCACGGTCACCGACGGCCGCGCCCTGGCGCGGGT
>CANRKN010000146.1 GCA_947631215.1 uncultured Oscillospiraceae bacterium | reverse complement strand
GTGGGCGTGACCGAGGGCTTCTCCAAGACTCTGGAGATCAACGGCGTTGGCTACCGTGCCGCCAAGGAGGGCAAGAACCTGGTGATGAACCTGGGCTACAGCCATCAGGTCATCGTCCCCGACACCGAGGACATCACCACCGAGGTCCCCAACCCCAACCAGGTCATCGTCAAGGGTATCGACAAACAGAAGGTCGGCCAGTTTGCGGCCGATGTCCGCGGCAAGCGTCCGCCCGAGCCCTACAAGGGCAAGGGCATCAAGTACGCCGACGAGGTCATCATCCGCAAGGAAGGCAAGACCGGCGCGAAATAAGGGAGGTGTGCTTAAATGGTTTCAAGACCCGATACGAAGGCAAAGCGTGACAGACGTCACTATCGGCTGCGCTTCAAGATCAAAGGCACGCCCGAGCGTCCCCGTCTGTGCGTGTTCCGCAGCGAGAAACACATTTATGCCCAGGTCATCGACGACGTGGCCGGCAAGACCCTTGCCGCCGCGGCCAGCAATGAGAAGGGCTTCGAGGGCGTCGGCTCCAACCAGGAGGCCGCCAAGAAGGTGGGCCAGATGGTGGCCGAGCGCGCCATTAAGAACGGCATCGAGACCGTGGTCTTCGACCGCGGAGGCTATGTTTACCACGGCCGCGTCCAGGCCCTGGCTGAGGGCGCCCGTGAGGGCGGCCTGAAATTCTGAGGGAGGAGGAAACGAAATGGCATATCAGAACGATCGGCGGCCCCGCCGCAGAGAGGAGCAGGAAGCTCCCGAATTCGTGGAAAAAGTAGTTTCCCTCAACCGTGTCGCCAAGACCGTCAAGGGCGGCCGCATCATGCGCTTCGCGGCGCTGTGCGTCGTCGGCGACGGCAAGGGCCGCGTGGGTTATGGCACCGGCAAGGCGAACGAGGTGTCCGAGGCTATCCGCAAGGGCCTGGAGGACGCCAAGAAGAACCTGACCAACATCACCCTGTCCGGCACCACCATCCCCCATGAGGTCATCGGCGAGTTCGGCGCCGGCCGCGTCATCCTCAAGCCCGCCGCCCCCGGTACCGGCATCATCGCCGGCTCCGCGGTCCGTGCGGTCATGGAGGCCGCCGGCATCTCCGATATCCGCGCCAAGTGCCTGCGCAGCAACAACCCCGGCAACGTGGTGGCCGCCACCATGACCGGCCTGATGAGCCTGCGCGACGTCTCCCAGGTGGCCGCCGTCCGCGGCAAGGCCCCCGGCGAGATCCTGGGTTAAGGAGGCCGCATCATGGAAAAGAAACTGAAGATCGAGCTCGTCAAGAGCCTGAACGGCCGTCACGACAAGCATATCGCGACCGCCGCATCCCTGGGCCTGCACAAGATCGGCCAGTCCACCGTGCAGCCCGATAACCCCCAGACCCGCGGCAAGATCGCCCAGATCGGCTATCTTGTGAAGGTCACGGAAGAATAAGGAGGGGCAAAAATGGAAATTCATGAACTTTCCCCCGCTCCCGGCAGCCGCAAGGCGGCCTGGCGCAAGGGTCGGGGCCATTCCTCCGGCAACGGCAAGACCGCCGGCCGGGGCCACAAGGGACAGAACGCCCGCTCCGGCGGCGGCGTCCGTGTGGGCTTCGAGGGCGGCCAGATGCCGCTGGCCCGCCGCATCCCTAAGCGCGGCTTCAACAACATCTTTGCCAAGCCTCTGGAATCTGTCAACGTGGGCGTGCTGAACGACCGCTTCCCCGAGGGAGCCGAGATCGACGCCCAGACCCTGCTGGACGCGGGCGTCCTGTCCAAGTGCCAGTACGGCGTCAAGATCCTCGGCAGCGGCGAGCTGACCAAAAAGCTCACCATTCGTGCCACGGCCTTCTCCGCGTCTGCCAAAGAAAAGATAGAGGCCGCCGGCGGAAAGGCTGAGGTGGTGTAAAGTGTTTAAGACGTTTGCAAACGCCTGGAGGATAGTGGAGATCCGCAAGAAGATCCTCTTCACGCTGTTCATCGTCCTCCTGTACCGGGTGGGCAACGCCGTGCCCGTGCCCTTCGTCAACGTGGCTTACCTGCAGGAGTATTTCCGCTCCCTGGAAAACACGGTGCTTGGCCTGTATAACGTCATGAGCGGCGGCGCATTCTCCCAGGCGACCATCTTCGCCCTGAGCATCCAGCCCTATATCAACGCCTCCATCATCATCCAGCTGCTCTGCGTGGCCATCCCGGCCCTGGAGCGGCTGAGCAAGGAAGGCGGCGAGGAAGGCCGGAAGAAGATCGCCTCCATCACCCGTTATGCCACCGTGGGCATCGCCCTGCTGCAGGGCTTCGCCTACTATATGCTGATCAAGACCAACAACCTCCTGACCACGGACGGCCAGGGCGTTTGGGCGGCGGTCGTCATCATCGCCACCTTCTGCGCCGGCTCCGCCCTGATCATGTGGCTGGGCGAGCAGATCACCGAGTTCGGCATCGGCAACGGCATCTCCATCATCCTGTTTGCCAGCATCGTCAGCCGCTTCCCCTCCAGCATCATCGGCACCGTTACCGGCGTGGCCGGCGGCACGGTGGCCTGGTGGGCGGCCCTGCTGACCATCCTGGGCGCCATCGCGATCATCATCCTGATCGTGTTCGTCAACGACGCGGAGCGCCGCATCCCGGTGCAGTACTCCAAGCGGGTGGTGGGCCGGAAGATGTACGGCGGCCAGAGCACCCACCTTCCCATGAAGGTGAACATGTCCGGCGTCATGCCCATCATCTTCGCCCAGTCCATCGCCACGCTGCCCGGCACGCTGGTGCAGCTGTTCGGCTGGAACGGCAGCTTTGCCAAGTATATCTCCAGCCAGAAGACCTGGACGTTCGTCATCGTCTACGCGCTGCTGATCGTCTTCTTCGGCTACTTCTATTCCACCATCCAGTTCAACCCCATCGAGATCAGCAACAACCTGCGCAAGAACGGCGGCTTCATCCCCGGCTACCGCCCGGGCAAGCCTACCAGCGAGTTCATCCAGAAGGTGCTCAATAAGGTCACCCTGTTTGGCAGCCTGTATCTGTGCATCATCGCCGCCGTGCCCTATATCGTGAGCATGTACTCCAACACCGCCTCCAGCCTGGGCATCTCCCTGGGCGGCACCTCCATCATCATCGTGGTGGGCGTGGCCCTGGAGACCGTGCAGGCTCTGGAGAGCCAGATGCTCATGCGCCACTACAAGGGCTTCCTTGAGTAAGAGGGAGGGCGCTCGAATATGAAGATCATCATGCTCGGCGCCCCCGGCGCGGGGAAGGGGACCCAGGCGGAGATCCTCTCCAAAAAGCTGGGCATCCCCACCATCTCCACCGGCAACATCCTCCGGGCGGCCGTGAAGGCCGGCACCCCCGTGGGCCTGAAGGCCAAGGCTTTCATGGACGCGGGCAAGCTTGTCCCGGACGATGTGATCATCGGCATCCTGGCCGAGGCCCTGGCAGGCCCCGAGTGCGCCAAGGGTTATATCCTGGACGGCGTGCCCCGGACCATTCCACAGGCCGAGGCCATGGAGGCCCAGGGCGTGGATATCGACGTGGCCCTGGATCTGGATGTGCCTGACGAGGCCATCGTGGCCCGTATGGGCGGCCGGCGCGTGTGCCCCGCCTGCGGCGCCACCTACCACATCGTGAACAATCCCCCGAAGAAGGAGGGCGTTTGCGACAAGTGCGGCGCGGACCTGATCGTCCGCGCGGACGACGCCCCCGAGACCGTGCTCGACCGGCTGCGCACCTATCATGAGCAGACGGAACCCCTGCTGGCCTTCTACCGCGAGAGAGGAAAGCTCAAAACCGTGGAAAACAAGCCCTCCATCGAGGAGAACACGGCGGAGATCATGAAGGCACTGGGTATATGAGCAATATCATCATCAAATCTCCACGGGAGATCGAGATCATGCGTCAGGCGGGGAGAATTACCGCGGCTGCCCGGACTTTGGCCCGGGAAATGGTGATCCCCGGCATGACCACGGCCGAGATCGACCGGGAGGTGAAGCACTTCATCGTCAAGAGCGGCGCCAAGCCCACGTTCCTGGGCTACGGCGGGTTTCCCGCCAGCGTGTGCCTGTCCGTGAACGATGAGGTGATCCACGGCATCCCCGGCCACCGCGTCATACACGAGGGCGACATCGTCTCCGTGGACGTGGGGGCCACCTGGAAGGGCTATGTGGGCGACTGTGCCGGCACCTTCGTTGCAGGCGAGGGCACAGAGGCGGCGAAAAACCTCATCGCCGTCACGCGGCAGAGCTTTTTCGAGGGGATCAAACAGGCCCGGGCAGGCAGCCGCATCGGCGACATATCCCACGCCGTTCAGACATATGTTGAAGAACATGGCTGTTCGGTCGTAAGGGAATATGTGGGCCACGGTGTGGGAAGCCAGATGCACGAGGCCCCGGAGGTCCCGAATTTCGGCAGGCCCGGACGTGGTCCCACCCTGGTGAAGGGTATGACCATCGCGGTGGAGCCGATGGTGAACGCGGGCACATGGCAGGTGAAAGTCCTCAGCGACGGCTGGACCGTGAAGACGGTCGACGGGAGCCTGTCCGCCCATTACGAGAACACCATCCTCATCACCGACGGGGAGCCCGAGATCCTCACCTTCGCGGAGGACCTTTGAATGAGGATACCCGCGCCGTACGACGTGGTCGTGTCCCTGGC
>CANRKN010000145.1 GCA_947631215.1 uncultured Oscillospiraceae bacterium | reverse complement strand
ACGAATTCTATATGGGACAAGAAAACACGAAAGAACGCCATAGAGAATCAAGCTGTGTTCTATGATACCCAGCCTGCGATCATTTCGGAGGAAGTGTTCGAGAAGGTCCAGCAGATACGCCAGCAGCGCCACCGCAGGACGAAAACAGGCAAGAGCAGCATCTTTTCCGGCCTTGTTTTCTGTGCGGATTGCGGTGCAAAGATGTACTACTGCACCAGCACCAAGTTTGAGAAGCGACAGGACTTTTTTACCTGCTCCACACATCGAAACCATAAGGAAGAATGTAGCGGGCATTATATCCGGGCGGTGGTGTTGGAGGATATGGTATGGCGGCACATGCAGATGGTCATTTCCTATGTAGTGAACCATGAGGCACACTTTCGGGAGGTCATGCGAGGCAAGCTGAAAGTGGAATCCGAAGAAATCATCCAAGTGAGTAAGAAAAAGTTGGCGAAGGCGGAACGGCGGTTGGGTGATTTGGACCGCATCTTCAAGCGGCTGTATGAGGACCGGGTGAACGGCACGATCTCCGACGAGCGGTTTGCCTCCATGAGTAAGTCCTACGAGGACGAGCAAGTGGAACTGAAGCAGGAAGTGGAATCACTCGCGGGAGAAATAGCCCAGCAGGAGCAGAAGGTAAGCGATGTGGATCGCTTTATTAAGCAAGCACACAAATATGTCAGGCTAGAAGAACTGACACCATATGCGCTGCATGAACTAGTGAAGGCCATCTACATTGAGGCCCCGGACAAGAGCAGCGGCAAGCGCCGCCAGAACATCCACATCTCCTATGACTTTGTGGGCATCATCCCTATCTACGAACTGATGCAAGAGGAAATGGCATGACCGAAGCCATGCCATTCCCCAAAACTGATATTGTACTGTCTTATGAGAGCGCGCCAAATGGCGGGGTTTTTATGAGAAATGCATCCATTTCACCCATTATATCCGCATATTCTGGAATAATCTATAATATTCCCTTATATTCTTCCATATACAAAGAATATGCACGTACAGAATGGGCCTGTACGTGCATGTATTCAGCATTATACGCTATTATTCGCCGGTGTTCGCCGATTTTGCCGGGTTCAGCTGATCGCCGTGACCTTGTAGTCCTGGTCCTCCACGGCCTTTTTCAGGGTCTCGTTGGCCACGTCGGCGCTCAGGGTCACCACGGCGGTGCCCGCCTCATGGCTCACCTTGGCCTCCTGCACGCCGGCCACTGCCTCCAGAGCCTTCTTCACCCGGGCCTCGCAGTGGGCGCACATCATACCCTCGATGTTCATGGTCTTTTCCATCGTTTTCGTCTCCTTTTCCTGATTATTATAATGTTTATGTCTGATCCGCCTGTCGCGGCGGGGATCATGCATATTGAAGAAGTTCAAACGCAGCGCGTTCGTCACCACGCAAAAGCTGGAAAGGCTCATGGCCGCCGCGCCGAACATGGGATTCATCTGCCAGCCCAGGATGGGGATGAACAGCCCCGTGGCCAGGGGGATGCCGAGACTGTTGTAGATGAACGCCCAGAAGAGGTTTTCATGGATGTTCCGCAGGGTCGCCCGGCTCAGGCGGATGGCCGCCGGCACATCCGCAAGAGAGTTCTTCATCAGCACCACGTCCGCCGCGTCGATGGCCACATCCGTGCCCGCGCCGATGGCGACGCCCGTGTCGGCGCTGGTCAGCGCCGGGGCGTCGTTCACGCCGTCGCCCACCATGATGACCCTGCCCTCTTTTTTGAGCCGCTGGATGACGCTCTGCTTGCCGTCGGGCAGCACCCCGGCCACCACCTCGTCCACGCCGGCCTGGGCCCCGATGGCCCGGGCGGTGCGCTCGTTGTCGCCGGTGAGCATGACCACCCGCACGCCCATGTTCTGCAGCTCCTTGACAGCTTGCGGGCTGTCGGGCTTGATGACGTCCGCCACGGCGATGACACCCAGCAGCTGCCCGTCCCGGGCGAAGAAGAGGGGCGTCTTCCCCTGGCCCGCCAAGGCGTCGGCCCGGGCCTGCATGGCCGCGCTCACGGTCACTTTCCCGCCGATGAAACTGCCGCTGCCGCCCAGAAGGGCGTGCCCCTTCACCGTCCCGGCCAGGCCGTTGCCCGGCAGGGCCTGGAATTCGTCGGCCTCCATGGGGGCGAGGCCCATTTCCTCCGCCCGCTCGTTCACCGCCCTTGCCAGGGGGTGCTCGCTCTTGCGCTCCAAGGCCCAGGCCAGGCGCATAAGCTCCGCCTCTGTGACGCCCTCCGCCGGGAGGATGTCCGTCACCTGGGGCTTGCCTTCCGTGATGGTGCCGGTCTTATCCAGGACCACGATCTCCGTCCGGCCCGTGGCCTCCAACGACGCGGCGGTCTTGAAGAGCACGCCGTTTTTCGCGCCCACGCCGCTGCCCACCATCACCGCCACGGGGGTGGCGAGGCCTAAGGCGCAGGGGCAGCTTATCACCAGCACGGATATGCCCCGGGCCAGGGCGAAGCCGGGCGCCCGCCCGGCGATGAGCCAGGCCGCGATGGTCACCAGGGCGATGGCGATGACCGTGGGCACGAAGATGCCCGACACCTTGTCGGCCACCTTGGCGATGGGGGCCTTGGTGGCGGCGGCGTCGCTGACCATGCGGATAATCTGGGACAGCGTCGTGTCCTGCCCCACCCTTGTGGCCCGGCAGCGGAGGAACCCGGACTGGTTCATGGTGCCGGAGGACACATTGGCGCCCGGCTCCTTGTCCACGGGCACGCTCTCGCCGGTGAGGGTGGACTCGTCCACGGCGCTCATACCCTCCAGCACCACCCCGTCCACGGGGATGTTCTCCCCGGGCCGCACCACGAACTCATCCCCGGCGGCCACCTGCTCCACGGGGACCTGGACCTCCTTGCCATTGCGCAATACGGTGGCGGTCTTGGGCGCCAGCTTCATGAGCCCCTTGAGGGCGTCGGTGGTCCGGCCCTTTGAGCGGGCCTCCAGGGTCTTGCCCACGGTGATGAGCGTCAAAATGGTGGCGGCGCTCTCGAAATAGAACTCGTCCATGTAGCCCATGGCCGCCTCGGCGCCGCCGGTCATCATGGCAGAGCTCGCCGCGAAAAGGGCCCACAGGCTGTACCCAAAGGCCGCCGCAGCCCCCAATGCCACCAGGGAGTCCATGTTGGGCGCCCGGTGCCACAGGGCCTTGAAGCCGGAGACGAAGAAGCGGTTGTTGATGACCATCACCAGCGCCGTCAGCACCAGCTCATACAGCCCGATGGACACCATATTGCCCCGCAAAAACCCCGGCAGGGGCCAGTCCCAGAGCATGTGCCCCATGGACACATACATCAGCGGCAGCAGGATGCACACGCTGACGATGAGCCGGCGCAGGAGCTTCGGCGTCTCGGTATCCTTGAGTTCATCCTCCCCGGCCGCCGGGGCATTTTTGGCATTGGCCGCGCCCTTCAGGGACGCGCCGTAGCCCGCGTCCACCACCGCCGCGATGATGTCCGCGGGGGCGGCGGTGCCCTCCACGCCCATGGAGTTGGTCAGCAGGCTCACCGCGCAGGCGGTGACGCCGGGGACCTTGCTCACCGCCTTCTCCACCCGGGCGGAGCAGGCCGCGCAGCTCATGCCGGTCACGTTATACTGTTCCATGGCTCGCGCCCCCTTATTTGATGAGCTTTTTCAGCACGTCGGCAAGCTCGTCGGCGGCCTCGTCCTTCCCGGCCCGGATGTCCCGGACCACGCAGCCCTTGATATGGCTGGCCAGCAGCTCCCGCTCAAAGGCGCTCACCGCCGCGCTCACCGCCGCCGACTGCACCAACACGTCGGCGCAGTAGGCGTCCTTCTCTATCATGCCCCGGATGCCCCGGATCTGTCCCTCAATGCGGTTCAGGCGGTGGATGAGCTTTGTCCGCTCCTCCTCCGTCCTCTCGGTGGTCTTCCCGCAGCAGCACGATTTCTCCATCCCGGCGCCTCCTTGTCCGATATACCCCCTTGGGGTATGTATATCATATACCCCGGGCGGGTATATGTCAAGGGGGTCATTTATATTATGCCCACCCGACGGGCGGTGAGGCCCGACAGTGTGCCGCACGCGCTCGGTGAGCGAAGCGAACTTTAGCGGGAGGCATACTGTCGGACTCAGCCGCCCTGGCACTACATCGACAAACGAAGGAAACAGAGACGGTCAGCCGACCGTCTCTGTTCCTGTACATAAAAGGGAGATGCTCGCTTATTCATGATTGTGCATGGCACAATTTGCGCAGTTTCCGTCGCAGCCGCCGCAGCAGCTCTTGCCAGCCTTTTTGTCCCGGCGCATGGAGCGTATCACGGAGATGACGCCCGCCAGGATCAGCGCACTGACCAGGATGTCGCCGCCGTAAAGGGCCAGAAAGCGTCCCATGGCTCAGGCCCTCGCATTGACACTGCGGGCATTGCCGCCGGTCAGGCGCTCGCCATTGGGCGCGGGGCGCAGGAGCAGATACAGCATGCCCGCCAGCACGATGAGCGCCGCCACGGTGCCGACGCCGAAGCCGCCGCCGGTGAAGAGGCCGCCCAGCTGGTTCACGATGAGGGCGGAGCAGTAGGCAAAGCCGCACATCCAGCCGATGGCCGCCCAGGTCCACTTGCCGTTGTTCATCTCCCGGCGGATGGCGCCGATGGCGGC
>CANRKN010000144.1 GCA_947631215.1 uncultured Oscillospiraceae bacterium | reverse complement strand
TTTCCTGCTGGCTGGGATAAATCCTTATTCTTTTTCATTGTTCTCTTGACGGGTCGCAGTTCATTCGCCGCGGGCGGTTTTTTGTCTTTTCAGGCGGCAGGCTGTGCCGCCAGGGCCGCGGGACCCAGGCCCAATACCATGGCCGCCGCCAGGAGCAATGCCAATACTTTTCCGATGGTCATTGCCTGTTCTCCTGTTCCTTTCGTCCGTCCGCTCAGCTTCTCTCACGCCGGCGCAGGACCGCCGCCAGGGCCGCGCCGCAGCCCAGCAGCATCAGCGCCCAGGGCGCCAGAGCCGTCTCATCCCCGGTCTTGGGGCTGGTGGAGCCGGAGGTCGTGCCGGGGGCCGCCGTGGCGCCTGTACCAGTTGTGGGTGCAGCTGTCGGGACCGCCGTAGGAACAGGCGTTGCCGTGGGGACAGGCGTTGCTGTGGGCTCCGCTGTTGCCGTAGGTTCGGGCGTCGCCGTGGGCGCGGGGGTGGGGGTTGGGACCGTGCTGCCCGCGGGGGCCTTCACGGTGAAGGATACCTTCTCTGCCGTCGGGTCCAGGATCAGCTTGAGATAGTAGGAGTATTCCTCCACGCTCTGGATACCCACCATGTCGGTGATGTCAGCCGCCCTGCGCAGGGAGCCGGCCGTGTTTTCGATAAACAAATAGTCCGAAACGACTATCGATGTTTTATAGGTGTCGGAATTGAACGTCTCCTGCCAATTGGCGTCGTCATAGGCGCTGAGGATCAGGTCCCTGTAACCGGGGTTATTGACGGTCACCTCCACCCAGTGGGCCGGCACATCATACGTATCAAGCGTGACGTTCACTACGCCGTCCCTGAGAGGATAGATATACAGCCAGTCGTATACCTCGCTGCCGGGCGCGCCATAGGCCGCGGCCCGCCAGTCATAGGCGCATTCATTGCTGTCGCTGCTGACCCACCAGCTTGTATCGACGAGCAGCCATCCGCCCTCCGGCGGGATGACGTCCCCGTCGGTGAGGATGGGGGCTCTGTCGCTGCCGTAGGGGTCCGCCGCCAGCAGCGCCTCCGGCACATTCACCGAGAGGGTGGCGGAGGTGAGCTTCTCAATACGCACTGTGACGCTGTCAAGGCCCTTTTCCGCCGCCGCGTCCGCGTTCACGTGGTAGTGGAGCATATCCGACCCGTCGTCGTTCTCGTCGACATAGCCCACGGTCACCTCCGTGTTCTCATCCACCGGGACCACGGTATAGCCGGGCTTTACATAGACACGGAAGTAATTCTCGCCCTCCCGGTCCATCACGTACTCGGAGGCCCGGATGAGCCCGTCCGTCTCGCCGGTGACGCTGACCTCGATGCTGCCGGCGCCCAGGGTCAGCTCGATCACGCCGTTCTCGCTGTGGATATTGTACTTGCCGCCGCCCAGGTCCGTCACTGTGCCGGTCGTCACCACAGGCGTTATGCCCTCCGGAGCCTGGCTCAGGTCCAGGGTGACGCCGCCGGCGTCCTCCGCCGCGTAGAATGTCCCCTCGTCGCGGGCAACGTCGTTATAGTGGTAATTGTGGGCACAGTCGGTCAGTCTCCAGTAGAAATCACTGTATGTATGGAGGATGACCTTCGTCCATGTGGGCGTGTCCGGGTTGGGGGACACGGTCACGGCAAGCTCCGTCAGCGTGGGGTCGGTGATCTTAAAGACATACCGGTGATAGATGGGCGTGTCCGGCTCATAGCGGTTGTCAAACTTGTAGCGCTGCTGGGTGATCTCCACGCCCGCGTCGGGGAACTGCACCACATACTCCGCCGGGACCACGATGCGGCCCGTGCCGCCCTCTATCAGCGCCCCATCCGTAAGAGGCGTATCATATTCCTGATCGATATCCGTGGGGTCAACGGACAAAAGCACGTTCTCCCCCTCCACCTTCAGCACCGGCGCCGCCGGGACCGCGGACAGGGGGCCCACCGTCACAGGGCCGGTCAGGGTCTTCTCCTCCGCCGCCGGGGTCAGAAGCGCGCCGTCGGCGCCGTACCAGCCATAGCCGTAGGCCAGCAGGTCATTCACCGTCAGGGTCGACTCTATCGGGTCGCCGAATATGTCGACGCCGCCGCAGCTCACGGCGCCGCCCACGCCGGCATAGGAACCGCCGGACAGGGAGGCGGAGCCGCCGATCATCAGGCCGACGCCCTCCGTACCGGTAAAGCTGCCGTCCGTGACCGTCAGCTTACCTCTGCTCAGGGTCACGCCGACCCCGCCTGTGACGCTGCCGCCCGTGACCGTCATATCCCCGAAGCTCAAGACACCGCACTCGCCGCCGCTGATCTCGCCGCCGGTGAGCACCAGACCTCTCAAGCACCCGATGCCGTAATAAACGCCGCCGCTGATCCTGCCTCCGTTGACGGTGAGTCCATTGTCGCTTATACAGTCGATGCCGATCCCACCGGAGATGTCACCGCCGTTCACCGTCAGACTGTCCGCGTCCCAGACGGCGATGCCGCCGGTCTCACCGTGGATCACGCCGCCGTTGATCGTCGTCTCGCCGCCAAAGCAATAGACGCCACCGACAAGCCCGCGCACAGCACCGCCGTTCACCGTGAGAAAACCGGCGTTGATACGGAGCGCACCCAGATCTTCTTCGGAGCTGTCGCCAGCATCCTGGACCGTACCGCTGGCCACCGTCAGCGCGCCGCCGTCCACGTTTATCGCCGTCACCGACAGCGTATTCTCCCCGCCGGCAAAGGTGATGGAGGCGCCCGCCGGGACGGTAAGGATATCCTGGGCCGCAGCGTCCGCCAGCAGGGTCACTGTGGCCGTGCCGGCCCGGGCGGCCGCCGCCCATGCCTCGTCGACGGAGGCATATTCCAGGCTCTCGCCGCCCACTGTGATTCGCACCGCAGGCTCCGGCTCTGCTGTCGTCTCCGGTTCATCTGTAGCCTCCGGCTCTGCCGTTTCCTCGGGCTCGTCCGTGGCCTCGGGCTCCGCCGTAGTCTCGGGCTCATCCGTGGCCTCGGGCTCCGCCGTAGTTTCGGGTTCGTCCGTAGCCTCCGGCTCGTCCGTGGTCTCAGGCTCCGCCGTCTCTTCGGGTCCGACAGTCGCCTCGGGGGCCGTCGTCTCTTCCGGCGCCACAGTCGCCTCAGGGGCCGCGGTGTCCTCGGGCTCCGCCGCGGCCAAAGCCCCGGCTCCCAGCAGGCCGAACACCATCATCATAGCCATCAGCATGGCAAGCAGCCGTTTTTTCATGTCTCTTCCTCCCTTTTTATGCCATTATGCCATGTCGTGCGGTTCCGGCATCAGCCGGGAGCACGACCGGTATCTTGATGTATAATAGCGGCAACGCTATTATATCATATCCGCAAAGCCGGTCTGCAGGAAGATATCCCGCACCGTCTCGTTCTGCCCGGTGACGGTGAGATTTCCGCCGCCCACGGCCTTTATCATGATGAGAAGCACCCGCAGTCCCGCGGAGGAGATGTATTCCAGCACAGAGGCGTCCACGGCGATCTTCTCCGGCTTTTCCGCCGCCGCGGCCTGCTCGTATGCCGCGAGGAACGCCGGCGCGGTCATGGAGTCCACCCGGCCCCGCAGGGCCACGGTCATGACGCCGCCCTCCGTTTTCACATCCACGGCGAAGCCGCCGTCCCCGCCGGCGGGCTGGGCGGGGGCATAGCTCTCGTCCAGGGTCATCTTCCAGATGCACAGGGGCCCCAGGGCCCTCCTGACGCCCACCCTCATCTCCTCGGGCAGATCGGCGGTGGTATGGAGCTCCGGCATATAGCGGACCACGGGGATGCGCTCGGCCTTGAGGCCCACGGAGCGGAGGTAATCGGTCAGCTTCGCCACGCCGTTTTGGTAGTCGAAGGCGCTGACGTTCATCACGTTCAGGTCCGTGCTCATGGCCAGGTCGGACTTGTCGGACAGGGCCTTCCAGGAGGCCAGCATGGTCTTCAGGGCCTCCTCGCCCACGATGGCCTTCATGGTCGCCATGGTGATGGAACTGGACTCCGGGTCATAGGTCACCCAGCAGCCGCCGAATTCCTTCAAAAGGCTCCGGATATTGGCGCACAGCTCCCCCAGTTCGCTGTCACTCAGATACATGATGAGCCCCTCGGTGGTGATGCACAGCTCCCCCTCCACCGAGTCCAGGGCGCTGCGGAGAGAGGTGTAGTTGGTGGCGTCGGCGCTGCGAAAGGCCTTGTTTTTTATGCCCCGCTCTTCCAGCATGGCCCCGATGGCCGGGCCCACCTCGTCGATGACCGCCGGCAGGTCGCAGCCTATGTAGCGCTTATCCCGGAAGGCATCGTTCAGAGCCCGGGGCGTATACCCGCAGGGGATGTCCAGCACCGTATTTATCCCCAGGGCGCTTATCAGGGCGTTCATGGTCCGGTAGCGGGTCTCGATGACGGCCTGGTTGGCCAGGCCGAACATGGCCTGCTGCTCGCTGCCGTGCATGACGGTATCTGTGTCGATGCCCAGCTTTTGGGCCAGCAGGTGGGCGTCCCTGTCGCCGGAGAGACAGATGTTCATCACCGTGGCCTTGGCGGTGTTGAACACCGGGTTCGTCCGCTCCCGCAGTTCCTTTTCGTTATCCATAGCTGCTCCCTCCATCGCTTTATAAGAGCCGAAACGGCTTCATTTTCCGCCTCCTCGTATAATAAGTTTGAAAGTTAATAATCCAGATATCAGCAGGCTTAGAGATGCCCGTGATACAATAGCT
>CANRKN010000143.1 GCA_947631215.1 uncultured Oscillospiraceae bacterium | reverse complement strand
CCATCTAAAGATAGTATACCACAAAATCCTTTGAATGCAAACAATTTTGCGGTTATAAATCGCAAAATCAAAAAACAACAGTGACTTTTGCAGTATGTTATGGCGGAGTATGACACGGCCACATTTTGAGCGCGCCGCTGTGAGAAAGACGCGGATAACTTATACCAGTCATCGTACGCATGATCCGACACATAGATAATTGTAATATTTTAAATCATCCGCGTAAAGGAACCGATAATATCACCCGGCCTTCACCTTAAGGTGGAGGCCGGGTCCAAATGATGATGTCTTCAATATGTTTTTCAAACAGCTCACTGAGGGCGAGCAGATGCTCGACGGACGGCAGGGTCTTTCCGTTCTTCCAGTGGTAATATGCGGCGGGCGTGTCGAAACCCATGAATTGAGCGATGTCACGCGCACTGTAGCCTTGCTCTATACGCAGACGCTCTATGTTCTTCCCGGTCTCCCTGAGATCGATGATATAGATTATGGGCTTATTCATCATAACCGGCCTCCCTCTGTACGCACAAGGGGCGGTAGTTTCTCTCATTCATATTTTCATCCGTCCTTTGTATTATGTTTTGTCCTGGGGGGCCGGGCGGCCGGCCCGGCCTCCATCCATCTCATGCCTCATGCGACGTCAAACTCTTTGTGGAAGCGAAGAAACCGTCTGATGAACCTCACTTCTTCGAGGACCTCCTCCTTCGGCACTTCGTGGTCTACCAGGCCGTCAAACATCACGAACCAGGTCACCTTGCGGCCAAGGAACCGCCCATCCGGGATGTCCTCAAACCATTTGACACTGCACTCATATACGCCAAAGTCATCGACCTCCGCCGCATATCCGAGAGCGTCACCGTGGTTTCCGGTACACCGCAGCGGGGCGAAAACACGCTGGAAACCGTATTTCGGATGACTGCCGAGGATCTTGGCCACGTACTTCTTCGAAATGGCGTCGGGGCGCTTGTCCACCTTGAATTCATACAGGGTCTTTTCCATGCCTATCACCTCTCGCTCTGCGGGGAGGGAGCATAGAGCCGGCAGAATGCCTCCGGCGTGATGCCCTCATGGGCCGCCAGTATCCTGATATGCTTCTTCTTCGGTTCCGCGGAGGCACAGCCCAGCCGGGCGCATTCTTTCGTTTTGCCTCCGAGGAGTTGGCCGAGCTGCTCCAGGGAGAGATTCTTCTCGCGGCGGTATACCGCCACGCAGTTCTCCAGGTTTTCCGTTCTGGAGCGGTATGTTACCCTGTCGCCAAGCTCCAGTTCTTGTTCGTCGTGGAGTTCAAGCAGGTCATCCACAGCAGCATGAAACACGTCGGCTATCCTCATGTATATCGCCAGGGAGGTGGTCATCTTGGGATAAGGAACGGAGAGCCTCCCGAGAAGCGCGACAGATATACCTGCGCCTGCGGCCACTTCGGATTGCGTCATGTGAGCCTTCCGGCGGAGGTATTCAACGCCTGAGATCATCGGCCGGCCCTCCTTACCGCATACTGCGCGGGTTCAAACGTAAAATCCTTTATCAGCTCTTCACCGGAGTAGATGATGCGCCCGGCATGTTTCTTGCTGTAGATGTTGTGAACGCGGTGCAGCTCATAACGATACCCATTTTCAAGGCACATCCGAAGGAATGCCAGCTCGCCGGCTGAGAGGAAGAAGTTCGTGTCCGCTTTCCCGGCAGTTGTCTTGACTTCGATGTAGATGGGCTCACCATCGCAGGAGAACGAGAAGATGTCAAAGCCGGCAGTGGGGTCATCCGCGCAGGCCTCGTTGACGCCGTTGGCAAAAGGGGTGCCAGCCAGCTTGTCCCGCTCCAGCCGGGCGACGTATGCCTCGCCGTCACGGCCGAGCTTGTCGTTGATCTTCATCCGCTTTTCCATGCGCTTTCGTGCAGAAGGATCACGTTTGGGCCGGGGAGGAAGATTAGGCAGCACGGCCGCGAAACGGTCATGGGCCAGGTCGTCAATGCTCAGTTTGAAGAACGCCGCCAGCCGACGCGCACAGCCGATGCTCATGTTGCGGCGGCCAAGCTCAAACTGGCAGACCTGGTTGGCGCTGAGGCCAGCCGCGCTGGCGACGGCCTGCTGGGTCAACCCCAGGTAAGTGCGCAGATACCGGGCGAGGCTGAAGGGGTTGGTGCGCTTTCTTTTGCGGTTCATATTTATACCTTTCTTTCTGTTATTCGGTGAAGATCATACGTTCCAGATGATCTCTGCGGTGTCATTGCCCACGTCGATGCGGCGGATGAATTGAGCCGCGACGGTCTTTTTTTCTTCAAAAGTGAGAAGGTCGAACACGAGCTTTTGCGGCAGGGCAGGACGGTGCTTATCACGTTTGCGTTCCTCCAGTATCTCCTGACGGCGCTTTTCCAGCCGGGCCAAGGCACGGTGCAGGTATTCGATGGTCATGTCGTCGCTTTCTGAGAAAGCGTCTAACAATCTGTCTGTTCGCCGGTCAAGCTCGTCCAACTGTGCCTGATATGTGTCACTTTTGCTCCCTTCAACCGTCTCTTCCGGGCTTTGATCCAGAAAAGCCTGGATTTGTGAAGCCACGGTCCGCTCAAGCTCGGTGAGGTCTGCGCGGATCACGGCGTCACATTTGGATAAGTTATACCGTCCGCTGCAATTGAGGTAGCGCTGATACTTGTCCTCCGTCACTTTCAGGCTGTATCCGCAGCTTGCGCATTTGAGCAGGCCGGAGAGCCATGTATGGGTCCCGCTGCCGCTGTTTTTGAGTTGCTGGTTGTTTGCCAGCTTGTTCTGACAGGTCAGCCAAAGGTCGGAGGGGATAAAGCCGACGCTGTTCATTACGGATACTGCGTGTTCATGTATGTCTGTGTACTTTCTCTGGGACTTGTCCCGCTTGCCGACGACCAGAACACCGTGAATGCCGTCGAAGGCCTCTGGCGGAGACGTCACTCTGGCTCCGAGAGCCTTAAAGTGGACCAGGACATCCTCGTCAGCCATTACATAGGCAGGGGTATGGAGCAGGCGGGAAAGGGACACGTTGTCCCAGGTATCGCGCTTGGGAGCACTGACGCCCTCTCCATTCAGGATGCGGGCCACGCTGCCAAGACTGGCGCCTTGCTTCGCGTATTCCTCAAAGATGCGCTGGACAACGGCTGCCTTTTCCGGAACGATTGCGAGAGTGGGCCAGACGTGGCCGGTCTCATCATGGATGCGGCCAATGGAAAAGCCATAGGGAGCGGGGCCGCCCGGCCATGAACCTAAATCGGCCCGGCGATAGTAGTTGTCCCGGACGCGCTCGGCGGTGGTCTCCCGTTCCAGCTGGGCGAAGACCATGATGATGTGGAGCATGGCTCGTCCCATCGGGGTGGACGTATCGAAGTTCTCATTGACGGAGACGAATTCGACGTTGTGTGCCCACAGTGTCTCCCAAAGGCGGCCAAAATCGGCCACGGAGCGGGAAAAGCGGTCCAGGCGGTAGACATACAGCTTTCTGATGCGTCCCATTCGTATGTCCTGCAGCAGGCGCTGGAAGTCGGGGCGCTGGGTGTTCTTGCCGGAGTAACCTCTGTCTTTGTAGATGCGGAGCGGCCCGCCTGCGATCTTTTGACAGAGGTCGATCTGTCCATCGATAGAGAGACTGTTTTGTTTCTCAACGGACTGGCGGGCGTATACGGCGTCCTCCATCAGCCGGCCTTTCGCTCTTTCCTGGCCGCGGCCAGCTTTTGACGGCAGAGGAGCTTCATTTCCCGCAGCTTTTCCAGCCGGGCACTATCGTTGGCGTATTCCGGATGTGTGTTCCTGATGACCATGTTGTCCCCTCCCGGGACAAATCTATGCATTTGAAGGGGAGAGGATGATTGAGCATCATGTCGTGTTTTGATAGGGGCGTTTTCCATATGACCTCCTGTATGAGATGGATTGGAAAACGAAAAACACCGTGCAGGAGGGCGTTCCTGCACGGTGTCATAATCATAAAGTATGACAGGACTAAACTGTCGGAACCGTTTGACCATTACTCACTTGCCAAATGGGGAAGGAGAGGATATAATGATCGTGCGGTGCGGACAAGTCGGTCCGTTGTGCGGGTGCCTGTGTCACCTGCGCAGGTGCATGGGAGGTGCGAACTTCCATGCACTGCCGCTGTTTTTTGTTTTCTAGGGTAATTATATAATATATGGGGACATATGTCAATGTGATATATTAACAAAAAGTGCACCGCTAATTTGTGCAAGTTATATGGCCCCATATTGTGATTTGGCATTGCATATGTAGTTATTCTTCTATATAATCATTACATAGAAGAAGGAAGGTAAAGACTATGGCGACATCAACTTCACAGCTTCGAGCCACAAAAAAGTATATCAGAGAAAAGCTGGACGAAATAAAACTTCGCGTTCCTAAGGGTCAGAGGGAAGTGATCCAGCAACATGCGGCCAGGCAGGGCGAATCCGTAAACGGATTCATTACCCGTGCCGTCAAGGAGACCATGAAGAGGGATAATGAAAGGAAATAAGCTTATCCCTTCTCCGTAGTATTTTCTGCGCCATCCGGTGTTTTCCGATGGCGCTTTTTTGCTTTTTCTAAAGCTATCCAGTTGTCTCTCTCCAGGTTTATGGAGCTTTTGAGTGGTATGGATGCAGGCATGTCCGTGAGTGTGTATTCTCCACTGATTTGAGCGACTGTTGACGGAGGCTTCCGCATGGATAAATGTATTGGGTCAGACGGATTGAGGGATGTTGCTTGAATGATCAGCGTCCCGCCGTTAGAAGGT
>CANRKN010000142.1 GCA_947631215.1 uncultured Oscillospiraceae bacterium | reverse complement strand
ATGTATCGTCCTCGAATTCCTGCATGAAGCAGTAGTCGAAGTAGCCGTTGCAGGTGTTGATCTCGATGCAGATGCCGCTGCCGTCGGTGGTGACGGAGCAGTGGACGGACTCGATCATGGGGGCCATGGAGCCCCAGTCCGTCCGGCCCACATAGCTGACTTTGAAGGACACAGGCGCGGAGGCCGGCAGGTTGCCGATGCCCGTCCTGGCGCCGGTGACCACGGGCCGCAGGCGGTCGAACTTCTCCTGCAGGCTCATCCCCTCCAGCTCCTTTTCCAGGTCCAGCTGCTGCTGTACCCGGCTCCACACCGTCTCCGGCTGGCTCTGGAGCATCACCATGCCCCGGCTGCATATGGCCATGGTCTCCACACTGGCGCCCTTGAGGCGGGGCGGGTAGGAGAGCTCTATGAGCGCCACCATGCTCTGGTGGGCCAGGGGCTTTTTTATAACGTCCCGGATGTTATGGGCCATGCCGCACACCACCGGCTCCGTCATGTCCGGCCACAGCTCATGCAGGGCCTTGGCCATGAATGCGGAGGTGATGGTGGCGGGGCTGCCGTCCTGGGTGCGGGTATACTTCATGAAGGAGGTCTCCCCGATGCGGATATGCCAGCAGCGCTGCCGGCCCGCGGGTGTGTGGTCCGTGATGCAGAAGGCGCCCTTTTTGGCCGGGGCCGCGATGGGGCCGCATTCCGCCGTCACCTCCCGGGGGAAGGGGTCCTCCAGCTCGCCGGCGGGGATGTCCTCCCCTGCCAGCCGGACCCCCGTGGGGTCCAATGTCCGCCCCTCGGTCTGGCACAGGTAATAATATAGCACAGTCTTGATCCAATGGAAAGCCCCGGCCCCGTCCGTCAGGGCGTGGAACGCCCCGAACACCACGCTGGTGCGCTCATAGCTCAGGCCCACCAGATGGTAGTTGGACTCGGCCGTGTTGAGCCTGGCCGGCTCCGGGCCCTTCACGATGGTCACCGGCAGGGGATTATCCTCCAGCACCAGAGCCCCGTCCTGCTCCACAAGCCGCACTGAGAAGTAGGGGTACCGCTCCATGGCCTTGTCCAGCGCCTGACGCAGAGGCTCCGGCTCGATGGGGTTTTTCAGCGTGACACGCACACTGAACGCGTTCGCAAAATCCCGGTTCGCCCCGTAAAACATCGCCAGGCTCACCGGTGCCAGTTTCGTCTTTGCCATATTGTCCTCCCGGGACTGTGATAGATTTGCCGCTGCTGCGGCGTATGGGTTTTCCTTATCCGTAAACAACGGCCCGGATCTGAGACCCGGGCCGCCGCATCCGAAATGACTTTACACGTTTATTCCGCAGGCATTTCCGCCGTCATGTTAGCGATGACGGGGGCCAGGAGCGCACCAATGGCGTCGCCCAGCAGCGTCTGCATATCCGCCGCCAGCGGGCTCTCCTCGCCAGCCGCGTCCAGCTCGCTGAGATTCACGACGTTGGCCATGTCGACAGCGTCGGGACCGAAGGTCGCTTCCGCGACGGCGTGCTTGTTCAGGGCGAACTGCACGTCGAAGTGGCCCTCGCCCATGTCGCCGAGAATATCGAAGGCAAGAGTCTTGCCATCCTCGTCGGTGGTCAGGACGTAGTACAGGCCGTTATAGCCCTGGTCCTCGCCCTCGGAGGCGATGACGAACATGTAGCCGAAGCCGGCGCCAAGATCGCCCTCACCATTATAGATGGCAGCCTCCATATTGGCGTCCACGTTCTCGTCCTTCAGCATCTCCACATTGGGGAGGGGCTGGCCGTTCAGGGTCATGTTGCCCAGCACCTGGAGCAGGTGCTCCTTGTCCACGCTGATGGTGGTCCCCTTATACTCGCCCGCGGGCAGCACGACCTCGCCGGTATCCGGGTCGGTGATGTCCTCGTCGATGGTGATGGTCTGGTCTTCGTTCATGTTGTCCTTCAGTATCTCCTGGATACTGTCGGTCTTCACCTCGAGCCCGGGCGCAGGCGTCTCCACAGGCGCCTCGGCAGCCTGCTCCACGGCCTCGCCCATGTGGTTGAAGAAATCATAGATGCTCTGGGCCGCCTTCTGGGCGTCCATGCCCTGCAGCTCCTCGATCAGCGCGTTGCGCAGTCCGTCCAGGCTGTTGGCCAGCTCCAGGACCGGGTCGATGGCATAGTCCTTATGGCCCAGGGTAGGGCTGGAAACGTGCATGATGGACAGGCCGTCCACCTGGGTAAAGCCGATCTCGCAGGTCCGCTCGCCGTCGTTGTCCACATGTATCACCACGGCGCCCGGCTCCCCATCCATCACGTCAATGCCGATCTCCAGACCGGACAGGTCGAGGTTCATATCGCCCGTTTCCACGCTGATGTCGGACAGGCAGTAGCAGGTACCGGCCCCCGGGCCTTCCGTAAAGGCACAGGCGCCAAGCATGAGCACAGCGCTCAGGATGACAGCTAACAACTTTTTCATTTTTCGTGTTCCCCCTTAAAAATTCTTAAAATTCTTGTACCGCCCAAAAGCGATGCTTACATTATACCATCTTTTCCCGCTTTGGCACAGCATTTCAGGACCGAATCCGGCCATTTCGCGTTCGCGCTCGCAGGTAAAGCTTCCTTTTGCGCTCAGTTTCTTTATACGTTTACCGGAGCACAGGGGCCAAAACCTGATTTTTTTACCTATTTAACTTTATCATTTTGCGCCGTTATCTTCAACACATGAGCTCCGACGTTTTCGTAATCAAATCTGACTTTTACGAAATCCGGTCCAGGGACATGCCCGTCCAAAGGGATGATATCACATCTCCGTCAGCACCGCAACAGGTTTGGGCAGGAAAAACTGGCACAGGGCGCATTGACAACGCCCAACACAAAAGCTACTATAAGTTCATCAGGAGGGCAAAGGACGGGGGTGATAGGCTCATGAAGCGCACAAAGCTCCGGGACAGGGATCTGCCGGACTATACAAAGGGCGAGGAAGTCTTCAACATGACCTCCCATATCGTGGGCGGGGCCATAGGCCTCGCGGCGCTGGTGCTGTGCGTGGTGCGGGCCGCGCTGCACGGCAATGCCTGGGGCGTGGTGGGCGGCGCCGTATTCGGCGTGTCCATGATTGCGCTTTATACCATGTCCAGCGTCTATCATGGCCTCCGGCCCGGCACCGGCAAGCGGGTGCTGCAGGTCATCGACCACTGCACCATCTACTTTCTCATCGCGGGCACCTATACCCCGCTGCTTCTCAGCGCCATGCGGCCCATCGACCCGGTATCCAGCTGGGTGCTGTTCGGTGTCGTCTGGGCGCTCACCATCCTGGCCACGGTGCTGACGGCCATCGACCTGCGCCGTTACCGGGTCTTTTCCATGATCTGCTACATCGCCATCGGGTGGGCCATCATCTTCAAGGCACCGCTGCTCCTCCGGGCCATCGGCCGGCCCGGCTTCTGGCTCATACTGGCGGGCGGCGTGTCCTATACCGTGGGCGCGGTCCTCTACGGCCTGGGGGCAAAACGCCGCTATATGCACAGCGTCTTTCACCTGTTCGTGGTGGCGGGCAGCGTGCTGCACCTGCTGGCCATCCTGCTCTACGCCCTGTGAGGGACATCAAGAGGTTACACGATGAATAACAAACGAAAAGTTTTCAACCAAGCGCTTTTGGCCCTCTCCCTGCTGGCGTTAGCCGGGACCGCAGTATTTCTTGCACTATACTGGCGGTACATGCCGGAGGAGATCCCCACCCACTTTAACGCCGCAGGGCAGATCGACGGCTGGGGACCCAAGTCCTCCATCCTGCTGCTGCCCATCGTGGGCGCAGTCATGTTTGGCGTATTCCAGTTCACGGCATTTATAATATCCAACATGAAAGACGCCGGCGCCGCCCGGCCCCTGCGGGCCATGGAAGTACTGTGCAGATCACTGTGTTTTATAATTACGCTTATGTTCGCCTATACCACTGTCTGCTCCGCGCTGTGCGTGTCCCTGGGCCGTTGGTTCACAGCCGCATTCATTGGCGCGACCGCCGCCGTCACGGGCATCTGCATCATCATAGCCTTCATAGCAAAGCGAAAATAAACATACAAAAGCCGGTGCTGACGCACCGGCTTTTGGCAGGGGAAGAAGGTTTCGAACCCTCGGCCTACGGTTTTGGAGACCGTCGCTCTGCCAACTGAGCTATTCCCCTATATGGACCATCAGGGACTCGAACCCCGGACCGACCGGTTATGAGCCGGCTGCTCTGACCAACTGAGCTAATGGTCCAAATCCCAAATAATCGAACGAAGCCGCCGCACACGCGGCGGCTTCGCCTGGCGCCTCTTGTTGGACTCGAACCAACGGCCTGCGGATTAACAGTCCGTCGCTCTACCGACTGAGCTAAAGAGGCATATGAGCGGGGCCCGCTTTCGCGGACCCCGATGTTGGCAGCGACCTATTTTTCCAGTCCGTCTCCAGACAAGTATCTTCGGCACAGTCGGGCTTAACTGCCGTGTTCGGAATGGGAACGGGTGGACCCCCGATGTAATAGCCACCAACTATGGTACACCATCAGGGACTCGAACCCTGGACACCCTGATTAAGAGTCAGGTGCTCTACCAACTGAGCTAATGGTGCACATTTCAGGGAAAAAGGTGGTGACCCGAGGGAGAGTCGAACTCCCGTTTGGGGCGTGAGAGGCCCCCGTCTTGACCACTTGACCATCGGGCCGCCTTTCTTCCACAGGGCCGTGCGCCCTGAAGACTGAACAATGGGGTGGGTGGAGGTTGGAGCAGGGCATTGAGTCTGCATACTGCATAGGTCAAGC
>CANRKN010000141.1 GCA_947631215.1 uncultured Oscillospiraceae bacterium | reverse complement strand
CGACGCGGTGAAGGGCGCCATCATCATCTTCGCGGTGCTGCTGCAGAAGAAGGATTCCAACGGCTGACAGGAGGAGATAAGACATGATACATATCGGCATCATAGGCTGCGGCAAGATCGCCCAGGTCCGGCACATCCCCGAGTACGCCGCCAACCCCGACGCGGAGCTGACCGGCTACTTCAACCCCAAGCGCTTTAGGGCGGAGGAGATGGCCGCCAAGTACGGCGGGAAGGTATACGACACGGCGGAGGCGCTTTTGGCCGACCCGGCCATCGACGCGGTGAGCATCTGCGCGGCCAACTACGCCCATGCGGAGCTGACCATAAAGGCCCTGAAGGCGGGCAAGCATGTGCTGTGCGAAAAGCCCATGGCCACGAACCTGGCCGACTGTGAGGCCATGCTGGCCGCGGCGCAGGAGAGCGGAAAATATCTCATGATCGCCCACAACCAGCGCCTGGCCAAGGCCCACGTGGAGGCAAAGCGGCTCTTGGACGAGGGCCTCATCGGCGATATCCTCACCTTCCGCACCACCTTTGGCCACGGGGGACCGGAGACCTGGTCCATCAGCCCGGGGAAGAACGTGTGGTTCTTCGACAAGAAGCAGGCGGCCATGGGGGCCATGGCCGATCTGGGCGTGCACAAGACCGACCTCATCCACTTCCTCACCGGCCAGCGGGTGGTCCGCACCACCGCGAAGCTCACCACCCTGGATAAGCGGGGGGAGGACGGCCAGCTCATCGGCGTGGACGACAACGCCTGGTGCATCTATGAGCTCTCCGGCGGCGCCGTGGGCACCATGACCGCCAGCTGGACCTTCTACGGCGCGGAGGACAACTCCACCGTCCTCTACGGCACCAAGGGCATCATGCGCATCTACGACGACCCGGCCCACTCCATCGTGGTCCGCCTGGCCGACGGCACAGAGCAGACCTTCGACGTGGAGAAGATACAGACCAACGACGACCAGACCGCCTCGGGCGTCATCGACCTGTGGATCGACTGCCTGAAAAACGGCCGCGCCCCGGAGATCGACGGGGCCAGCGCCCTCGCCGCCATGCGGGCGGTGTTCGCCTCCATCCGCTCCTCGGAGACGGGCCAGGCGGTGGAGATACCTGAAAACAGATAAGGAGGGACTTTGCCATGATGAAATTCGGACTGCTCACCGCCATACTGGACGGCTGGAGCTTTGAAGAGGCGGTGGACACCGCCGCCGAAATGGGATTCAAGTGCCTGGAGGTGGCCTGCTGGCCCGCGGGCAAGGCGGAGCGGCGCTACGCCGGCGTGAGCCACATCGACGCCGAGCGGGTGCTGGCGGACGATGAGTATGCCGCCTACGTGAAGAAGTATGTAGAGGACAGGGGCATGACCATCTCCTCCCTGGCCTTCTATCCCAACACCATGGACCCGGACCTGGAGAAGCGGGCCGCGGCCATCGCCCATCTGGAGGCCCTCATCAAGGCCAGCGCCAAGCTGGGCGTGGGCCTTGTGACCACCTTCATCGGCCGGGACCAGCACAAGACCCTGGAGGAGAATATCGAGCTGTTCAAGGAGATCTGGCCCCCCATCATCGCCCTGGCGGAGAGCGAGGGCGTGAAGGTGGGCATCGAGAACTGCCCCATGCTCTTCGGCGCGGACCAGTGGCCCGGCGGGCAGAACCTGATGTGCACCCCGGCCATCTACCGGAAGCTCTTTGAGATCATCCCCAGCCCCAATTTCGGCCTGAACTTCGACCCCAGCCACTACGTCTGGCAGGGCCTGGACTACTTAAAGACCGTCTATGAGTTCAGGGACCGGCTGTTCCACATCCACTTCAAGGACATCAAGCTCTATCCCGAGCGCCTGGCGGAGTGCGGGGTGCTGGCCTATCCCCTGGACTACATGAGCCCCAAGATCCCCGGCCTGGGGGATGTGGACTGGAGCGCGTTCATCTCCGCGCTGAACGACGTGCGCTACGACGGCTGCGCCGTCATCGAGGTGGAGGACAAGGCGTTCGAGGGCAGCCGGGAGGATATCCTGAACTCCATCCGCCTGTCCAAGCGGTATCTGGACAACTTCATCATCTGAGGGGGCGCGGCATGAAAAAGCGCATCATCGCGGTCAACTCCAACTGCTACCACGGCTATTCTATTGAGCAGGCCGTGGCGGGCATCAAAGCGGCGGGCTTTCACTACATCGAGCTCACCGCCACCAAGGGCTGGACGGAGCACGTGTTCCCCGACCAGAGCTTTGCCCGGCTGCTGGAAGTACAGGACCTCTTGAAGAAAAATGACCTCATCCCCTTCGCCATGAGCGGCCATACCAACCTCATGGACACGGCCCGCATCGGCGACTTCGTGAACAACATCCGCCTGGCCCACTTTTTCGGCTGCGACTACATCGTCTCCTCCATCGGGGAGGCCCACTTGGAGGACAAGGCCGTGGCCTCCAATGAGGTGGTGGCGGAGCATATCCGGGGGCTGGTGCCCTACCTGGAGGAGTACGATATGACCCTGGTGCTGGAGGTCCACGGGGACCACGGCACGGGGGCCATCCTCAGGGAGATATGTGAGCTCGTGGGCTCCCCCCGGGTGCTCATCAACTACGACACCGCCAACGCCATCTTCTACGGGGACGTGGACGTGCCGGCGGACTTCGCCGGGTGCCTGGACAAGATCGGCTACGTCCATCTGAAGGACAAGGCCGGCGGCCGGCAGGAGTGGGATTTCCCCGCCCTGGGCAAGGGGTATGTGGAATTCCCCAAGCTCTTTAAAATGATGGACGAGGCGGGCAACATGAGCCCCTATTCCATTGAGATCGAGTTCACCCAGACGGGGCCGAAGGACCTGGCCGAGATAGACAAAGCCGTACTGGACTCCGCCGCATACCTGAAAGGGCAGGGGTTTCAGCTGTGAAGCGGGCGCTGAACATCGGCCTGGTGGGTGTGGGCGGCATGGGCAAGGTCCACTGGGCCAACTACCAGATGCTCCCGGACTGCCGGGTGGCCGCCGTAGTGGGTACCTCCCCCCGGGCCAAGGCCACGGCGGCGGAGTGGGGCGTGCCCTGCTTCGACACCATCACCGCCATGGCGGCGGGGTGCGATATCGACGTTGTGGACATATGCACGCCCACCTACACCCACCATGACCTGGTGCTGGAGGCCCTGGCCTGCGGCAGGCATGTCATATGCGAAAAACCCATCGCCCTGTCCGCCGCGGACGCCCGGGAGATGCTGGCGGAGGCGGAGAGGCGGGGCCTGGGACTCTACATCGCCCAGGTGCTCCAGTTCACTAAGGAGGTAAAAGCCCTCAAGCACGTGGTGGAGAGCGGCGAGTACGGCAAGCCCCTGGACGCCTGCTTCGAGCGGCTGTCCGCCTGCCCCAGGTGGGCCCAGGACGGGTGGCTGTTCGACGTGAACAAGTCCGGCCTTCTGCCCTATGATCTCCACATCCACGACCTGGACGTGATCGTGTCCGTGTTCGGAAAGCCCCAGGGCTTTCGCATGACCTCCTGCCAGGGGGCGGACAAGGCCTACCCCGAGCAGATGCGCATCGACTATGACTACGGCGGCTTCCATGTGAACGCCGAGGCGGCCTGGTTCAACGCGGACACGCCCTGGACGGCCCGCTGGCGGGTGTATTTTGAAAACGGCATGCTCATCAATACCGGCGACAGCCTCACCGCCTACCAGTTCGGCGCCGAGCCCAGGGTATTCGACACCGCCGACGAAGTGGTGGTGTCCACGGGCATCAACGTGCCGCCCTGCGGGTGGTTCTACACAGAGCTGGGCCACTTCCTGGACTGCATCCGGGCGGGCGGAAAACCCTCGCCCGCGGTGCCGGCGGAGCAGCTTATCACGGTCATGGAGCTCCTGGAGGAGGTGTCCGCCCCGTGGAGAAAATAAGGCGGTATTTCCAGCGCATCGGCCTGGACCTGCCGGACCCGGTGGCGCCGGATTCAGAATTATTATGTAAACTTCAATACGCCCACTGTACCGCTGTGCCCTATGAGAACCTGGACATCCTGCGGGGAAAGCCCCTGTCCCTGGACACAGACGACCTCTACGAAAAGGTGGTGGTCCAGCGCCGGGGCGGGTTCTGCTTTGAGCTGAACGGCCTGTTCGCCTGGCTTCTGAGCCGATTGGGCTATGAGGTGAGCGAGTACGCCGCCCGGTATCTCCGGGGGGAGCGGGATATCCCCATGCGCCGGCACCGGGTGATGATCGCGAAAGCCAAGGACGGAACGTGGCTTTGCGACGTGGGCATCGGCGAGGTGTGCCCCCGCTGGCCCATCCGCCTGGAGGAGGGCCTGGTGCAGCGGCAGCAGGACGAGGCGTACCGCCTGGTGCGGGACCGGTTTCTGGGCTGGGTGCTGATGGACGAGCACGGGGGCCAGTGGCGGCCCTTCTACTCCTTCACGGAGGAGCCCCAGCTTCCGGTGGACTTCATCGCCCCCACCTTCTACTGCGAAAAGCACCCGGACTCCCCCTTCACGGCCCAGGAGATGTTCTCCCTGAAAACGGCCCATGGCCGCGTCACCCTGGACGGGCATGTATTCAAGGAATTCGCGGACGGAAAGGTGACGGCCCGGGAACTGACGGACGGGGAGATGGGCGAGGCCTACGCCCGGTTCGGCCTGACCCTCTGATCAAACAGAACACGAATAATTGAGCGGCGCAGAAATGCGCCGCGCTCTTATTTGCTGCGCATGTATCCGGAAAATGCGGCCGTATTCGCAAAAGTCAGGTTTGACAGCGAAAACGTCAGGGCCAATGCGTTGAGGACGCCCTCGCGAAATGATAAAATAAGTCCAATGGTATTAAGTCAAGAGGGTGAATCACGGAAACAACAGAAGGAAACGCCATAGGAGAGCTATGA
>CANRKN010000140.1 GCA_947631215.1 uncultured Oscillospiraceae bacterium | reverse complement strand
TCCATATCGATCTCCGGCGCTGCCTCTGCTCTCCTTTTTCGTGCCCTTTTGCTACACTTTCCTTTTGACAAACACACACGTCAATCCCGCATTTGGAGGACATCAATATATGAAGAATCCCTTCACCTTTATTTTTCACAGCAGAGACAAGCCCAAAGATGCGGTGTCTGCTGCACCCACTTTTTCTTTTGGCAGCAGCTTCTCCGGCAAGTCGGTCAATCCCACCACGGCCATCCAGGTGTCTGCGGTATACGCCTGTGTGCGGGTGATAGCCGAAACGATAGCAAGCCTGCCGCTGGGCGTGTATGAGACAACCGACACCGGGAGCCGGAAAGCGATGGAGCATCCGCTGTACCGCCTCCTCCACGATGAGCCAAACGCGGAGATGACCAGCTTTATCTGGCGAGAAACAATGCTGGCACACCTCCTGCTCTATGGCAACTCCTACAGCCAGATCATCCGCACAGGCCGCTCCAAGGTGGAGAGCCTCTACCCACTGCTCCCGGACCACATGGAGGTGGATCGGGACAGCAAGGGGAACCTGACCTACACCTACACCACGTCAGAGGGGCAGATGTATCGGCTCGACCCCATGGAGGTGCTGCACATCCCCGGTATGGGTTTCGATGGCGTCATGGGGTACAGCCCCATCGCGCTGGAGAAAAGCGCCATCGGCTTGGGGATCGCCGCCGAGGAGTACGGCAGCCGGTTCTTTCAGAACGGTGCCCGCCCCAGTGGCATCCTGACACACCCCAACACCGTGAAGGACCCAGCGGCACTCCGGGCCAGTTGGAATACCGCCTACGGTGGGTCCGGCAATACCGGTCGCGTGGCTGTGTTGGAGGAGGGTATGCACTTCGAGCCGTTGAGCATCCCGAACAACGAGGCGCAGTTCCTGGAAACGCGAAAGTTCCAGGTGAACGAGATCTGCCGGATATTCCGGGTCCCGCCGCACATGATTGGCGACCTGGATAGAGCCACATTCTCCAACATCGAGAGTCAGAACATTTCTTTCGCTGTCCACACCATCCGCCCCTGGCTGGTGAGAATTGAACAGGCCATCAATCGCGCCCTTATTCCTGAAAAGGAAAAGGGGCGCTTTTATGTGCAGTTCAACCTTGACGGCCTGATGCGAGGTGACTATAAGAGCCGCATGGAGGGCTTTGCCATTGCCCGTCAGAACGGTTGGATGAGTGCCAACGACATCCGCGAGTTGGAGAACCTGAACCCCATCCCGGACGAGCAGGGCGGGAATGCCTACCTGATCAACGGGAACATGATCCCCATCAACATGGCTGGACTGGGTATGCTCTTGGGTCTGGCTACGGAGGGTGAGGAGCAGCAGGAAAGCACTCCGGAGGAACAGCAGAGCAACCCACCGGAGGAAACGGAAACCAGTGCGCAGACCAAGCGAAAGCGGAAAGCTGCGCCCAGTAAGAAAACGGAGGAGGTATCCAAATGAACCATTTCTGGCGTTGGGCGCGGGATGAGACCGGCTCCGAGTCCAACGAGCGCACGCTCTACCTGGAAGGGGTCATCGCTGAGGAGAGCTGGTATGACGACGATGTCACGCCCGCCATGTTCAAAGAAGAGCTGCTCTCCAGCGATGGCCCCATTACTGTGTCCATCAACTCGCCGGGCGGTGACACCATCGCCGCCAGCCGGATCTACACCATGCTCCGGGACTATAAGGGCCATGTGACCGTCAAGATCACCGGTATTGCTGCCAGTGCAGCGTCGGTGGTGGCCATGGGCGGGCGCAAGGTGTGCATGAGTCCTACGGCCATGATGATGATCCACAACCCGTACACCTGCGCTGTGGGCGACAGTGAGGAGATGCGGAAAGCTGGCCAGTTGCTGGACGAAGTGAAGGAGGGCATCATCAATGCCTACGAGATCAAAACGGGTCTGTCCAGGACGAGGATTAGCCACTTGATGGACGATGAGACCTGGATGAATCCCGTCAAGGCCAAGGAGCTGGGCTTCTGTGACGAAATCCTATACCAGAAAGATGACCCCGCCGACCCCGGCGAGGCCATGTTTTTCTCTTCTGCTTCTACGCAGCGGAAGGTGATGAACAGCCTGCTGGCCAAGGTGAAGTCCGCCAGTGCCCAGGAGGAGGTCAGTGATGAACAGCAAGAACCTGAAGCGCCCTGTGAGCCCGATGAAACCGCGTCTCCGGAAGCCGAAGCCGAGGGAGTCCCGGAACCTGTACCCGAAGGCCCCCTGGAGCCAAAGCACCCCGAAGGGGAAGAAGGGCCTGAACTGTCCGAAAGCACCGAACCCCGTGGAGCCAGCGCGGACAGCCTCATCCAGAGGCTGAACCGCCTGAAATACAACTTTTGATTGGAGGAACATGATATGTCTATGAAAGAAATCCAGGACATGCGCGAAAAGCGCGTCAAGCTGTGGGAGGAAGCGAAAGCCTTCGCGGAGTCCCACAAGGACAAGGATGGACTGCTCTCTGCGGAGGACACTGCCACCTTTGAGAAGATGGAGGCCGATGTGGACCGCATGGGCAAGGAAGTCCAGCGGCTGGAACGGCAGGAGGCACTTGATCTGGAGCTGGACCGTCCCACTTCCCGCCCTCTGGCGGGCAAGCCCGGTAACCAGGGTGGTCAGCCGGAGAAGAGGGGCCGCGCCAGCGATGCCTACCGGGACGCCTTCTGGCGTACCATGCGGAACAAGGCGGTGCCCCGTGAGGTGCTGAACGCCCTGCAGGTGGGTGAGAACACCGAGGGCGGCTATCTCGTCCCCGACGAGTATGAGCGCACCCTCATCGAGAAGCTGGAGGAGGAGAACATCTTCCGCCAGTTCGCCCATGTGATCCGCACGTCCACCGGTGACCGGAAGATTCCTGTGGTGGCGTCCAAGGGCAAGGCCCAGTGGATCGAAGAGGAGGCGCAGTACCCGGAGAGCGACGACTCTTTCGGTCAGGTCAACATCGGGGCGTTCAAATTGGCCACCATGGTCAAGATCAGCGATGAGCTGCTCAACGACTCGGTCTTTGACATGCCCAGCTACATCGCCCGTGAGTTCGCCCGGCGCATCGGCGCTGCGGAGGAAGAAGCCTTCTTCACTGGCAATGGCACCGGCAAGCCTACCGGCATCCTGGCCGAGAGCGGCGGCGCTGACATCGGCGTGACCGCTGCGAAAGCGGACGCCGTCACCTTCGACGAGGTGATGGACCTGTTCTACAGCCTCCGTGCTCCCTACCGCCGCAAGGCCGTGTTCTTTATGAACGACAGCACCGTCAAGAGCCTGCGCAAGCTGAAGAACGGCAACGGCGACTACATCTGGCAGCCGTCCCCAATCCTGGGCAACCCGGACACCATCCTGGGCCGCCCCGTGTACACCTCCAGCTTCATGCCGGAACTGAAGACGGGCAACAAGAGCATCCTGTTCGGTGATCTGAGCTACTACTGGATCGCCGACCGCGAGGGCCGCTCCTTCAAGCGGCTGAACGAGCTGTTTGCTGCCACCGGTCAGGTGGGCTTCCTGGCCTCCGAGCGCGTGGACGGCAAGCTGATCCTGTCCGAAGCCGTGAAGGTGCTGAAGCAGGCGTGACCTACGTTGGGGGCCGTACTACTCGGCCCCCTTTCCTGAGAGGAGGAAAACGATATGCCCAATACCCATGTAACCAAGAACTATATGGCCCATGGCGGTGACGAGCTGGTCATCGGCGGCAAGCTCACCATCCTAGAGGGTGCATCTGTTGACGATCAGAGCGGGAGCATCAGCGGCGGTGGCGGCAGCAGCTACACGCTCCCCACAGCCACCGCTGACACCCTTGGCGGGGTGAAGGCCCAGGCCAAGTCCAACGAGTCGGTGCCTGTGGCCGTGGATGGGGACGGCAATCTGTACGTTCCCGCCTATCCCAAGGCCCCTGCCAACGCCACAGCCAGCAAGGCGGGCCTGGTCAAACAGGCCACCGCTGTGGAAGATGCAGCGGACACGGAGGTCGCTACGCTGCAGAGTACGCTGAACAGCCTGCTGACGGCGCTTCGTACCGCTGGCGTCCTGGCTGCTTCCCCGGACTAACGGCAGGTGATGCGATATGGTCCTAACCGTGGATGAGGTCAAAGCCCATCTGCGCATTGAGGAGGATGAGGAGGACGAGGTTATCTCGTCCCTCATCCGCCAGGCGCAGGCAACAGCCGAAGATTTCTGCCGGGTGAAGTTCGACGAGAACGCGCCGGAGCCGGTTCGCTTGGCCATTATGCTCATGGTGAGCCACTATTTCGAGAACCGGGACAACCCGGACCGGACCATCTACGGCACCATGCGCATTGCCTTTGAGAATCTGCTCTACCCATACCGCGATCCTGAAAAGATGTTCTGACGGAGGTGATGACCTTTGCGTGGCTATAAATCCTTTGACGGCACTCCACACCCAGGTGACCTACGCCACCGCGTGGAGATTGGGTACACCGAGAACGCCATCAACGAGAACGGTTATCCGGCCCCGGAGGATGTGGTGCTGTGCAAGGTGTGGGCGTCTGCCGTTGACGCAGGCAACCAGCACTATCGGTCTGCCGACGTGATGAACACCGAACAGGTGATCAACTTCACCATCCGCTACCGCTCCGACGTGAAGCCGGGGATGTGGGTGAAATTCCGCGGTGAGAAGTGGAACATCACCACGCTGGGTGAGTATTCCTTTGCCAAGACCTATCTTGGCCTGAAGGCTTCTATCGCCAAGGGGGTGAGCGGATGAAGCAGGTGCAGGAGGCGCTCAAGGATATCGGAATCCCTGTGTATGCCGGCGTTTGGAGAGCGACGTCGCCAAATCAGAATCCCCCGGTGCAATACTGTGTTTACTCGACAACAACCACGGAGGCCGCTCACGAAGATGATCATCCCGCCCTATACCGCACCTATGTCTATCTGAACCTGTGGTCAGACATCGACCCAACTGAAATGCGGTTCAAAATACGGGATGCCATGTATGCTGCCGGTTTCGGCATGGTGGAGGAGTCGGACAAAGGCTACAACCAGCCTGCCTACGACAC
>CANRKN010000139.1 GCA_947631215.1 uncultured Oscillospiraceae bacterium | reverse complement strand
CACCTTTTTTGGAGTGTAATTCCAAACTATGACAAGGGGCTGCCGCATCCGCGGCAGCTCCTTGTCATATGATATGCTTCCCCTGTGCAAGGGGAGGTGGGCGGCGATAGCCGCTCGGAGGGGTTGTAAAACGACAATCCATCAGTCACCGCCTGGCGGCGGCGACAGCCCCCTTTACACAAGGGGGCCTTCCAAGCAGAGCTCTCCCGACTGGGAGAGCATCATTATGTCTCCCGGTAATAGAAATTGATGGTCAGCCGGTCCCGGTCGTCCAGGGCCATGGCCAGCCCCGCGCAGTAAAACCGGGGGTGGGCGTCGTCCCAGCGCATCAGCTCTTCGAGCTGCCGGAGCAGCCGGGGGTCCTGTTCCTGCCCGAACGCCTCCGCCAGACCCTGATAGAGGAATACCGGGTCGGTGATGTAAATTTTATCTTTCCGCTCCCCGGTGAGCCAGTAGTCCGTCCCCGCCATGAACACGTGCCCGCCGCAGCGGCCGAGCACGTCCCGGACCAGAGGGCAGAGACGCTGAAAGACGGGTATGCCGCTTTGCTCCAGACAGGACAGATAGTAGTCGTCGGGGAAATGGCCCCGCAGGGAGGAGAGGTCCTTATGCATCCAGCAGAGATAGTGGCATTTCAGGGCGGTGACCTGGCCGGCCTGGTCGATGAAGCCCAGAAAGTGCATGGCGGCCAGACGGAATTCCTCCTCACTGTATACCCGCATAGCGGCCAGCTTTCTGATCTCATCCTCCCGTTGGGAAAACACGGCGACGTGTTCCTTCAGCCAGGCGAAAAGGGCCTCCATATTCTCGTCAGTGCGGTTTTTCAGGCCGATGTCGTAGCGGTACCGCTGGCAGCCGCCGGTGTCCTCCGCCAGGGTGAGAAAGTTTATCATATCCCGCTCCCGCAAAAGGTCAATGAGGGAAGATTGCCGCCCCTCGCTGCGGGCGCTGGTGTAGTTATTTTTGTAGTATATCTTGAACAGCGGCTCTTCCCCGCCGAGGTTGACGCCCAGATAATCCACCCGCTTTTGGGCATAGTCCTCACTGTGTTGTGCCACGAATCCGTCCAACTTCTCATGCCAGTCCGCCATGAGAGCACCGCCTTTCCATATAAGAACTCATTCTACTTTAAAGTCCGCCGCCCCGTCTGTCAACCGCGGGGGGCGGACAAACGCGCAAACGTCAGGTTTGGTTACCAAAATGTCATGGCGAACATAAAAAATATTTTTCCAAAAGAAAAAGGGAAAAAGCAAAAATGCGGCGTATAAGGGTATTGCAAAGAAATTTGCGATACCTTTTTTACATATCGGGGGTATGGTCATGCCCAGCTTTCGGGAGATACGCCAGCAGCAGGAGGCGCTGATCATCGGGCCCTACGGGACGCTGTCCGTGAACAGCAGGGGCCGGCCCGTGCCGGAGCCGGAGGACGAGGTGCGCACCTGCTTTCAGCGGGACGTGGACCGGGTGACCCACTCCAAGGCCTTCCGCCGCCTGCGCCATAAGACCCAGGTATTCCTGCGCCCCGAGGGGGACCACTACCGCACCCGCCTGACCCATACATTGGAGGTGGCCCGTATCGCCAGGACCATCGCCCGGGCCCTGGCCCTCAACGAGGACCTGACCGAGGCCATCGCCTTGGGCCACGACCTGGGGCACACCCCCTTCGGCCACGCCGGGGAGCGGGCCCTCAGGGACATCACCGGGGGCTTTCACCACTACGAGCAGAGCCTGCGGGTGGTGGACAAGCTGGAGAAGGACGGCCAGGGCCTCAATCTCTGCCAGGAGACCCGCATGGGCATCCTGAACCACACCACCGGCGCGCCCAAGGACACCGTGGAGGCGGACGTGGTGCGCCTGGCGGACCATATCGCCTATTTGAACCACGACTTGGACGACGCGGAGCGGGCGGGTATCGTGCTGGCCACGGACGTGCCCCTCATCATCCGCACCCGGGTGGGCACCCGCAACTCCCAGCGCATCAACGCCATGGTCACGGACGCCATCGTGTCCAGCGGCCAGGGCGCGGTGGGCTTCTCCCCGGACATGGCGGAGGCATACAGGGCCTTTGAGGAGTTCATGTACGCCGCCGTGTACCGCAACCCAACCGCAAAGGGGGAGGAATCCAAGGTCAAGGGCATCCTGGGCCCCATCATGGAGTACTACGGCAAACACCCGGAAAAGCTGCCCGCGGAGTACCGGGCCATTGCCGACAAGGAGGGCGTGGGCGTGGCCGTGACGGACTATGTATCCGGCATGACCGACAGCTTCGCCATCTATACGTTTGAGGACCTGTTCATCCCGGCCAGCTGGTCGGTGAAGTAAAAGAGCCGCCCTTTGAGGACGCAGGTTTTGCCCGGACGGGCCCGACAGTATGCCTGCTGCTAAAGTTCGCTACGCTCACCAACCGCATCCGGCACACTGCCGGTTCCCGCCGGGCGTCGGGTCGGCATGGGGCGGCCTCGTCCGTCGGATAAAAAATAAAGGGGGTGACCGCGGATGGCGTTTCCGGAGACATTCATTGAGGAGCTGAAGGAGCGCAATGACATCGTGGACGTGGTCGGCTCCTATGTGGCGCTGACAAAGCGCAGCGGCGTCAACCTCTTCGGCCTGTGCCCCTTCCACGGGGAGAAGACCCCCTCCTTCGCCGTCAACCGGGAGCTGCAGATATACCACTGCTTCGGCTGCGGCAAGGGCGGCGGCGTGGTCAACTTCATCATGGAGATCGAAAAGCTCTCCTACCCGGACGCGGTGCGCTTTCTCGCCAAGCGGGCGGGGATGGAGGTGCCCGAGGACAGCTATGACCCCCGGCGGGACCGGCGGGAGCGGATGCTCCAGCTGAACCGGGAGGCGGCGCGGTTTTTCCGGGCGCAGCTCCTGGCCCCCACCGGCGCGGCGGGACAGGCTTACGTAAAAAAGCGGGGCATCGTGAAGATGGTCAACCCCTTCGGCCTGGGCTTCGCCCCGGACAGCTGGCAGGCCCTGACGGACGCCATGACCGCCAAGGGCTATACCCGCCAGGAGCTGGTGGACGCGGGGCTGGCCCGGGTGGGGAAGAGCGGCGGGCTTTACGACTATTTCCGCAACCGGCTCATGTTTCCCGTCATCGACGTGCGGGGCAACGTCATAGGCTTTTCGGGGCGCATTTTGGGGGACGGGGAGCCCAAGTACCTCAACAGCCCCGACACCCTGGTCTACAGCAAGAGCCGGAGCCTTTTCGCCCTGAATCTGGCTAAAAAGTCCAAAAGCGGATATATTCTTCTCGCGGAGGGAAATATAGACGTTGTCAGCCTCCATCAGGCGGGGTTCGACAGCGCCGTGGCCAGTCTCGGCACCTCCCTCACCGCGGACCAGGCACGGCTCCTGGCCAGCTACACCACCCAGGTGGTCATCGCCTACGACGCCGACGCCGCCGGTCAGAAGGCCGCCCAGCGGGCCATCGGCATATTGCAGCCGTTGGATCTGAAGATCAACGTGGTGAAGATCCCCGGCGCCAAGGACCCGGACGAGTTCATCCAGGCCAATGGCCCGGAGAAGTTCCGCCAGCTCATCGAGCGCAGCGGCAATCAGATGGAATACCGCCTGGACGAGACCGCCGCCCAGTTCGACTTAAAGACCGACGACGGCCGGGTGGGCTATCTGAAAGCGGCGGCGAAGCTGATTGCCTCCCTGCCGGGGAGCGTGGAGCGGGAGATATACGGCATGCGGGCCGCGGAGAAGGCTGATGTGTCCAGGGACGCCTTTCTGCTGGAGGTGGAGAAGGTCCGGCGGCAGAACGCCTCCGCCGCCCGGAAAAAGCGGGAGCGGGAGGCCGCCGCGCCCCTGCGGGCAGCCCAGCCGGCGGAGCGGAGCCTGCGGTACGTGAACGTGGCCAGCGCTGTGGCGGAGGAGGGCGTGCTGAACCTCCTGTGCCGGTTCCCGGAGCAGTTCCGGGACCTGCCGCTGGGCAAAGAGGACTTCACCAGCCCCGCTCTGGGCGGGCTCTATGAGGCCGTATATGCCCAGGCCCGGGCCGGGGGCAGCTTCTCGGCGGCGGCGCTGGAGCAGAGCTTCCCGCCGGAACAGATGGCCCTGCTGGCGGGTATATTGCAGCGGAACGAGATATCCGCCGCGGCTGCGGAGCAGGCCATGGGCGACTACATAAAAAAGATACGCACGGAAAAAGACAGGATGGCCCCGGGAGACGACCTGCGGGCCTACGCGGAAAAGCTGAAACGAACGAAAGGGTATGGTTCATAAGGATGGCTGCACAGAAAAAGAAAGCAACGGAAGAGACCGCCGCCCCCATGGCGGACCAGACCGCCCCTGTGACGGAGGCTGCCGCCCCCGTAGAGGCGGGGGCCAAGCCCGCCAAGAAGAAGGCGGCCAAGAAGGCTCCCGCTGAAAAGAAGGCCCCCGGGTCGGAGACCCCCGCCGGGGCCGCCCCTGTGGAGGAAGCTGCCGCGGAGCCTGCCCCTAAGAAGAAGTCCCGGAAGAAGGCCGCCTCTGAGGAGCCCGCTGCCGAAAAACCGGCGGAGGCCGCCTCTTCAGACCAGCCGGACCATGAAAAGACCAACGAGGAGAAGATCGCCGAGCTCATCGAAAAGGGCAAGAAGGCCGGCAAGCTCACCAGCAAGGAGCTTTCCGACGTGCTGGACAACATGGGCCTCACCCCCGACGAGGTGGACGCCGTCTACGACCAGCTGGAGGACCTGGGCATCGACACCGCCGGGGACGAATTCCTGCCGCCCCTGGAGGACGACGCCCTGCCTGAGCTGGAGGAGCTGGAGGAACTGGAGGAGCTGGAGGACCTGGAGATCGGCGAGGTGGCCGAGGAGGAGATCGTGGACACGGACGCCGTGGCCGAGAGCTTCTCCACCGACGACCCGGTGCGCATGTATCTGAAGGAGATCGGCAAGGTGCCCCTGCTGACCCCGGAGGAGGAGGTGGCCCTGGCCGCCCGCATGGCCGAGGGGGACGAGGAGGCCAAGCGCCGCATGGCGGAGGCCAACCTGCGCCTGGTGGTGTCCATCGCCAAGCGCTACGTGGGCCG
>CANRKN010000138.1 GCA_947631215.1 uncultured Oscillospiraceae bacterium | reverse complement strand
CCGAGGCAGGGCTAAGCTGAGCGCCCTGCTTCTTTATTATCAGGAGGTCCCGCTTGCCGATGGCTCTCTGCGCTTGGACGAGTTGGAACTTGACGTCATCTGTGAAGACCTTTTGGGCAAAGAAGACTGGCGCATGCTCAAAAGCTTTCTGCTTCATCACATGTCTGTCCAGGATGTCGCCGATTCCATGGGGATCTCCCGGGAGGCCGCGAAAAAGCGTCTCCAGCGCTCTCACAAGCGGCTGAAAGAAAAACTCAAAAGAAATTGATTCTCTGTCCCCGAAGCGCCGTTTTTCGACATATAAGCAATAGGAGGGTTAAGATGCAAGGTTCAGAACAGCAACGCCGTCAGGACCTCTCTCAGTTTGACTCTATGGCCACAGATGAGCTGCGAGAGCTCCTCAGAAACGATGCGCTTAAAAAGGAGGCGGATGCCAGCCTAGATATTGACGCGACCCTATACATAGCCGGAGTGATAGCATCTCGGGAGAATGCCCCTGACACTGATGCCGCCTGGGAAGAGTTTGAACGGTCTTACCTGCCCGACGCCGGCAAAAAGACTTTATATGAGGAGATCCTGTCCGATCCCAGTGAGCCAGTCAGTGCCTCTTCTGTCAGCCCCAAAGCAAAACTCCGCCTGCTGCGGTTTTCCCTTGTTGCCGCAGCCGCAGCCCTGTTGATATCCGCTACGGCTTTTACCGCGGCTAAGATCGGCTGGTTCCACACCTGGAACACAGAGGAATTGTGGGCTCGACTGTCCCGCGAAACGGCGCCAGCGCAGGCGACCGCCCTGCCCAAGCCCACGTACTATGATGAGATGGCCGAGGCACTGGATTCCATTGACGCGCCGGCACACATGATCCCTCTATGGATGCCGGCTGGGTATAATATGATTACCAGCGAATCTACTACAACGTCCTCAACGTCCTCATACGCGTTCAGTTTCGGCAATGCAGATCAGCAGTGGATCATATTACAGCTCTCGTCATACTCTAATGGTAATGCGTATTCATACTCTATCGATAAAGGTTCTCCTGATGTCTACACTGCTGGCGGCATAGACCATAGTATTCTGACCAACATGGACAGTTATGGCGCTGTCTGGTGGTTCGGAAACTTTGAGTGCTTTCTCTACGGCTATGAGAACAGAGACGACCTGATCAAAACTATTGATTCACTCTATATGGAGGTGCAAAATGAGTAAACGTTTCATCCATGTCACAGCCTTAATCTTAATGCTGATGACCGTGTTTTCAATCCCCGCCGCGGCGGCAGCAGCTTCCGTACCCTCCCCTGCTCAGCCCCAGTCGGATGCCTATATTGCCGGGTACTATGCTTCTATCAGTAGTTACAGTAAGGGCACGGTTACTGTAGACTTTAGCACGACGGGAACAAGCCCCATGGATTCCATTGGTGCGACATCGATCGTTGTCTACAAATGGAACAGCACACAGCCGGTAGGCTCCCTCTCCTCCAGCTATACCTCATCCATGCTGGGCCACTATCGCGTCCTCTACGGCAACTCCTATACATTCACCGTCACACCTGGTGAAAAATACTATGCGCTCGTGTATTGCTACGCAGAGAAAGACGGTGGAAGCAGTACACGTATGTACCGCACTCCTTACGCCACTGCCAAGAAATGATTTCTCCCTGTCCCCGCAAGAATAAGCCAGCAAGAGAGGATGGTCCCCCATACACACGATCCAACGCACTGTAACTGAACTGAGTGGCCGGCGCAACAAATCCTGCTACTATGTACTCTGCCTGGCAGTAGATGCGGCTCGCAGCTGTCTTCCAAAGGAACCAAAGATGAACACGATCTGTGCCATGGTCCAAACCAGCACCGGTATGTCTGTCAAAGCCATATCCAAGGCACTCTCCCGGGTCACCGCCGACATCTGGGTCTACGGCAACAGGGACAAACTACAGCAGATATACGGCCGGCCCGTCCTGGAACAGCCAACGCCTAAAGAACTGGTCTCTGTCCTGGCCGTGTACTGCCAAGCGCTGGAAAACAGTTCTCATACCGAGTCCATCCTCTCCCTGAGCCCTGTATCCTGAATCTTCCTTGCCGCCGGCCAATTTTGGCAGGCGGCAATTTTATGTGAGGTCTCCCCGCAGAAAAGCGTTCTCAAAATCCTCCAGAGAGGCTTTCTCCCTCTCCAGCCCTGCGATGAGACGATCGACCCTATCTTTATCATCGGTAAATGGGGCCGCCATAGCACATACTCGGCTCTCGGTGTCCTGCGCCAGGATGCCATATTTTCCTGTGAAACCACATATTACTAGTCGATATACCACCCCGCTCACTGGCCTCACTCTTTCCAGAGATGCTGCGCCAGCACATTGATTAGCTCTTTCGGCGACGGACGCTCCAACAGCGGACGGCCATATATCTGACAGAGTTTTTCACGGTTTCCATTATCCCATATGTCATCCACCGCCCTCGATAACGCTTTCGCTGCCGCCCCAGGCGTCATGCCAGCGTTCTTTTTGATCACGGCACACACCTCTTTCATCTGCATCCCGTCAGGCTGGCGATCCCTCACCACCTCTATAGCCCAGCACAGCACATAGTAGCACTCCTTGTTCCTTCTACCGCTGATCTCAGTCACCAGCTGCATGATCTCCTGCAAACGAACCATCCCTTCCTACATTTTGCCAGCCGGAATTATAAAACTTTCTCTTGGAATTATCTCCCGTTTTGACCGCATTTGACGGTCGCTGACAAAAACTGACGCCGCACATATTGTTATATGATGCCAGTTTCATAAAGGGCTTGACGTGCAGACATAAACCATATAAAATATAATCTATAGCATATTATATATTAAACAGCGCTTTAAAAGGAAATGTATTACCTTTTATATGCTCACTGACTTGAAGGAGCGCATAGCATGAAGCTAACGGCACGATCATCCAATGAAGAGGTTCTACAGGTGCTCGGCAAACGGATCCGGGAGACGAGGATCAATATGAACATGACCCAGGGCGAAGCGGCAAAAAAAGCAGGGGTGACGGCAAAAACGATCAGCCGGATCGAAAACGGCGAGGACCTTGCCGTCTCAACAATGTTGAATGTGCTTCGCGCCCTGGGCCTGGTACAGAATATGGACGCTCTCATACCGGAGCCCACGGCCCGGCCCAGCATTCTCATGGCAAATGATAAGGAGAAGCAGCGCGTCCGTAAAAAGGCGAGCCGGGATGGGGCAGAAAAAAAGTGGGAATGGGGTGATGAAAAGTGACCTTTGCCACGGTTTATCTCTGGGGAACAAAGGTCGGCGTAGTCGCGTTCGATGACCAGACCGGTATCGGCTCATTTGAGTATGAGCGGAGTTTCTTATCTTCCGGGATAGAACTCTCCCCTATTGTAATGCCGCTTTCAACCAGAGTGTACAGCTTTCCTGAACTGCCCCGCAGGAGTTTCCATGGGCTCCCCGGGCTGCTGGCAGACAGCCTCCCGGACAAATTCGGCAATGCCGTCATCGACGCTTGGCTGCAGTCAGAAGGGCGTTCTCCGGAATCCTTCGATCCCGTTGAACGGCTTTGCTACACTGGTGAGCGAGGCATGGGGGCGCTGGAATTCGTACCCGCTACAGGGCCAGCCCCCTCGGAGGCCGAAAGAATCAATCTCGCCAGTTTGGCACGCCTGGCGTCGGATATCCTCCGCTCCAGAAAGGGTTTCCATGTTCCCACAGGAAAAGGGGCCATGAATGAGATCATCCGGGTCGGCACATCTGCCGGCGGCGCCCGGGCAAAGGCTGTCGTGGCCTGGAATGAGCGTACAGGTGACTTCCGCTCTGGCCAAGTCTCCGCCGGCGACGGTTATGACCATTGGCTGGTCAAGTTCGACGGGGTATCTGAAAACAGAGACAAAGAGGGTTATGACCCGCCGCAGTATACGCGGATCGAATATGCCTACTACCTGATGGCTTCCGCCGCTGGGATCAATATGGAGGAGTGCCAGTTGTATGAAGAGGGCGGGCTGTATCACTTCATGACCCGCCGGTTCGACCGTGTCCGTGGCTCAGGAGATAAATTGCACATGCAGACACTTGCCGGCATCGCCCATTATGACTTCAACCTTCCCGGCGGATACAGCTATGAACAGGCCGCCGGCGTCATGCGCCAGATGGCTATTTCCCAGGACGAGATCAAGCAGTTCTATCGCCGTATGGTATTCAACGTTTTGGCACGGAACCAGGATGACCACACGAAGAACATCTCGTTCCTGATGGACAGAAACGGCAGCTGGAGCCTGTCCCCGGCATATGATGTCACCTACGCATATAATCCGGATGGCATGTGGACCGGACACCATCAAATGACCATAAACGGGAAGGTGGATGGCATCACCAAAGAGGACTTGCTGGCCTCTGCAAAGCACATGGGACTGCGAAAAACAGCCGTAGAGCAAGCCCTCGCCGCAGTAATGGACAGCATTTCAAAATGGCCAGAATATGCTGAAATAGCAAAGTTAAGTGACCAAACACAGTCCAGGCTCAAGAAGAGTTTTGTCTTGATTTAAGCCCTCTTTAGACGTACTCAAGTGACATGGTCGCTCATAAAAATCCCCATCAGTGAACCAGTGGTTCACTGATGGGGTCTTCTTTGTTTGATTAGGATTGCCTCAGTTGCCCAACCAGCTATGACGTCTTTGCCATGAGCCCGGATTATATACTAGCATAGGAAACGTCTTAACACCTATGTAACAGATAGTGCAAGAGCGCCAAACTTTTCTCTTTCACGATTTAACCCATTGACAAACGAATTTCCGTGTGATAGCGTCATATCAAATCTTGGGACGATATGGAGGGTACAACATGAAGTCAACTGGGATCGTCCGAAAGGTGGATGAGCTGGGCCGTATCGTGCTGCCCATCGAGCTGCGCCGCACTATGGACATCGCGGTACGCGATCCCTTGGAGGTTTACATGGCCGAGGATACGGTAATACTGAAAAAACATCAGCCGGCCTGCGTATTCTGCAACAATGCAAAAGATGTCATAAGCTATAAAGGTAAGAACATCTGCCCTTCTTGTATCGCCTCGCTAATCACCAAAGTGTAACAGATTAGAGTCTGAAACCGTTTCCGCTCTTCGCTTCTCCAACGCGTCCACCCCTAGGGTG
>CANRKN010000137.1 GCA_947631215.1 uncultured Oscillospiraceae bacterium | reverse complement strand
GAGGAAGAAGACTCTTGACAACCGCACTTTCATACTGTATAGTATGAAACAGCCAATTTCATAGAGGCTAACTGGGCAGTTCGTGACCATCCTGCCCTACGCTGTGAAAGCAGCGTAAAATCAAAACTACGGCGAGGGGACCAGCATTTCATGTCATGGGGAGCGCGGTAGCGCTCCCTTGTTGTGTCTCCGGGAAGGAAAACTGAATGAACGAGCTTATCCTGGCGGTATCCGTGGTGTTCATCTTCGGGGCCGTGCTGCTGGCCTACCGTCTTTTTGGCGACGTGGGCCTGTACGGCATGACAGTGACGGTGACCATCCTGTCCAACATCGAGGTCCTGATCCTGGTAGTGGCCTTCGGCATGGAGCAGACCTTGGGCAACGTCCTCTTCGCCGCCACATTCCTCATCACGGACATTTTGAGCGAAAATTCCGGCAAAAAGGCCGCCAACCGGGCGGTGCTTCTGGGCATATGCGCCTCGGTGTTCTTCGCCCTTCTCACCTACAGCTGGATGCTGTACGTCCCGGCGGAGAGCGACTGGGCCATGCCCTCCATCCGGGCCATCTTCTCCACCACCCCCCGGATGGTCCTGGCCAGCATGTCGGTGTACGCCGTGAGCCAGTTTTTGGACGTGTGGCTCTACCACAAGTGGTGGGACCTGACGGACAAGAAATGCGGCGACCACCGGAAGTTCCTGTGGCTTCGGAACAACGGCTCCACCCTCATCAGCCAGCTCGTGAACACGGTGCTATTCAACCTCGCCGCCTTCGCGGGCATGGAGGGCTACACCCCCCGGCTCCTCACCAGCATCATCCTCTCCGGCTATGCCATCTACGTGGTGACCAGCCTCCTGGACACCCCGGCGGTGTACATCGCCCGGAAAATACACGACAAAAAAGCCACGCTCAGGGGAGCGTGACCGGCGGACCGGCCGGACGGGAACTTCCTTCCCGCCCGGCCATTTTTTGTACTCATTTTTTCGGCCTGTTCACCGCCCAGAGGACTGTTCCCAGCCCCGCGCCGCCCAGGATGTTGCCAATGGTGACGGGCAGTAGATTTTTGAGGAACATAGCCCCCCAGGTCAGCCCCTCCGCCGCCGCGCCGTACCGCCCGGCGGCAAAGAGCCCCGCGGGGATGAAGAACATGTTGGCGATAGAGTGCTCGTAGCCGCACAGCACGAATACCATCACCGGGAAGTAGAGACACAGGACCTTCCCCCCGGCGTCCTTCGCCGCCATGCCCATCCACACTGCCGCGCAGACCAGGATGTTGCACAGCACGCCCCGCATCACCGCCTCGCCGAAGGGGATGGACACCTTCGCCGCCGCCGTGGCGACGAGGGGCTCATACCAGGCCCCGAAGGCCCCGCCATACACCGCCAGCGCCGCGATCAGCGCCGAGCCCGCGAAGTTCCCTATGTACACGATGGCCCACGCTATAAGCATCTGCCCCAGCGTTATGCGCTTCTCCCACAGAGAGATGACCATGAGATTATTGCCCGTGAAGAGCTCGCTGCCCACGACGACCACCATGGCCAGCCCCGCGGGGAAGATACAGGCCCCCGCCAGCTTTCCCGCGGCGGCGGAGCCGATGGCCGAGGCCGCCCCGGCAAAGGCGATGAACGCCCCCGCCAGCACCGCCAAGAGGAACATCCGCCCCTTGGGCATTGTCGCCTTGTTGTATCCGGTCTCCACATAGGAGGCCGCTATCTCTTTGGGCGTATTCATATCTTCTCCCTTCCCCGCCGCAAAACCCTTGCAATGGCGGCGGGATGGCTGTAATATATTTACAGTGACAGATCACGATATGAGTATACCATTTTTCGCCCTGTCCGTCTACGGCAGGGTCCGTTTTATTTGAGAAGGGACCATCCCATGCTGAAACAGCCGAACCTTACCATAAACGACGCCGGCCATCTCTGTGTCGGCGGCGTCGACGCCGTCGCCCTGGCGGAGAAGTACGGCACGCCTCTATATCTTCTGGACGAGGACATGGTCCGCGCCCGGATGGGGCTCTATGCCTCCGCCATGGCCGCCCATCTCCCCGCCGGCAGCCGCCCTTACTACGCCTCCAAGGCCCTGTGCTGCAAGGAGCTGTGCCGCTGGGCGAAGGAGGAGGGCATGGGCCTGGACGCGGTGTCCTCCGGCGAGCTCTACACCGCCCTGGCCGCCGGCTTCCCGGCGGAGGACATATGCCTTCACGGCAACGCCAAGACCGTGGAGGACATCCGCTATGCCGTGGCCAGCGGCGTGGGCCTCATCGCCGCGGACGGCGAGGAGGAGCTGCGGCGCATCGACGCCGTCGCCGGCGAGATGGGCGTGCGCCAGAAGGTCCTGCTGCGGGTGACGCCGGGCATCGACCCTCACACCTTCGCCGCCGTGAACACCGGCGTCATCGACGTGAAGTTCGGCGTGCCCATCCCCACGGGCCAGGCCCTGGCCGTGACGAAGACGGCCCTGAGCCTGCCCAATATTATCATGGAGGGCTTCCACTGCCACGTTGGCTCCCAGATATTCGACGCCGACCCCTTCTTATTGGAGGCAGACGTGATGGCGTCCTTCCTGGCCGACGTGCGCCGCCAGACGGGCTATACCGCCCCCGTCCTGGACTTGGGCGGCGGCTTCGCCGTGGCCTATAACGACGCCGATGCCGCCCCCGACTGCGCGGGGATGATTGTTGCCCTTGCCGAGCGGCTCAAAGCGAACTTCGCCCAACATGACTACCCCCTGCCCCGGATCATCCTGGAACCTGGCCGGGGCGTCGTGGCCGCGGCGGGCGTGACCCTCTACACCGTGCAGAACGTGAAGTCCGTCCCCGGCGGGGCCTGCTACGTGGCCCTGGACGGGGGCATGACGGACGACCCCCGCTACGCCCTTTACGGCGCCCGCTACACCGCCCTCATCGCGGACCGGGCGAACGAGCCCCAGACGGAGCGGGTGACCCTCGCGGGCCGCTGCTGCGAAAGCGGGGACCTCTTAGGCGAGGACATGCCCCTGCAAGAAGCCCGCGCCGGGGACACCTTGGCGGTGCTGGTGACGGGGGCCTACAACTACTCCATGGCCTCCAACTATAACCGCGTCCCCCGGCCCCCCATCGTGGCCCTCCGGGGCGGCGCGGACCGGCTCATCGTCCGCCGGGAGACCCTGGCGGACATAGCGGGGTGCGACCTGTGAGGGCCGCCATCCTGGGCTATGCCGAACGCGTAGCCAACTACATGGCCGCTTTGCAGGCCGTGGGCGTGGAGCCTCTCGTCACCCTCTCCCCGGCGGAGGCCGCCAACTGCGCGGGACTGCTGCTGCCCGGCGGCGGGGACGTGGACCCGGCCCGTTTCAACCAGCCGAACCGGGGCTCCCGGGACATAGACCTTCCCCTGGACGAGGCCCAGCTCACCGCCCTGGACCTGTTCGTCAAAGCGGGCAAGCCCGTCCTAGGCATATGCCGGGGCCACCAGGTGCTGAATATCTACTTCGGCGGGGACCTCGTCCAGGATCTACCCACCGCGCTCACCCACATGGCGACGGAGCATGACGACCGCCTCCACCCCGCTGCCCTCGCTCCCGGCAGCCTATTGCACCGCCTCTACGGCGACGCGGCCCCTGTCAACAGCGCCCACCACCAGGGCCTGGACCGCATAGGCCAGGGCCTGCGCGCCACGGCCTTCGCCCCCGACGGGGTCATAGAGGCCATCGAGCACGAATCTCTCCCCATCCTGGGCGTCCAGTTCCACCCCGAGCGCATGGCCTTCGCCCACGCCCGCCCCGACGCCGCCGACGGCGCGCCCATATTCGAGTGGTTCAAGAGTATGCTTGCCAATCCGACGGGCGGCGAGAACCGGCAGTGCCCCGCACGCGCTCGGTGAGCGAAGCGAACTTTAGCGGGAGGGGCCCTGTCGGGCTCGGCCGCCCTTTGCCAACTTGTATTAGACAGCAAAAACTAAGGACCTGCTTTCCAGCAGGTCCTTAGTTATTACTCTCGTCTCAGCGCGTCTATCGGGTTCAGATTCGCCGCCTTCACCGCCGGGATCATGCCGAACACCACGCCGATGAGCATGGAAAACAGCACCGCCACCGCGATGGCCGGGTAGCTGACGGCGGAAGGCGTGCCCATGGCCGAGGCGATGAACCGGCTCAGGCCCAGACCCGCCGCCACGCCCAGCATCCCGCCGATGCTGGTCAGCGCCGCGGCCTCCGTCAGAAACTGCCAGAGGATGCGCCGCTTCCGGGCGCCGATGGCCTTTTTAAGGCCTATCTCCCGCGTCCGCTCCGTGACCGTCACCAGCATGATGTTCATCACGCCGATGCCGCCCACCAGAAGGGATATGCCCGCGATCCAGAGGAGCTGGTTGTTGGTGGCGTTGGAGAACTCCTGCAGCTGGGCCGCCTGGCCCATCAGGTCGTCGCTCTTGTAGGAGAAGCTGCCCTGATTGGTGGTGATCTGGCTGTCGGTGAGGATGTCCTCCGCCTGCTGGCCGATGGCCGTCATGTCGTCGGTGCTGGCGGCCTTCAGTATCACCGTCTGGGGCTCGTCGAAAGCGTAGGCGATGGGCCAGTCGGCCAGGGGGATGAACACCCGCCCGCCGGTATTCTGGGCGTACATGGTGTAGTCCCGGTAGGACTCAATGGCGTAGTCGCTTTTGGCGCTCTCGCTCACCACGCCCACCACGGTGAAGGGCTCATTTTTGATCTCCAATATCTCCCCCACCGGGTCCGCCCCGCCGAAGAGGCGGGTCACGGTCCCCTCGTCCACGATGGCCACCTTGCGGAAGCTGTCGAAGTCCTCGGCCAGGAACCCCCGCCCATTGCGCAGCCGGTAGCCGGCGGCGTTGAAGTAGTGCTCATCCACGCCGTATATCTCGCCGGAATAGGACTTATTGCCGAAGCACACGTCCCCGTCGTAGCTGTCCACCCGCCGGGAGCAGTAGAGGCTGACGGACACAACGTTCTCCAGCGCCTGGAGCTTTTCTTTCGTCTTATCCGACACGGGCAGCACCCCTTCCGGGGCCGGGTTCCAGTTGGAGATGGTGTAGGCGTAATTGTCCTGGTATAGCTGCACGGTGACGGCGTTGGTGCCGGAGCCTATGAGGCTCTCCTTGATCTGGTCGTTGGTGCCCTTGATGGTGGACACGATGGTGATGATGGCGGCGATGCCGATGAT
>CANRKN010000136.1 GCA_947631215.1 uncultured Oscillospiraceae bacterium | reverse complement strand
TGATGAACGCCTCGCCCTTGCCGCTGTCCGCCGCCAGGCGGGCGACGTACAGCCGCCGGAACTGCTCGCTGATCATGCCGATCTGCTTTTGGGGCGGCTCGTCCCTGTCCGCCAGCAGGTCCGCCATGAGCCGGGCGGCTTTGTCGTACTCCTTGGCGCCCAGGGCGTCGGTCAGGTTGAAGATGGTGGTCTCCGGGGTCTTCTTCGCCACGGCGTCGATGTCCGCCCGGGTGATGGCGGCGCCCTTGGCGTAGCCCGCGATCTTGGTGATCTCCGGGATGAGGCCGTTCATTCTGTCCCCGCAGACCCAGATGAGGTAGTCCGCGGTGGGCCCGTCCAGGTCCTTTTCCAGGCTCCTGGCCCGGCGGATGACCCAGGAGCGCAGCTCGCCGGCGCCGGGATAGAGAAATTCCACGTCCACGGCCGCCTTCTTCACGGCCTTTACCGTGGCCAGCCGCTTGTCCGGGGAATAGCCGGGGGAGAGGACAAAGGCCAGGGTGGCCCATTCGGGCACGTCGGCGAGGATCGCCTTCAGGGCGTCGGCGTCGGCGGCGTTCAGCCGGTTTATATCCAGGTCCCGAACTTCGGTGAAGGTCCGCTCGCCCATGAAGGGCATGGCCTCCACGCTCTCCCGCAGGGCGCCCGCGTCGAAGGGGGCGCCAGGCAGCCGGTGGTAGTTGAAAGCCTCGGTGTCGGCATCCACGCACAGCTTTTTCAGCTCCTGCAGGTAGCTGTCCCGCAGATAGTCCTCGTCCCCGTAGAGGAGATAGACCCGCTGGGGGCCCTCCTGACGGAGAGCGCGTATCAGTGCGCCGTAGTCCATGGTGGGCTTTTCTCTAGCCATCGATGACGCCTCCTTCCCGCAGTTTTATGGTCACGGTGCCCTCCAGGTCGGTGCGATGGAGGGCCGCGCCGTATGTTTCCAGTCTTTCCAATGTCTCCTCCGCGGGCTGGCCGAAGCTGTTGTAGCCCACGGAGATGATGGCGGTCTCGGGCCTGGCCGCCCGGAGAAACATGGCCCCCGAGGCGGTCTTGGACCCGTGGTGGCCTGCCACCAGGATGTCCACGTCCGGCACGGTGCGGTCCGCCAGCAGCGCCCGCTCCGCCTCCAGGCCCGCATCTCCCATGAGAAATACGTCGGAGCCCAGCATATGGGCCAGCGCCACGACGCCCCGCTCGTTCTCCTCGTCCCCGGCATCGGGCAGCAGCAGGTCCAGGGAGACGCCGCCTATGTCCATGCATTGGGGCTCGGCCAGCTCTATGACCTCCGTGCCCCGGGCGTCGGCGGCGGCCAGGATGCGTTGGTACAGGCCGTCGGCGTCATCTGCCCCGGCGGGTAGGATGAGCCGGTCCACGTGCGTACGGTACAGCAGCGTCTCCGCGCCATTGGCGTGGTCGGCGTGCAGATGGGTCAGCACCAGCATATCCACCCGGCTCCGGCCCAGGCCCTGCAGATAGTTGGCGGCGGCGTCCCCGGCGTTATCGAGGGCGCTGCCGCCGCAGTCCACCACCACGGCCGCGTCCTTATCCGCCAGGACCACGCACTCGCCCTGGTCTACGTCCAGCGCCGCCAGCCGTCCCTGGCCGGGGAGAATGGCGAGCTTGGCCGCCATGAGGGTGAGGGCCAGGGCTGTCAGGGACAGGCAGACCGGCACGCTTATGGAGATGCGCCGTTTCCGTTTCCTGGCAAGCCACCACAGCCCAAAGAGGGCATAGACCGTCACCAGAAAGACCACCGTGGGCGCGCTCCCCGCCCAGAGTCCCGCGAAGGGGAGGTTTGACAGGGCCCGGTACACCCCGAGGCACCACTTCACCGGCCAGGTCAGGACCGAGGCCAGGATGTGTCCCACCGCCGGGAACAGGGCGCCTACGGCGCAGACCACATACCCCGTGGCGAAGGTGATCTCCACGACGATCAGTGTCAGAAGATTCGCCAGGGGCGACAGGAGGGGCACCTGGCCGAAATAGAGGGCGGACAGGGGCAGGGAGAAGGCCAGCGCCCCAATGGTGCAGGCCAGGTTGTCCGCCGCGAAGGCCACATACCAGCGGTGCATAGGCAGCCGCCTTCCCGCCCAGGCCAATAGCCCGGGCAGCAGGCAGATGAGCCCCGCCATGCAGGCAAAGCTCAGCTGCAGCCCCACGCCGCCGACGGCCATGGGGTTGGGAATGAGCAATAAAAGCGCCGCCGCGCCAAGGCAGGTGGGCCCATCGGACTCCCGGCGGAAGATGGGCGCCAGAAGGTACAGCGTCTGCATCACCGCCGCCCGGACCACCGAGGCCCGCCACCCCGCCGTCAGGGCAAAGAGCCATATAAGGGGCAGGGCGATGAGATTTGTCCGGCGGCTCCTGCCCAGAAGAAGCTCCAGAAAGGCCACCAGCACGAACATGTGCATGCCGCTGACCGCTACGATGTGCAGCACCCCGGCGGTGCGCATGGCGGTGTAGCTGGCCGTGTCCTCCTCCAGGTCGTCGGTGTCGCCGGTGAGAAGCCCCTTTATAAAGGGCGCGCTCCCGGCGGGGAAGAGCCGGTCTACAGTGTCTTTAACGGCCTGGCTCAGCCGCTGGGGGAACCATATCCAAGCGCTTGGGGACCGGCCCGTCACCGCGAGGGTGTCGGGCTGGATGTAGCCCAGCACGTCCTGGCCCTGAGAGGTGTACAGGTGGGACCGCTCGCCCCGGCGGTGAATAGCGGAGGTGAGCTTCACGTCCGCCTCGAAGGTATCCCCGGGGGTGAGTTCGGGAAGCTCCCCCTCGTAAAAATAGAGCAGTGCCTTCCCGGGCACAGCGCCGGAGCGGATGCGGACCTGGACCCGCTCATAATCCTCATGCCGCTCCACATAGCCGGTGGAAACGGCGGAAATATGAACGGTCCGCCTCACCATCGCCTCGGCGGGCCCGACTTTTACGGCATACCGTCCCCACCAGGCCAGCAGTCCGCATGCCGCCGCCAAAGCGAAGATGAGGACCCGCTTACGGTCTAACTTCTTCTTTATCAGCAGCGCGGCGGGGGAGAAAAGGACGAGAGCTGCCGCGATATACGGCAGCCCTCCCGTGGGCAGGACATATTCGGCCAGCCCTGCCGCCAGGGCGAAGCCCGCCGCTGCCCACGCCAGCTTACGCATGGAAGTTTACACCATCTGGTCGGGCATGCGCCTGCCGCCCAGGATGTGGAAGTGCAGATGGGGCACGGTCTGGCCCGCGTCGGGGCCTACATTGGAGATGACCCGATAGCCATTGGCAAGGCCCTCGTCCGCCGCGATCTTCGCGATGGCGGTGAAGATGTGGCCCACCAGGGCGGCGTTGTCGCCGGTCACCTGGGCGCAGGAGGGGATGTGCTCCTTCGGCACCACCAGGATATGGGTGGGCGCCTGGGGGGCGATGTCCCGGAAGGCGTAGCACAGCTCGTCCTCATAGACCTTCGTGGAGGGGATGGCCCCCTCGACGATCTTGCAGAAGAGGCAGTCGGGGTCGTGATGTACGCTCATGGCCGGGCCCTCACTGCTTGATGACCGCGGCGAAGAAGGTCAGGTCCTCGTCGCTGGTGTTGGCCAGGCCGTGGCTGTGGCCCTTGGGGCAGAAGTGGGCGCAGCCGGGCTCCGCCGGCTCCCAGGCCCCGTCGTAGAAGCACTTGCCCTTCCCGGAGAGGTAGTAGTAGACCTCGCAGGAGTCCTCGTGGGTGTGGACGCCGATGGTGGCGCCGGGCTCCAGACGGCCCATGGTGATCTTGTTGCCGTCGAACATGACGCCCTTGGAGGCCAGGGCCTTCTCGCCGCCCTTGAAGTTGGGGGTGACGGTCTCGTCCATATTGGGGAAGTAGAAAAGCATTGCATTCTCTCCTTTTTTAAAGACGGCCCCGGTGTACGCCGGGGCCGCGGGTATTTTGTTTACAGGCCCAGCTTTTTGGCCACGAAGTCGTCCACGATGGCCAGGGCGTTGTCGGTCTTCAGCACGTCGGTGCCGCCGCCCATGGCGGACTCGGGCTTGCCGCCGCCCTTGCCGCCGGTGACGGCGGAGACCTCCCGGACCAGGTCGCCGGCCTTCACGCCGGCCTTCACCGCGTCGGGGCCGCACACGGCCAGGAAGGTGACCTTCCCGCCGTTGTCCGCGGCCAGCACGGCCACGATGTTGCTCTGCTTGTCCCGGAGGATGTCGCCCATCTGGCGCAGGCGGTTCGCGTCCGCGCCGGGCACCGTGGCGGTGAGCACCCGCAGGCCGCCCACCTCGTGGGTGCCGAACAGGAGCCTGTCGGTCTCGCCGGCGGCCTCCCGGGCCTTGAGCTTCTCCACGGTCTGGCTGAGGCCCTTGAGCTCGCCCATAATGGCCTCGGCCTTCGCCTCCAGCTCATTGGGCCGGACCTTCAGGGCCGCGGCGGCGTGGGCGATGCTGGCCTGGACCTTGTTCATAAAGGCCAGGGACGCCTTGCCGGTGACGGCCTCGATGCGCCGCACGCCGCTGGCCACGGAGAACTCGCTCTCGATGTGGAACACGCCCACCTTGGCGGTGTTGTCGAGATGGGTGCCGCCGCAGAACTCTACGCTGTAGCCCTCGCCCATGTCCACCACGCGGACGGTGTCGCCGTACTTTTCGCTGAACAGGGCGATGGCGCCCCGCTTCTTGGCCTCCTCGATGGGCAGCACGTCGGTGTGCACCGCGTAGCCCTCCAGCACGGCTTCGTTCACCATCTCCTCGACCTTGGCGATCTCCTCAGGGGTCATGGCGGAGAAGTGGGTGAAGTCGAAGCGGAGCCGGTCCGGCTCCACCAGGGAGCCGGCCTGATGGACGTGGTCGCCCAGGACGGTGCGCAGGGCCTTATCCAGCAGGTGTGTGGCCGAGTGGGCCCGCATGATGGCCTTCCGGCGGTCAACGTCAATGGCGGCGGTGACGACGTCGCCCAGCTGGACGGAGCCCGCGGTCACCTTGCCGTAGTGCATGTACTTGCCGCCCTTGTTCTTCTGCACGTCCGTGACCGTGAAGACCGCATCGCCGCAGGTGAGGGTGCCGTGGTCGGCCACCTGGCCGCCCATCTCCGCGTAGAAGGGGGTCTTGTCCAGAACCACGATGCCCTCCACGCCGGTCATGAGCCGGTCGGCCTGCTCGTTTTCCACCACCAGGGCCACCACCTTTGCGCCCTCATAGGCGGTGTGGTCATAGCCCACGAATTCGGTCTCGGGCACGTCCTTGCCGAACTCCACGCCGGCCCAGCCCAGGTCGCCCAGGGCCTCCCGGGCCTTCCGGGC
>CANRKN010000135.1 GCA_947631215.1 uncultured Oscillospiraceae bacterium | reverse complement strand
TCATATTATTTTAGCATAATGAAAAAGGTAGGCACATGGTTGTTTCTCATGTGTCTACCTTTATCTTACTACTGCAGGTCTTGTCTGGGAGGTTCACATAGCCCCGGCCCACGCCCGCGCCGCAGATGACAAGCTCCCCCTTGCATCCAATGGGAAGCACATGGTTTTTGGCGTCCACCACGTAGAATTTGACGTTTGCCAGGGGTACGCCGATGGTGATCCTGTCCGTGTCGTTCAGGAATTTCGTGGAGCAGCTGACGGTGCACTCCGTGGGGCCGTAGCCGTTGGCGAGGGAGGCCGTGGGGTTGATGGCGCGGATCTTCCCGTAAAGGGCCGGCGGGAACGCCTCCGCGCCGAAATCGAAGGCCTTCAGCCGGGCGATGGCGCCGCGCATCTGCGCAAGGTCGATCACGTTGGACAAAAACGACGGCGTGCAGGTCAAAAAGTCCACTTCATTGGCCTCCATGAGCCTGCCCAGCGCCACCGGGTCGTGTATCTCCTCCTCCGTGGCCATGCAGACCGTCAGGCCGTTGCACAGAGGAATGAATTCCTCCATGGCCGAGATGTCGAAGGTGATGGCCGCCAGCGCCAGGGATACGCGGGCGTTGTCCGTATAGTTGGTGATCTCGATATTGCGCGGATTGGCGTTGACGAAATTGCACAGGTTCCGATGCTCGATCATGACGCCCTTGGGCTTGCCCGTGGAGCCGGACGTATACAGGCAGTAGGCCAGCGCGTCAGCGTCGATCTGAAGGCCGGGGTCTTTTTCGTCCTCCGTCCTGAGCAGCGCCTCCACGGTCAGCACCCGGTAGGGCTTTCCCTCCCACAGGGCGCTCCGCTGCGCCCGGATAGACTCGGTGGTGATGACGAAGGGACTGCCCGCGTCGGCCAGGCAGTATTCGATGCGCTCGTCGGGATAGGCGGGCGTCATGGGCAGAAAGGCCGCGCCGGCCTTGAGGATGCCAAGGTTGACGATATAATCGTACTTGTCCCGCTCCAGGATGAGGCCCACGGTCTGGTCCCGTCCCACGCCCAGGGCGATCAGGGCGTGGGCCACCCGGTTCGCCGCCCGGTTCAGCTCGCCGTAGGTCAGCGTCTCCCCGGCGGCGATCAGGGCCGTCCGCTCTGGATGGGCGGCGGCCTGCGCCTCGAACAGCGTGTTCACGCTGACTATCTCCACGGGATAGTCCGTGTCGTTGAAGGCCTCGATGCGCTCCAGGTCCTCCGCCGGCGTGAGGAGCACATCCCCCAGGGTCCGGGCCGTGAGGAAGCTGAGAGCGGCCTCCTCCAGGATGCGTTTCAGCCGGTGGATGAAGGCGGGGCTGTACATATCCTCCCGGTACTCGAACTCGAAGCGGTACCGGCCCTTTTCCACGAACAGGTCCACGGAAAGCTGGGACTTAGCCACGTCGGGCACGCCCTCGGTGAACACCGTCTTCTGCCCGCCCATGTCAAACTCAACAAAGTCCTCCCCCTGATAGACGAACATCATGTCGCTCTGGATGCCATAGGCCCGGCTGATCTCCGCGAAGGAATAGATGTCATTGCTCATGGAGGAGAAAATCTGCTCCTGCATGGCGTTCATATAGTCCGTGACGGCGCGGCTGTCCGCCAGCTTCGCGTACACCGGCAGCGTTTTGACCAGCATGCCCATCGTGGCGGCGGTCCGCCCGTCGCTGCGGCCGTTGTAGATCGTCGTCAGGCACACGTCCTCCGTATGTTCATACCGGCCCAGCACGAACCCCATCAGCGAGAGGAAGAACACATTGGGCGTGATCCGGTTCTCGCGGCAGAACGCCTCTACGCGCTCCGGCGGGAGCCTGTCGCTGAAAACGCGGACAAAGCCGCAGCGCTCCTGCTCCTCATAGGCGTCCCGCTCCGGGACCGTGCAGCCGGAAGAGCCGGTGAACACGCTGTCGTAGTAGCTCTTGGCGTTTTGATACGCCTCGCCTGCCCGCGCCAGCTCCTCGTCCGACGCCAGGTCGAACTGGGAGTAGGGCTCGCCCAGCGGCGCCTCTCCCCGCAGGACCCGGTCCAGCTCCTGGGCAAACACCGCGATAGAGGAACCGTCGCAGATGATGTGGTGAAAGTCCAGGACGAAATAGACGTGCTCCTCCGTGCGAAAGACCGCGAAGCGGTACAGCGGGCCGTGTTCCAGGTCGAAGGGCCTGGCAAAGCCCTTGAAGAACGCCTTGTACTCCTCCTCCGTACCCTCCAGGACGTCGATGTCCACCGGGCGGTCATCCCGGGGGAACATGCACACGCGCCCCGTCCCATCCGCCCGGACGGCGCATTTGACGGCGGGATGGGCGTCCACGACACGCCGCACGGCGCCGCAGAGCTTTTCCGTATCCGTGTCCCGGCTGAGAGGGAAGACGCCCGGCAGATTGTAGAAGGTCGCCTCGGGATGCTTCATGCACTCCACATAGATGCCCATCTGGGTCTGTGTGAGCGGGTAGCGGTCCCGTTTGACCGGGGCGGCGGTCTTTTGCGCCGTGCCAAGATAGCCCTCCAGCTTCTGCGCCGTGTTATATTCCCGTAGCGTCCTGGTGGTGACGGCGGCGCCGAACGCGTTGCTCAGCAGCACAAGGAACTTGATGGAGCCCACGGAGGTCAGCCCCGCCTCAAAGAAGTCCGTATCCGCGCCAAAGGACTCGTGCCCGACCACGCCGCCCAGCAGCTCGCATATCTTCCTCTGGGTGTCGTTTCCCGGCGGAGCATAGACCTGGGCCCGCCGCTCCGGCTTGGGGAGGGCGCGCTTGTTCACCTTCTGGTTCTGATTGAGCGGGATGCGCTCGATCTGCATGGTGACGGCGGGCACCATATAGGGCGGCTTGCGCTCCAGAATGAAGCGGTTAAGAGCCTCTATGTCCACAGGCTCGTCCGCCACCACATAGGCCGCCACGTACTTGCCGCCGCCCGCCTCGTCAAAGGCGGCCACCGTGGCGTCCCGGATGCCCTCAAACTGGCGGATGACGCCCTCGACCTCGCTCAGCTCGATGCGGAAGCCGCGGACCTTCACCTGCAGATCCTGCCGGCCGATAAACTCTATATTGCCGTCCGGCAGGAAGCGGACCACGTCGCCGGAGCGGTACATCCGGGAAAAGCGGGCGTCGCCGCAGAAGGGGTTCTTTACAAAGACCTGGCTGTTCTTCTCCGGGCGGTTCAGATAGCCCCGGGCTACCTGGGGCCCGCTGATGCAAAGCTCCCCCGGCACGCCCACGGGAACGCGGCGTCCCCGCCCGTCGACGATGTACAGCTTGAGATTGCTGAGCGCCCTGCCGATGGGTACGTTGCGGCAGAGCCTGTCCACGGGGAAGACCGTGGTGAAGATCGTGCATTCCGTGGGGCCGTAGCCATTGAAAAACCGATAGCGCGGCGGCTGCACAGGTACCAGCGTCTCGCCGCCCACGGACAGATACCGGGGATATTCGCCGTCCGGGAACAGCTCCGCGTACTGCCGGCCCACCTGCGTGGTCATGAACATATGGGTGATGCGGTTCTCCGTCAGATACCGGTTGATGGCGATCAGGTCCAGGCGGATCTCCTCGGGGATGATGTGCAGCTGCGCGCCGTTGGACAGCGGCGGATACATATCCATCATGCACGCGTCGAAGCCAAAGGACGCATAGGCCGCCGCGCGGCTGTTTTCATCCATTTTGTAGTATTCCGTGTACCAGCTGTCAAAGGCCGCCAGGCTGCCGTGTTCCAGCATGACGCCCTTGGGCGTGCCCGTGGAGCCGGAGGTGTACAGCAGGATGAACAGATCCTCCGGCCTCGGCCGGGGAAGAGGCTCCTCGCAGGCGGGCAGCGCGGCGATCTCGTCCAGCGTCAGCACCGGGCCGGCGTACTCCGGCACAAGGGAGAGCAGCGCTTTGTCCGCGATGAGAAGCATCGCGCCCGCGTCCTGTATCATGAACGAGAGCCGCTCCGGGGGGTAGCTGGGGTCCAGCGGCTGATAGGCCGCGCCGGACTTGAGCACGCCCACGGCGCAGATCGGCATGTATTCGCTCCGGGGGATCAGGACGGAAACCACCTTCTCCCGGCCGGCGCCCGCGCGGCGCAGATAGGCGGCGAGCCTGTCCGTGAGGTCGGAGAACGCCCGGTAGGTGTAACGCTTGTCCTTGTAAACCACCGCGATGTTGTCCGGGAAACGCTCCGCCGCCCGGTCGATGCGGTCGATCAGCGTTTCGCCGGCGTCGTAGGGCATGTCTGTTTCGTTGAACGCGTCCAGCTCAGCCCGCTGGGCGGCGGAGAGGATATCGATCCTTCCGATATCGTCCTCCCCCCGGGCGACGGCCTGCAGCACCGCCGTCAGTGAGTCCAGCAGGCGGCCTATCGTATCCTCGCGGTACTGCGCGGCGCTGTATTTGGCGCATACGGCGCCCGCTTTCGGGTCAAAAAACAGGCACAGCGCCGTCGCGGGCGCCGCGTCCTGCAGCGAAAAGCTGTCAAACCAGGCCCGGTCGTCCGTCAATACCGGCATCGCGGCCAATCCGAGCTTCTCGCAGAGCGCATCGAACCCGGCGGCGCCGCGGCGCTTAGCTTCGTCCGCCTGCGCCTTGATCCCGCGGCAGCAGCCGGCAAAGGAGGTCTCTTTTTCAAAGCTGCAATAGACGGGCACGCGCCTTCCTGCGCAGACCAGCGCGCAGAGCGCGTCCGCATTGCCGCAGCATTTTCCTAAAAGGAGCATCGCCGCCGTTTCATACAGAGAGGTCAAATCCAGCCCCTTTTGCCCTGCAAGCTCCGCGAGAGAGAGCCCAAGGCCGTCCGGCAGGGCACAGCGCAAAAGCGCTTCGCCGGAGCCCTCCGCCTGGGCGTCGGCCAGCGGCAGGGCTCCCGCATCCGGGTCGGAGCATATCTCCCTGAAATAGGCAAGGTCCTCGTTCATCGTATCCATCGTCCGCACTCCTTTCCTCTTCTGGCGGTACTGTTCAGATCATCGCTCGGCTCCGGCGTCAGCCGTGAGCAAGACGCTTTGCATCCAACTTAATGGCCTCATGCGGCCATTATAGCACATTCTCAAGAATGTTTGTACATGATTTTATCGCCGGGTATATGGTTGCCGGCACCTCCTGTCTCTTTGATGATGTTGTTTTGGGCGATGAGCACCAAGTAGACACCAAAACCGCGAAAGCCGGCTGACCCCAAAAAAACAAAAAGACCGCAATCCCTTGGGATTGAAATAGTCAAGAGATAGTAGACACAAAAAGTAACAGGTTAGGCCACCAGTTCTGTGCGAAACAGGACTGGTGGT
>CANRKN010000134.1 GCA_947631215.1 uncultured Oscillospiraceae bacterium | reverse complement strand
ATCCTCCACAAGCCCAAGCTGGACAAGAACGACCTGGCCCTCATCGTGGAGCGTATCACCGTTTACGAGGACCACATAGACGTGGAGCTGAAGGCAGATGTGGACAGCATTTTGCGCACAGGGATGCTCCCAGGGGAGGACGCGGCAAATTTTAATTCCGGCATCGTGGATAGCTTACAGACCCGGATAGTCCAGGAGTCAATATTGCACCCGGACAAGGTCTACGATGTCAATATTATCAGTGTCGGGTCACCCTCGCGGATGCGCATGGTGCGGCGGATCTCCTTGGGGATGACAACGCGCCCCAGGTCGTCGATACGGCGCACGATCCCAGTTGCTTTCATCTTTATCCTCCTGTCAGTCTTTTGTCTCGCAGGATTTATTATCCGCAAAAGTCCCAAAGCTATGCAATCGGCCGAAATTTGGCAGGAACTGTAAAATCGAATTAAGGGAATCTTAAGAAAAATCGTCTTGCGTATCACCGCTTTTATGATATGATAGGCATGGACGAAGGGAGGCGGTGACATGGCCGCACACCGCAGGGCGGGAAGAAAGGCAAATTACGGCCCATTCCTGCTGGCGGGGCTGGTGCTCCTGCTGGCGGCGGTGGGGTCCATCATCTGGGTGAACAGCGGCGGCAAAGAGGAGGCGGAACAGCTCCCGCCGCCGGAGCCCACGATCACGCCGGAGCCCACCCCCATCCCGCCGGACATGTTCGAGTGGAAGCCGGGGGAGTACGTGCACGTGGAGTGGGGCGAGCACAGCTCCAACACCATAGACGACAGCATCTTCGCCACCCCGGAGAAGAAGACCGCCGCGGACCTGGTGGCCTGGGCCGAGATGGCCTGGGACAACCAGTGGGGCTACGTCTGGGGCACCTTCGGCACAGTTCTGACGGAGGATTTCCTGGCCTATAAGCTGGAGCAGTACGGCGACGACGTGGCCGAGTACGAATCCATCATCCGGGAAAAATGGATGGACCGGCGGGTGGTGGACTGCGCCGGGCTCATCAAGGGCTACAGCTGGTATGAGCCGGGCGTGGGCGTGGAGTACAACGCCGGGGACATGCCCGACTGGGGCACCCAGGGCTTTTACGACAACGCTGTGGAGAAGGGGCCCATCGACACGCTCCCGGAGGTGCCGGGCATGCTGGTCTACTCCGAGAACGGCCACATCGGCGTGTACATAGGCGGCGGCTGGGCCATCGAGGCTATCTCCCACGCGGGAGGCGTGGTGAAGACCCGGGTGGCGGACCGGACCTGGACCCACTGGCTCAAATGCCCCTACATCGAATATTGAAAAATTGAAATAATCTGTGTATAATGGCTGCAACGCAGCCATTATACTTTTATTTGGCTTATTTGGCATTGAGCGGAGGATACAGCTATGGAGAGAGTGAAAACAGTCCAGCTTTGGAAGGACGCAGGCGTCTATGCAGGCCAGACCATCACGGTCTGCGGCTGGGCGCGGACCATCCGGGACCAGAAGAATTTCGGCTTTATCGACCTGAACGACGGCAGCTCCTTCAAGGGCGTGCAGGTGGTGTTCGAGCGGGCCGTTTTGGATAATTACGACGAGATCGCAAAGCTGAACGTGGGCTCGGCCCTGATCGTGACCGGCACGCTGGTGCTGACGCCCCAGGCCAAGCAGCCCTTCGAGCTGAAGGCCCAGGCCATCGCCGTGGAGGGCGTGTCCGCCCCGGATTACCCCCTGCAGAAAAAGCGCCACAGCGTGGAGTACCTGCGCACCATCCAGCACCTGCGGCCCCGGACGAACCTGTTCTCCGCGGCCTTCCGGGTGCGCTCCGTGGCGGCCCAGGCCATCCATGAGTACTTCCAGAGCCGGGGCTTCGTGTACGTGCACACCCCCATCATCACCGGCTCCGACTGCGAGGGCGCCGGCGAGATGTTCCAGGTGACCACCCTGGATATCAACGACCCGCCCCGGAACGAGGACGGCACCGTGGACTACACCAGGGACTTCTTCGGCAAGCCCACCAACCTGACCGTGTCCGGCCAGCTGAACGCGGAGAACTTCGCCATGGCCTTCGGCGACGTGTACACCTTCGGCCCCACCTTCCGGGCGGAGAACTCCAACACCCAGCGCCACGCGGCGGAGTTCTGGATGATCGAGCCGGAGATGGCCTTCTGCGACCTGGAGGGGGACCTACAGTGCATGGAGGGCATGGTGAAGTTCATCATCAACACCGTGCTGGAAAAGTGCCCCCAGGAGCTGGAGTTCTTCAACGCCTTCGTGGACCAGGGGCTCATCGAGCGGCTGCGCCACGTGGCGGGCAGCGACTTCGGCCGGGTCACCTATACCGACGCCATCGACCTTTTGAAGAAGTCCGGCGCGGAATTCAAATACCCCGTGGAGTGGGGCATGGACCTGCAGACCGAGCATGAGCGCTACCTCACCGAGCAGATATTCAAAAAGCCCCTGTTCGTCACCGACTACCCCAAGGACATCAAGGCGTTCTACATGCGCCTCAACGACGACGGGAAGACCGTGGCCGCGGCGGACTGCCTGGTGCCCGGCATCGGCGAGATCATCGGCGGCAGCCAGCGCGAGGAGCGGCTGGACGTGCTCACCGCCCGGATGAAGGAGCTGGGCCTGAAGGAAGAGGATTACTGGTGGTACCTGGACCTGCGGCGCTACGGCTCCTGCCGCCACGCGGGCTTCGGCCTGGGCTTTGAGCGGATGGTCATGTACCTCACCGGCATCAGCAACATCCGGGACGTGGAGCTCCACCCCCGGACCGTGGGCAACGCGGAGTTCTGATGGATATAAGGCGAGCCCCCGCAAACGCGGGGGCTCGTGTGCTATGTTGGAGATAAGAACATTATGTCAACTGAAAAGATATTCGACGACCCAATCCTGGAGGCCCTGCGCAGGCGGTATTTTCCCCGCATCCCCTGGACGGCGGAGGGCCCGGTCCGGCGGCGGTACAGGGCGAAGGCGGAGGGCCGGACCGTGGCGGAGGCCCTGGAGGCTCTGGCGCTGGAAGAGGGCTTCATCGCCCCCGGGGAGCGGGCCGTGACCGGCGGGCCGGAGGCATGCCTCGCCGCCATGGAAAGCCGGGGGGAGCGGGACACGCTCATCTTCGGCGACGGCCCGGATAACCTGTGGTGTGACCTGGCCCTGGGCCCGGCGGATGGGGACGGCTGGCAGGAGCTCATCGTCCGCAGCGAGGAGGCGGAGAACCTGACCGCCCTGGCCCACGCGGTGGGCGCGGTGCGGTTTCGGAAGATATAATATCGGACTTGACAGGCAGGCGTGGTCCGGTCTATAATGAACATATAAAAAGGGCGCTGTGACAAGCGGTTAGCCCATAGTCAAATGAGTAGTTCTAAAGAAGAACCGTCACCGGCCAGGGTGGCGGTTCGTCCTTTTTACGGTCAACGTTATCGTATATCTTCCGATATGTAACGTCAGCGTAATAGGCATACGCCTCACCCCCTTTCGGGGAGTGTGACTAACCGCCTGCCGTTGTACAGCGCCCCGGTGCCGAAGCACCATATGCACAATAGCATATATGCCGGAAAAAGGCAAGCCCCCGGGACCGCTGTCCCGGGGGCGTTGTAATGCCTGCGTATCAGGAGTTTTTGTCCTCGCTCTTTGGGAACTGCAGCAGATTGCCGCCGCTGTTGATATACAGGTCCTCCGCCTCGGACAAAGCGGCCAGCAGGGTCTGGCGGGCGAGCTGATTGGCCGGCATGTCCGGCATCCGGTCTATCGCCTTGGAGGCGGCGGAACAGAGGATATAGTACATCTTTTGATAGTCGGGCATCGTATCACCTCCCACAATGCCACCAAATTGTAGCATATTCCGGCGAGAAAAGCTACAAAATAGTAGCATGTCCGCGAGGTGATGCGATTTGCATTTTCAGCGTTTGGAGGACCTGCGGGTAGACGCGGACAAGACACAGGAACAGATCGCGGAGGTACTGCACTGCAAGCGGGAGGTGTACCGCCGCTACGAAAAGGGCATCCATGAGATACCGGTCTGGGCCGTGATAGAGCTGGCGAAATACTACGGCACATCCACCGATTATATTCTGGGTCTTACGGATAGACGATGATATGATGAGCCCCCGGGACCGCCGTCCCGGGGGCGGTTTTTCACATCCCCATGGCGTAGCGCATGTAGTAGTTGAAGCGGCGCTCGCGGTCCAGGGTGGAGCTCTCCATGTGGCCGGGGTAGACCTCGTAGTCCCCGGGGAGGGCGGAGAGCTTTTTGAGGCTCTGCATGAGGGTGGGCATGTCCCCGCCGGGCAGGTCTGTCCGGCCGCAGGAGTCCCGGAAGAGGGTGTCGCCGCAGAACATGGCCCCGTCGCACAGGAGCGTCACGCCGCCGGGGGTATGGCCCGGGGTCTCCAGGACCTGGAAGGTGAGGGCCCCCACGGTGAAGGTGTCCCCTTCGCCGTAGTATACCGCCCCCGCCGGGGGCGTGAAGCGGTAATCGCCGGTGCCCACGTCGGCGCGGTGGATGCACACGGTGGCGCCGGTCTCGGCCTGCACGGCGTTCACGGCCATGGTATGATCAAAGTGGCCATGGGTGAGGAAGATGTACTTCGCGGTCAGGTGGTTGTCCTCCAGGTAATCCATGACGGTGTTGGACTCGTCGCCGGGGTCTATCACGGCGCACTGGAGGGTGTTCTCGTCGGTGACGATATAGCAGTTGGTCTCGATGGGGCCCACGGTCAGGCATTTTATAAGCATGGCGTCTCCTTACAGCTCCTTTGTATCCAGCAGGATAGTCACCGGGCCGTCGTTCTGGCTGCGGACCTGCATGTCCGCGCCGAATACGCCCGTCTCCACATGAAAGCCCTTTTCCCGGCAGAGGGCTATCACCTGTTCATAGAGGGGGATGGCCTGCTCGGGCCGGGCGGCCATGGTGAAGCCGGGGCGGCGGCTGTGGCAGTCGGCAAAGAGGGTGAACTGGCTGATGATGAGCAAATTATTGGCCCCGGCCTGAACCGGGTTCAGGTTCATCTTGCCGTTTTCATCCTCGAAGATGCGCAGACCGCATATCTTGTCGGCGATTTTTACGGCCTCCGCCGGGCCGTCGTCCACATGGACGCCCAGCAGCACCAGAAAGCCCTGGTTTATCTCGCCGTGTATGGCGCCCTCTATCTCCACGGAGGCGTTTTTTACTCTTGTCACGACAGCGCGCATGCTTACAGCCCTCCCCGATTGACGTCCCGGACGCCCCGGACGCCCTGGAGGCGGTTGATGATGCCCTGCAGCTCCTTGGCGTCCTGTATCTCCAGGGTGATGACCAC
>CANRKN010000133.1 GCA_947631215.1 uncultured Oscillospiraceae bacterium | reverse complement strand
AGAAGCTCCCAGCCCAGGTCCAGGGTCTCGATGATGGACCGGTTGGTCTGGTTGCCCTGGTTGACGTAGCGCTGCTCAAACTCGTCAGCGAATTTGGCGAACTTCTTGTCCGTCTCACTGAGGGCCGCCTCGCCCAGGATGGTCATCAGTTCCTTGGCCTCCTTGCCGGCGGCATAGGCGGAGAAGAGCTGGTTCATGGTCCCGGCGTGGTCCTCGCGGGTCCGGCCCTCGCCCACGCCCTTGTCCTTCAGACGGGAGAGGCTGGGCAGCACGTCCACAGGGGGCACGATGCCCTTGCGGTGCAGCTCACGGGAGAGGATGATCTGGCCCTCGGTGATGTAGCCGGTCAGGTCGGGGATGGGGTGGGTCTTGTCGTCCTCGGGCATGGTGAGGATGGGGATCATGGTGATGGAGCCCTTCTTCCCCACCCGGCGGCCGGCACGTTCATAGAGCGTAGCCAGGTCGGTGTACATGTAGCCGGGATAGCCGCGGCGGCCGGGCACTTCCTTCTTGGCCGCGGAGACCTCACGCAGGGCCTCGGCGTAGTTGGTGATATCGGTGAGGATGACCAGCACGTGCATGTCCTTCTCGAAGGCCAGGTACTCCGCCGCCGTCAGGGCCATACGGGGGGTGGAGATGCGCTCCACGGCGGGGTCGTTGGCAAGGTTGGAGAAGACCACAGTGCGGTCAATGGCGCCGGTGCGCCTAAAGTCGTTGATGAAGTACTCCGACTCCTCAAACGTAATGCCGATGGCGGCGAAGACCACCGCGAAGCTCTCGTCGGTACCCAGCACTCGCGCCTGACGGGCGATCTGGGCGGCCAGGGCCGCGTGGGGCAGGCCGGAGCAGGAGAAGATGGGCAGCTTCTGGCCGCGGACCAGGGTGTTCAGCCCGTCGATGGTGGACACGCCGGTCTGGATGAACTCGGCGGGATAGGCGCGGGCGGAGGGGTTCATGGGCAGGCCGTTGATGTCCTCATACTTCTCCGGCAGAATGGCGGGGCCGCCGTCGATGGGCTCGCCCATGCCGTTGAAGACCCGGCCCAGCATATCCTCGCTGACGCCCAACTGCAGGGGGTGGCCCAAAAAGCGGACCTTGGAGCCAGCCAGGTTGATGCCCTGGGCGCTCTCGAACAGCTGGACGACGGCCACGTCGCCGTCTACCTCCAGCACCTTGCAGCGGCGCTTTTCCCCGTGGGGCAGCTCGATCTCCGCCAGCTCGTCGTAGGTGACGCCCTCCACGTTCTTGACCATCATAAGAGGGCTGGCGATCTCGCTGATCGTCTGATATTCCCGGATCACTGGTCCTCACCTCCCGCTGAAAGCTTCTGGATCTGCTTCTTCATATCTTCTTCGATCTTGCCGTACTCCTCGGCGTACTTGTCGGGAGCCACCATCTTGGCCCGGCCGATGATCTCGCGGGCGGGGATAGAGAACAGGCCGTTCATGTCCGCGCCCTTCGCCATGGCCTCCCGGCACAGCTCGTCGTACTTGATGATGAGGCCCAGGAGCCGGAACTGCTTGTCGTAGGAGGAATAGGCGTCCTCGTCCACGAAGGCGTTCTGCTGCAAAAAGTCCTCCCGGAGCATCTTGGCGGTCTCCAGGGTCATCTGGTCGGCGTCGGAAAGGGAATCGCGGCCCACCAGCTTCACGATCTCGTTGAGGCTCTCCTCCTCCTGGAGGATGGCCATGGCCTTGTCGCGCAATGCCATGAAGCCGGGGAACTGCTCGTCGTACCAGTCTTTAAGCGTGTCCACATACAGGCTATAGGACGTCAGCCAGTTGATGGCCGGGAAGTGACGGGCATAGGCCAGGGAGCTGTCCAGGCCCCAGAACACCTTGACGATGCGCATGGTGGACTGGCTGACGGGCTCGGAGGTATCGCCGCCCGGAGGGGACACGGCGCCGATGGCGGTGATGGAGCCCTGGCGGCTGTCGGTGCCCAGGCACTCCACCACGCCGGCCCGCTCGTAATACTGGGCCAGACGGCTGGCCAGGTACGCGGGGTAGCCCTCCTCGCCGGGCATCTCCTCCAGACGGCCGCTCATCTCACGCAGGGCCTCGGCCCAGCGGGAGGTGGAGTCGGCCAGGACGGCCACGTCGTAGCCCATGTCCCGGAAGTACTCGGCGATGGTGATGCCGGTGTAGATGCTGGCCTCACGGGCCGCCACGGGCATATCGGAGGTGTTGGCGATCAGCACGGTCCGCTGCATCAGGCTCTCCCCGGAGCGGGGATCCTTCAGCTCGGGGAACTCCATGAGCACGTCGGTCATCTCGTTGCCGCGCTCGCCGCAGCCGATGTAGACCACGATGTCCACGTCGGACCACTTGGCCAGCTGGTGCTGGACCACGGTCTTGCCGCTGCCGAAGGGGCCGGGCACGGCGGCCGTGCCGCCCTTGGCGATGGGGAACAGGGTGTCGATGACACGCTGGCCGCTGTTCATGGGCCGGCTGGGCATGTACTTGTGCTTATAGGGCCGGGCCACGCGCACGGGCCACTTCTGCATCATGGTGACCTTGTGCTCGCCGCCCTTATCGTCCTTCACCACGGCCACGGTCTCGTCCACGGTGTACTTGCCGCCGGAGATGGACTGGATGACGCCGGCAACGCCCACGGGGACCATGATCTTGTGCAGGATCGCGGTGGTCTCCTGGACCGTGCCCAGCACGTCGCCGGGCTTCACCACGTCGCCCTTCTTCACGGTGGGGGCGAACTCCCACTGCTTTTTGCGGTTCAGGCTCGCCACCTCCACGCCGCGGGCGATGGTGTCGCCGGTGGCGTCCCGGATCTCCGTCAGGGGGCGCTGGATGCCGTCGTATATATTGGTCAGCAGTCCGGGTCCCAGCTCCACGCTCAGGGGCGTGCCGGTGGTCTCCACCTGGGCGCCGGGCCCCAGGCCGGAGGTCTCCTCATAGACCTGGATGGAGGCGCTGTCTCCCTTCATCTGAAGGATCTCGCCGATCAGGCGCTGGCCGCCCACGCGCACCACGTCGGAGACGTTGGCGTCGGCAAGGCCGGTGGCCACGACCAGCGGGCCGGAAACTTTTGTGATCGTTCCGCTCATGCTTTGACCTTCTTTCGGTAAAAATGTGCCTTCCCAAGAAGGAGTGATATCTTAAATATTAAAGGATATTGACGCCGACAGCCCGCTCCACCGCGGCCTGCAGGGCCGACTGGCCCAGGCCCAGGGAGCCGTCCTTGCCGGGGATGAGGATGACCGCGGGACGGGGCACGTCCTTGAAGCGGTCGATGTCCGCTTTCAGGGCCTCCGCCAGGTTCTCCTCTAAATAAATAATGGCGTACTCGTCCGGCTGGTCGGCCTTGGTGATGGTCCTGAATATCTTATGGGCCTCCTCCGGCTGGCGCACGGGGAAGGTGTCCAGACCCAGGGCCTTGAAGCCGATGACCGTGTCCGGGCTGCCGATGACGGCGATCTTATACATAGCTCACACGCAACCTTTCCCGCAGCGTCTCCGGCGCCACGCCGCCCCGCTTGCCCAGCAGTACCATCCGGGCCGCGGTGATCTCCGCCTCAAGGCTTGCAAGATACGCCACCGCCACCTCGGGGCCGAAGCTGACGCGCTTCGCGGATGTCAGGTACTCCGTGAGCACATTGTCGCAGGCCCGCTCGAAGGCGGCCAGAGGCGCGCCCTCCACGGACTGCTGCCCCAGCTCGGCGCAGGCGGCCAGCGCCCGGTCGTGGAACACCTCGGTCACGGCCTCGCCGTAGACACGGCACACGCTCTCCGGAGACACGTTGCCGCCGGGTATCACTGCCGTGCGCAGAAGCCCTTCGTCCATGTGCCCCCGCAGGCAGCGCACCGCGCTGCGCAGGTTGGCCACATCAATGTTCAGGCGCACATAGCCGGTGTAGAACCCGGTGGACAGGGTCTGGGTGAGGGAGAGCATCTCGGCGAAATAGGCCTTGTCCAGGCCCATGTCCGCCAGCTGGGGGTTGGCCGTGCGGGCCAGGGTGGTCCGCGCCTCCCGGATGGCTGCGGCCAGGGCCGGCGGCACCTCCTGCCAGGTGTCGTTCCTGTACGCCTCTGTGAGCGTCTCCGGCGCCACCCGGCCGCAGGAGGACAGAAGCCGCATAGGCTCCTCCCCGCCCTCGCCCTTCACCAGGACCTTGGCGTTGTGGTAGTCGTATTTCAGGCGGTAGGCGGTGACCAGGTCCTTCTCCGGGCAGAGCTTTTCAAACTCCGCGAGAAATTCCGTCCGCCGCTGGGCGAACGCCTCCTCCAGCTGGGCGTCCGTGGCCCCGGTGAGGTCCGGAAACCCGCACTCCGTCAGGGTCTTGGCCGCCTCGTCGAAGTCCGCCGCCTCCACCATCTGTTCCAGCCGCTTCTCCCCCAGCAGGGAATTTTCCCGTGCCCGGATGTAGGTGGACAGGAACAGGTAATCGGTACTTTTCACTTTTGACAAGTCAGTACCTCCTCAATCATGCCTATTGATCTGGCCGTTCAGCCAAACAGCGCCGCCGCCACGTCGGAGGCCATGTCCTCCCGCGCCTGGGCCATCAGGGCCTCCAGGGTGCAGTTGACGGACACGCTCCCCTGCCGGACCACCAGGCCCTTGGAAAAGCTGCCGTCGGTGCCGGCGAGAGTGAGCCCGCCCTTTTTGCCGGCGGCCTTCAGGGCGGCGTTGGCCTTGTCGACTACTTTTTTGCCAACCGCCTTTTTGTCGGCGGCGGAGAGGACGATCTCCTCCGTGCCGTCCACGGCGGCCCGGGCGGCCAGCCCCGCCAGGAAGGAGACATACGCCTCCCCCTCCATGGCGTTCAGCTTCGCTTCCGCCTTATCGAAGGCGTCGGCCACGATGGACTGCTTGAAGCTGAGAACGCTCTTGCGGGCCTCCATGTCGGCGGTCTTGGCAAGCCGCTGGACACGGTCCTCCGCCGAGGCCACGCCCTGGCGGACCTTCTCCCAATAGCCCTCCTGGGCCTTCTTCTCGCCCTCGGCCTTGATGGCGTCACACTGGGCCTTCGTCTCCTGGGCGATACGGGCGGCGTCCGCCACGGCCTCCGTCTCGATGCGGGCCGTGATCTTGTCGATGCCGTTCATCTCGTTTATCCTTTCGCGCCCCTTACAGCCACAGCAGCATCAGCATGGAGGCCAGCAGGGAAAGAATGGCGTAGAACTCCACGATGCCGCAGAGGATCAGGCCCTTGGACCAGTCGTCGGGCTTCTTGGCCAGGATGTTGATGGAGCCGGCGGCCACGCGGCCCTGGGCGATGGCGGACAGCAGGCCGCCCAGCGCCATAGGCATGCAGGCCACGAAATACTG
>CANRKN010000132.1 GCA_947631215.1 uncultured Oscillospiraceae bacterium | reverse complement strand
GACAGATATGTGAAGGAGCGGGAGACATGAGCGTGATAGAGCTTACGAAGGACAATTTCGACGAGACCATCGCCGACGGCACCACCCTGGTGGACTTCTGGGCCGTATGGTGCACCCCCTGCAAAATGCAGGCCCCCGTGGTGGAGGCCTTCGCGGAAAAGCAGAGCGAGGTGAAGGTGGGCAAGGTCAACGTGGACGAGCAGATGGACCTGGCCGCCCGGTACGGCATCATGAGCATCCCCACCCTGATGGTGTTTCGGGACGGGGTGCTGGTCAATAAAACGGTGGGCCTTTCCGGCCCCGAGGAGATAGAGGAGCTGTGCAAATGAGAGAGCTGCCCAAACAGTACGACCCCAAGCAGGTCGAGAAGAAGATATACCAGCAGTGGCTGGACGGCAATTACTTCCACGCGGAGCGGGACCCTGAGAAGAAGCCCTTCACCATCGTCATCCCGCCCCCCAACGTGACGGGCCAGCTCCACCTGGGCCACGCCGTGGACGAGACCATCCAGGACGTGCTCACCCGCTACAAGCGGATGAAGGGCTATTCCGCCCTGTGGCTGCCCGGCTATGACCACGCGGGCATCGCCACCCAAATAAAAGTCGAGGAGAACCTGCGCAACGAGGAGGGGCTGACCCGCTTCGACCTGGGCCGGGAGAAGTTCCTGGATAGGGTGTGGGACTGGAAGAACAAGTACGGCGACCGCATCGTGGAGCAGCTCAAGACCCTGGGCTCCTCCTGCGACTGGGAGCGCCAGCGCTTCACCATGGACGAGGGCTGCTCCAAGGCGGTCCGCGAGGTGTTCTGCTCCCTCTACGAGAAGGGCCTTATTTACAAGGGCAAGCGCATCATCAACTGGTGCCCCCACTGCACCACCGCTCTTTCCGACGCGGAGGTGGAGTATGAGGAAAAGCCGGGGCATCTCTGGCACCTGCGCTATCCCCTGGCCGACGGCTCCGGGGAGGTCGTCGTCGCGACGACCCGGCCCGAGACCATGCTGGGCGACACCGGCGTGGCGGTGAACCCCAACGACGAGCGGTATACCTCCATCGTGGGCAAGACCTGCATCCTGCCCCTGGTGGGGCGGGAGATCCCCATCGTGGCCGACGAGTACGTGGACATGGAATTCGGCACCGGCTGCGTGAAGATGACCCCCTGCCACGACCCCAACGACTTCGAGGTGGGCCTGCGCCATAATTTGGAGCAGATCCTAGTCATCGACGACAACGGCTGCATCATCAACGGCGGCAAGTATAATGGCCTGGACCGGTACGAGGCCCGGAAGGTCATCCTGAAGGACCTGGAGGAGCAGGGGTATCTCGTGAAGGTGGAGGAACACGTACATAACGTGGGCACCTGCTACCGCTGCCACAGCGACGTGGAGCCCCTGGCCAGCGACCAGTGGTTCGTGAAGATGGAGCCCCTGGCCAAGGAGGCCATCCGGGTGGTGGAGGACGGCACCATCCAGTTCGTGCCCGACCGGTTCGCCAAGACGTACCTCAACTGGATGCACAACGTCCGGGACTGGTGCATCAGCCGGCAGCTGTGGTGGGGCCACCAGATCCCCGCCTGGTACTGCGCCGACTGCGGCCACGTCACCGTTTCCCGCGAGGACGCCTGCCAGTGCGAGGCCTGCGGCTCGAAGAATATCACCCGGGACCCGGACGTGCTGGACACCTGGTTCAGCTCCGCCCTGTGGCCCTTCTCCACCCTGGGCTGGCCGGATAAGACGGAGGACCTGGCGTACTTCTATCCCACGGACGTGCTGGTCACCGGCTACGACATCATCTTCTTCTGGGTGGCCCGGATGATCTTCTCCGGCATGGAGCACATGAAAAAGGAGCCCTTCAAGACCGTGCTCATCCACGGCCTTGTCCGGGACCCCCACGGCAAGAAGATGTCCAAATCCGCCGGCAACGGCGTGGACCCCATCGAGGTCATCGACCAGTACGGCGCGGACGCCCTGCGCTTCAACCTCATCACCGGCAACTCCCCCGGCAACGACATGCGCTTCTACGTGGAGCGGTGCGAGGCCATGCGCAACTTCGCCAACAAGCTGTGGAACGCCGCCCGGTACGTGATGATGAACCTGACGGTGGAGGAGAATAAGCTGCCCGGGGAGCTGAAGCTGGAGGACAAGTGGATATTGTCCAAGCTCCAAAGCCTCATCGCCGAGGTCAACGAGAACTTCGATAAGTACGAGCTGGGCCTGGCCGCGACGAAGATATACGACTTCATCTGGGACAGCTTTTGCGACTGGTATATCGAGATCACCAAGCCTCGCCTGCGGGAGGGGGACGTGAGCGCCCAGCAGGTGCTCTTGTACGTGCTCACCGACATCCTGCGGCTTCTGCACCCCTTCATGCCCTTCATCACCGAGGAGATCTACGGCGCCATCCCCCATGAGGGGAAGGCCCTCATCGTGGAGACCTATCCCGAGGTCAACGAGGCCCTGTGCTTCCAGACCGAGGAGGAGGACTTCGAGAAGATCATGGAGGCGGTGAAGGCGGTGCGCAGCCGCCGGGCGGAGATGAACGTGCCCCCCTCCAAGCGGCCCCATATCACCCTTGTCACCGCCGAGCCCCAGGTCTACGAGGCCGGGACGGTGTACATGGCGAACCTGGCCTACGCCGGGGCGGTGAACGTGACGACCGAGGCTCCCGCCGATATATCCGGCATGGTGACGGTGGTCACCGGCGGCGCCACGGTGTATATGCCCATGGCGGAGCTGGTGGACCTGGACAAGGAGCGGGAGCGCATTACGAAAGAGCTGGCCAAAGCCAAGCAGGACATTGCCAACCAGGAGAAAAAGCTGGCCAACGAGAGCTTCGTCTCCCGGGCCCCGGAGCGGGTGGTGGCCGCCGAGCGGGACAAGCTGGCGAAAGCCCAGGCCCTGGCGGCGAATTTGGAGGAGAGCTTGAAGAACCTGGGGTAAAATAAAGCCTCCCCTGTGCAAGGGGAGGTGGCGCTGTTCACTGAATACACTGAATCAAAGCTTGTGAAGATGTGATTCGGAAAACTGAATAGATAAGAGCACGATGCAATACTGCACCGTGCTCTTTTTGTGCCGGGACCATACTGGCATCCGGTCTGTGTTCCTTATTTTCCGCCCAGTTCGATTTTGCCGTGCTCCTGCTCGTACTGCTCGACGCACCGGCGGATGAGGATCAATATCTGGCTGTTGGCGGACCGCCCTTCGTAGTCTGCCACCACGTGGAGCTTGTCCAAAAGCTCCGGCTCTATCCGAATGGAAAGGCTCTTTGTGACCACAAAATCACCCCAAAACAAATATATTTTATATTTATTTTAGAGCGGATATGTGTTATACTGGCGGAAATGGATATGTTATGTGTCCAAAATATGTTTACAAGGAGCTGCTATCATGGCGGACTATCAGAAGATGTATTACATCCTATGCCAGGCTGTGGACAGGGCGCTGGACGTGCAGCCGGATGGAGAGGCGCGGCAGATATTGCAGCAGGCCATGGAGGAAGCGGAAGAAAAGTATATCGACACGGCGGAGGAACGGGACGGCGATTGATATTTACCTGCCGCCACGCTTCGACGGCAACAGAAAAAGGAACCGGCGCGGCATCATGCCGCGCCGGTTCTTTATTTGCAGTTACCACTTGTCCCAGTGGATGCGCTCGCGTATGTCGATCGCCTTTTGCTCTATGTGGGGCGCATCCTTTTTCGGCGTTCCGATTCCGATAAAGCAGGGCATGAAGTAGTCGCCTGGAAAACCGAGCACGTCCTTCGCCCATTGTTCCTCATCTCCCAGAGGGATACGCATACTGCATCCATAGCCGAGGGCGGTGGCGGCGAGAAAGATATTCTCTATGCTGCACCATATGGAGGCGAATCCGTTGAGATGGGAGATGTTGTCGGGGTGGAGCAGGTCGGTTTTCAGCTTCATCAGCGGCGCCACGACCACAGCCGCGTCAGCCAGCATCCTGTACTGCTTTGGAACGGCGGCCCGATAGCTGTTTTGCTGTACGCTGTCCCGCAGGTCCCAATCCCGAAGGAGCTGCTCCATGTCCTCGTGGGAGATGGTGCGGGGGACTATTTCCAACAGTTTTAAGACGGCGGCTTTGTCCCGGACCACAATGTAATGCCAGTCCCGCATATGGTCATTTGTGGGCGCTTTGAGACCGGCGTCGATGATTTTTATGACGTCCTCCTGGGGCAGGGGGCTGTTTTCAAAATCCCGGACAGTCCTTCTCTTTTCGACTGTTTCAAAGAAATCCATCGTACGGCTCCTTGGTTTTTTATATCCCCAATATCTGGTCTGACGAGACGTGGTACAGCCTGCAAAGCGCTATCAAATGGCGGATGGGGAGCTCGTTCGCGCCGCGCTCATACCGGGCGTACATCGTCTGGGACGTGCCCAGATAGGCCGCCACCTGCTCCTGGGTCAGGTCATGGTCCTCCCGGAGCGCCCGTATCCGCTCCTGATATATCTCCATGGCCTCACCCCCTGTCAGGGTGAGTATAACCGAGTAAAGAAGTTTACTCTTGACTTTAGTAAATATATTTACTAGTCTGTCGCCGCCCGCCCCCGTGCGACAGCATTCGACAGCGCATATATCGTAAAATCACACTGTACGTTTGTACGGTGTGATTTTTGTTGGGAAGAAGGGAGACGAGCCTTATGAAGGTGCTGTCGAGCTATGCCGACGGGCGGCTGACGCTGTATCTGAAGGGGGAGCTGGACCACCATGAGGCGTCGGCGGCCCTCAGGAAGATCAGCGCCGCCGTGGACGACTATCTGCCCCGGGACTGCGTGGTGGACATGGCCGGGCTCACCTTCATGGACTCCTCCGGCATCGCCCTCATTTTGAAGATCGCCCGGCTCATGGCCGAGACCGGCGGCCGGGCCTGGGTGGAGAATGTAAAGAACCAGCCTTTGAAGGTTATAGACGCATCAGGCATCGACCGCGTCATCAAGATCAGCACCGGCGCGGGACCGGGCGTATAGCATCCAGTGCCAGGGCGGCCTCGCCCGGCAGGGCCCCTCCCGCTAAAGTTCGCTTCGCTCACCGAGCGCGTGCGGGGCACTGCCGGCTCTCGCCGCCCGTCGGGCTGGCAAAGCCCCCTCATCCGAATGGAATAATGGAGGTCTACATATGAAACAGCGCAACTACATAAAGCTGGAATTTCCCGCCAGGAGCGTGAACGAGGGGTTCGCCCGGGCCGCGGCGGCGGCCTTCGCCGCTCAGATGGACCCCACGCTGGAGGAGCTGGGGGACATCCGCACCGCCGTATCCGAGGCGGTGACCAACGCCATCGTCCACGCCTACCC